>SKOZ01000016.1 GCA_007119795.1 Planctomycetales bacterium | reverse complement strand
GGAGAATGTGCTTTGGTCATATCACTCTGCTCTCACCATGCGGCATTACGGGGAGTGAGAAAGGCCGGTGCCTCCTCTGTCAAATCGGCTCTTCCGGGCCTGGGTGCAAGCCTCTCGAAAAACGCTCCCTTCGGGACTGCCATCCGCGAACATCCCAGCCGACACCGGCAGACCGACTGCCGACACGCCCCCCAGCCTACCATGGGGGCAAGCCCCGTCAAGCAAATCCACGAGCGTTTTCGCCCAGCAAGCTGCCCCTCGTTCCTTGACGTCCTCCAACACCCCAAGACCGCCACCCTCAGTCGAGAAACTCGGCCAGTTCCCGGCTCCGGCAAGGGTATTGGAGTTTGCGGAAGGCCTTGGCCTCGATCTGGCGGATCCGCTCGCGGATGACCCTGAAGATGCGGCCTACCTCATCGAGGGTGCGACAATGGCCGTCGTCGAGACGGAAACGGAGCCTGAGAACCTCCCACTCGCGGTAGCTGAGTGGCTGGAGGACCCCTCCTGAATCTTCTGCGAAACCACTTCTTCTCACCCGCCCGGCGGCAAGCGACAGCCGGACCACGAATGGCACGATTGGCTGTGGCTTGCCGGGAATCGTTGCTCGAACGGATGGTTCATGCCATCCGTGTGATTCGTGGACCAGTAGATCCGAGCAAGGAGTTCTCACTTCAATTCAGGGACCGCAACGACCGGTTGTCCGCTACCAGTACCGAGCGATCCCGAAAGGTCACGTGTGTGCGGTGGAAGCGGATTGGTGAATCGCTTGTAGGTCGATGCAATCAGATACGCGACAACGGAGAGTATCAGCCTACCGGACAAGCCACAGCAGCCACTCCTGGCCGTCGCCGGGCGACGTGAGGCCGGCGCCGTCCCGCGTCGTGCCGCCGCTGCGGCGGTCGTCGCCGTTGCGGGCATTGATCCATCGGATGGTGAACGGTCCTCCTTCGACCTGGACGCTGACCGTCCCCGGGGCGGGGAGGAACACCAGGTAGTGCCTGCCCGGTTCGGCCAGGCAGAAGCCGTTGTCGATGAGGTCCTGGCGGGGCTTCATGCGGTAGAAGGGGAACTGCTCGGCCAGGTCCCAGACCTCCTTGATGATGTCGTGCCGGTGCTGCTCGGCGTCGGCGGGGTTCATGCTCCCGCTGAAACCGGCCGACGAGTTGCCCCCGCCGTTGTCGGCGAAGACCAGCGCGGCGGCCGACATGTGGATCACCCAGGCGTTGCGGCGGAGTTCGTCGTCGCTGTAGTCCCGGTTCCCGAGGTTTCGCATGTGGAAGACGTTGCCCGACCAGAGTGTCTCCTGGGCCAGGAGCGGCTTCTCCGGATGGTGGTTCTTCAGCAGACCTTCGCTGAGCCGGGTAATATCGGCGGTCTTCGGGCCTTGCAGTGTGCCGTAGGTGAGCCAGTCGGCGTCCCGAAACCAGTCGTCGCCCGTGGGGTTGTGGACCGAGAGGGGATGATCGAACACGTCGGTGGCGGCGATGAGTCGACCCAGGCTGTGGATCTCCTCGCCGGTCATGTACGGGCTGCCGCGGAGATGGGGCTCCGGTCCGCCCACGTTCAGGAGGATGTTCCAGTAGGGCCCGATCCGCGCCAGCGTGTAGCGGACGAAGCGCTCCGCGTCGGCCGGATCGGCGGGGAAGCTCGAGGCCCGCCCGTGGAACCCGGCGAAGGGGAACACCATGATCCCCCGCTCGGCGAGGTCATCGAGCACACCCTCCATGCGGCGGTACTCGGCGGGGTCGAGCGGCCAGAGGGCCGGCGTCGCCCACGGCCGACCGCGGTCGGGGGCGTCGCGGTTGAGATAGTGGCTGGCGATGGAGAGCATGTTGTAGCCCTGCTTGCCGGCCCAGTCGAGAAACCGCTGCCGTTCCTCGCTCGGCCAGTTGGCGGCGAAGAAGCGGTCTCCCACGTGGAAGGCGCGGATGAGGCCGTGGTTGCCGCCGCGGAAGCCGAACCACATGGGATTCGTCTCGTCGCGGCAGAGCATCCCGGGCAGGTCCGAGGCCACGCACTCGAACGTCCCCGCCAGCCCGGGCGCGCCGTCGGAGAAACGCGCTTCGTACTTCCAAGTGCCCAACTGGTCGGGCATGAAACGGAACATCCACAGCGCGCCGCCGTCGTAGTAGCCCCAGAACTCCACGGTGGAGCCGTCGGGGCGGGTGTAGACCACCTCCAGGGTCACGTCGCGGAAGGGATCCGCGTACGCCGTGCGGTTGACGACGCCGGCCTGGAAGCGATCCCACTGCCCGACCTCGGCAGGGGCCGCCGGCGGGGACCGATCGGCGGCCTCGGCCGGCCGAGGCTGCGCGGCGAGCGCCGCGGCGTCGAGCCGGGCGAGCCCGATCGTCCCCTCGACGACCGGGTGGTTCATCTCCAGCGGCTCGCGCAGAAAGGCCGCCTCCTCCCCTACCGCGAATGCCGGCGGTGCCGACGGCCAGACCGCCGCCAGCAGGGCCGCAACGGCCAATAGGCCACAGCGGCGGACGCGAGCCTTTCGGTCGCTACGTCTTCCCCAACCCTTCATGGGCGTCATGCGGGCTCTTTTCATTGGTGACAGGGAGTGTGATAATGTGGGAAGTGGAGCTCGTTGTTGCTGGAATAGGAGGGCACGGAGCTTTCTGGAGTTCGCCGTCCGGGCCCCAGCGGCGAACTCCTTCGGCTCTCCCCCAATCACGGGCAAGCATCGCTCCTCTACGGTTCGCCGGGTCCGATGGTCTCCGGATCGGCGACCGAGTCGGCAATGGTCAGCGCGCGGAAGCCGGCGAAGCGGTGGAAGGTGAGGAAGTTGGCGTCGTGGGCGTTCCGCGCCCCGCCCAGCCCGTCGTCGTAGGCGGTGCGGCTGGCGGCGATGATATCGTCGCCGTCAAAGACCCAGTCGGGATACTGGAAGGCGTGATGGGCCACGTCGGGGTGGTGCAGGAGGATGCACCGCAGCTCCCAGGTCACAAGGTCCTCGGACCGCAGCAGGGCCAGGGTGTTGCGGACCTGCCCGGCATTCCGCTCGCTGTGCCCCATCACCGGGTTGGTGAGCGACCAGTAGGCCTGCGACTGCGGATCGAAGCGAATGGTGAACTTCTTCGCGCCTCCGGGGAACTCGATGAAGCCGGTCTGCGGATCGAAGGAGGCGGTCTGGCCGTCGTCGCTGATGCGGATCACGGCCGCCTTGCCCGCGATGCGGCTGGGGTCCTCGACGTTGACGCGGAGGATGTTCACGATCCGCCCCTGGGGATCGACGACCGCGTTCCCCTCCAGCCAGCCGCGGAACTGCCCCTCCAGGTAGCTGGGGTCCCGCGGGATCGGATTCGACGCCGTCCAGCTCGAGGCCTGGAGCAGATCGGCATCGACCGGCGCCGAGAGCATGAAGGCCCGGAACATATGCCCCCAGCCGCCGCCGCCCTGCTCATCCTCCATGGCCCGCCAGATGCGCCCGTCATGGATCACCACCGGCACGGGCGCCGTGTGGTAGGAGATGTCGGGGAAGAGGAGGCCGCTCTCCTCGTCCGCGGCCGCGGTCCAGGTGCGCCCCCCGTCCGTGGAGCGGCGGATCACGGCGTGCCCGTGGCGGTGGCCGGCGCTCGTTCCCATCAAGTAGAGGGCCCCTTCGTGCGCGAAGATGGTGGCCCAGAAGAGGTCCTCGACGCGGGCCAGATGGTCCCAGGTCTGTCCGCGGTCCGCCGACCGGTAGACGTGCGTGATGGCGTTGGTGTGTTCCGTGCTCTGCGGACCGAACTCGTCGTGCTTGGCCAGGTAGGTGCCGTCCGGGAGGACGACGATGCCCGGCGAGCCGATGTAGATGCCGGAGGCAGCCGGCGAATGCGCCACCACCACGCCGGGCACTTGGCTGAAGTCGGGCACCGGCTCGCCGCCCCGAACGGGTTCGCCCAAGGAAACCAGCAGCACCAACCCCGCGGAGACAAGTAGGCCGTTCTTCATCGTTGACATCCTCATGGCATGAACCTTCCCAGTCGAAATGGGAGTGCGGGCACCTGCAGGCCGCGCTCGCGGAGATGGTCCGATAGCCCGACCTGAGCCCCGTAGGGCTTGCAACGGCCGAGTCGATTCGATTGTACGTCGGTGCCCAGCGTATTGCGAGCCTGCCTCCGAGGAACGGACGGTGACGGGTATCGACTTCCCAACGCGACTGTCGTGAAGCCATACACCCCGAGGGCGTTGCTCTCTTCAGGCGGCTGAACGTGGGGAGGGGAATGCCCTCACCGGCGGCGGCCGGACTCGATGGCACGGATCAAGGCCGCGATGTTCTCGCGCTCGATGGCCTCCATCCGCTGCCGCTTCTCGAGGAAGTGGTCGTACTTCTGCACCTCCTCCTCCGACCAGGCGTTCGCCTCGCGGTAGTCGCCGCAGTAGGGCACCAGAAGGTCGATCCAGCAGGCGATTCTTTCCATCTCCTCGCGCGAGAGCTCCACGCCGTGGTGCCCCTCCTCCAGCATGTGCATCAGCCGGCTGTTCGCGGCGCCGGCGTAGTAGGGGGGGAGCATCGTGGGGACCGATTGGGCGCTGATCCAGTTGACCAGCGGGTTGGGGCTCCAGATCCGCGCCGACGTCTGCTCGTAGCCATCGGGTCCTCTCCAGGGAAGCCGGAAGAGGTCCTCCAGCGGCACGACCTCACCGCCGCCGAGGCGATCGGAGCGGGTGAGGTTCAAGTAGGCGTCGCTCCACATCCGCTTCGCATAGGGATCCCGCGTCCGCTCGCCGAGCAGGCTGAATGCCCTGAGATCGTCGTTGTCGGCCCCCGCATAGGAAGCGAGCGACGGGGAATCCTCGGCCAGAACGATGGAGCGGTCGTTGTGGCAGGTGATGCAGTGGCGGTCGAGGATGGGCTGGATCTCTGCGGTGAAGCTGAAGCCGCGCGCCTCCCCGTAGAAGGGCTCGAGCGGCTGCGCTCCGGCGAGCATGGCCAGCGTGGTCCGGCCGTGGGCCGGGGGCGTGGTGTTCTTGTTGTCGTGGCAGCCGACGCAGGAGAAGGTCTCCCCCGGCTGCAAGGTGGACCAGCTCCGCATGGTCTGCACGGCGTAGCCCTTGGCGTCCAGGGCCTGGAAGTAGACGGGGGTCCGCGCGGGCACCTCGAAGAGGGCGGAACCGTCTTCGTGGACCTCGGTCTCGCCCAGCACCACCTTCACGTCCCAGCTTCCGTTGCCCACGGCGATGGGCGTGCTGGGGTGGCCCGTGCCTCCCGGCCCGCGGCCGAAGAGCTGCCCCACGCCTGCAGCGCGGTAGTCCAGGGCCACCACCCGCAGCCGCTGGATCGTCCCCCGCTTGATGCCGGCAAGCCCTGCGCCGGCGTAGACGTCCTGCATGTAGTAGGTCCCGGTATCTTGGCGGTAGTCGACTGTGCTGGGGCGCTGGTGGGGCCGGGGGCGCGGCACCAGCGGGATCGGCTGGTTGGACGAGAGATCGACGTCGCGGACCAGCAGTTCGCGGTGGCCGTCGATGGTCATGAAGTAGATGCCGAACTTCGGTTCGTGCGCCCGGTCGCCGCCGGTCCAGCCCCGCGGATCGTACGTGACCAGATACTCGGTCTCACTGAGGGGATAGGGGTACTGGAACAGCTCCCCCTCCTGGCCGTAGGCGTCGATGCGCTCCGCCCGCGTCTCCCGCACGGGGGCGATGAGCTGCACCCCGGCGTTCTCCTGCCGGCCCAGGGCCGGATCGATGATGCACAGCTTCCCGGCCTGGAAAGAATGGTGCCCGGTGGCGATCGCCAATACCTTCTGCGTGCCGGGGATGCCGCGGGCATGCTTGATCGTGGTGGGGAACCAGGAATTGTTGCCGTAGAACTCGGTCTGCCCGGTGCCGTCGGGGAACATCTGGAACAGCGGCTGCGGGAAGAGCTGGCCGCGGTCGTTGTAGTCCCAGCGGGTATAGAGCACGCGGCCGTCCTCGGTGACCGTGGGGAAGTTCGTGTGCACCTGGTCGAAGCTGAGGCGGCGGAGGAAATTGCCGTCGCCGTCGCATGTGTAGAGGTTGCTAACTTCGGTCCACCAGCAGTCGACCGTCTGCACGCAACGGGTGGAGTTGAAGACGATGTCGCCGTTGGGAAGGTAGACCCCCTCGTAGTCGGCAAAGCCCAGGCCGAAGGTGAGCTGGCGGACCTCCCCCGTGGCGACCTCCATCTCGTAGAGGTGGTAGTCGTCCTCACGATCGGACTTCTTCCGGGAGAAGAGGATCCGCGCGCCGTCGTAGGAGACGTCGGGATTGCGGACCACGCCGTGAGGGTCGTCGATCAACGTGCGGACGGAGGCGAAGAGCCCGTCCAGCTCCATGATGCACAGCGCGCTGCCGGGGTGGAAGTGGCGTTCGTGCTGCGCGTCGGACTGGCCTTCGGTATAGGCGTAGTGCGAGGCCCCCATGTTGAAGTGCTTCGCGAACACGACGCGGCGGAGCATGTCGCGGTGGGGCGCCAGCCGCGCCGCGCGGCGTGCGGCGGCGGCGTCCAGGTAGAGCTCGGCCCAGGCCTCGGCTGTTGCAGGGAGGGCCGCAGCAAGCTCCGCGAACCGCGCCCGCAGGTGGCTCACAGCCTCGCTGCCGCCGTGCGCCTCGATCGCCTCGAGCACCCGCTCCACGTCGGCCGCCGTCACCCCGGCGGCGCCCTCGGCGAAGTCGACGATCCCCACGTCGATGTACTGCCCGCCGACGGTCTGGTGGCAGTACACGGCCAGTGTGTTGCGGCCCGGGCGGAGGAGGCGGCGGGCTCCGCCGGCAAGGGGCACCGTGAAGTAATCGGTGACAAAGCCGCTGAATTCGGCGATCTTTTCGCCATTGAGATAGATCAAGGCGTCTTCATCGTGGTGGATCACCAGGTGCGGCTGGTCCAGATCCGCCGAGTCCAAATCGAAGCTGCGGCGGAGCCAGATGTCGGCCGTGCTCCATCGCGTGCGGACTACCGCTCCGGGCGTCCCCCGCGTGCCGAAGCCGCCGGGCCCCTCCTGCCAGCCGGCGTCGTCGAAGGCCTCCGCATACCAGTCGTCGGCGGGCTGTTCGGTGGTGTACCGCCACGTCTGCCCGTCGCGCTGCGAGGTGGAGACAACAGGCCGGGGCTCGGTCCGGGGTGGCAGGTCCTGGTCGATCCAGTCGGCGATGGCCTCGAGCACGAGGCGGTCGTCGTCGTGGTTGGCAGCCAGTTCATGGGCGACCTGCCGCGCGGCCGGCGCCCGCGTGGCCAGCGCGGCGACCAACTCGCCGTACCACGGTCGCTCGGCGAAATATCCTTCCGCCGCCTGCCGCTCCGGAAAAGGCATCGCTGGCCTTTCGTTGCCCTGGGCGCGCTGGTGCCCCCCCCGCGCTAGAACGGCCAGTGCAGCCAGGAAGATCCATCCCACGAACGCGACGCGTCTCGACATGTCCGAGCTCCTCTGTTGGTATGCGGCGCGGTGTTGTTTGTCGCCGCCGGCAGAACCTCTGCTTCTGAGCCGGGTGGGAAGGTACCGCCTGTTGCCACGCCCCTGCGGGTGCCGGCCCCGAAACGGCGCCGGCCTGCGCGCAGCTCCTCCACCGCAGGGCAGAACCCCACTCTAAGCAACGGAATTCGCAAGAGCAACCCGCGGCAGAGCAGAGGCTACTGAAAGGACGTGCCACCCAGCCGCAGATCTCCCGCCGCAGAGTAACACCCCGCTGCAAGCGGCGGAATCGAGATCACCGTGGCGCGCAGGTGGCGCGGTCGAAAGCAGGGCGGCAGCGTGCTGGACCGGGCGAGGGCCGGTGATTAGCATGGGGGTGCCGGGGAAAGGGCCGGGCGCACGCCGCGCGTTCCGCCCAGCCGCCGCTTCCCACGCGCAGCGGTGCAGCAACCACAGCAGCAGCCTCCAACCGCAGGAGATTCCTCCATGCCCGCGTCGCCACGCCCTTCGACCACGACCCGCCGGCAATTCCTCGAGCGCAGCGGCTCGGCTGCCGCGGGAGCCGTGCTGCTGGCCCATGCGGTGCCGGCCGTGCACGCCGGCGAGGACAACACCATCCGCCTGGCACTGCTCGGCTGCGGGTCCCGCGGTGCCGGCGCCGTCGCCAATGCGCTGAGGGTCGAGGACCAGGGGCCGATCCGGCTGTACGCCCTGGCCGACGTGCACGAAGGCTCCATGGAACGGTCCTATGAGGCGCTGTCCAACGAATTCGGCGACAAGATCGATGTGCCCCAGGCGCGGAGGTTCGTCGGCTTCCAGGGCTACAAGGAAGCCATCGATCAGCTGCGCCCCGGCGACGTGGCGCTATGCACGACGCGGTCCTACATCCGCCCCCTGCACGTCGAATACGCCGTGGCGAAGGGGATCAACGTCTTCATGGAGAAGCCCTTCGCTCCCGATCCCGGCGGGCTGCACCGCCTGCTGCGTGCCGCCGAAGCATCGGAGGAAAAGGGCCTCAAGATGGCGGCCGGGCTGCAATGCCGCCATTCCCCAGCCCGGGCAGCACTCATCGAAAGGATCCGCAACGGCGATTTGGGCGAGATCCAGTACCTGCGCGCCAACCGCCTCGGCGGCCGTAGCTGGATGGGCAATCCGGGGCCCCAGGCCAACGACCTCATGGCACAACTGCAGTTCGGCAGGCTCCACCTCTTCTGGGTCGGGTCCGGCCACATGACCGACTACCTGATCCACCAGATCGACGAGTGCTGCTGGCTCATGGACGACTGGCCGGTCACCTGCCACGGCATGGGCGGCCGCGAACTGGGGAGCACCGACCGCGGCCAGAACGCCGATACCTACTCCATGGAATTCACCTTCCCCAACGGCCGCAAGGCCTTCTGCGGCTTCCGCCGCGCCCAGGACGGGCACAACGAGTTCGCCACGTTCGTCCATTGCTCCGAGAAGGCCGGGCAGTTCTCCGGCGACATCCATGCGGCCACAGTCCACATCTTCAACGACCACCGCATCGCCGGCGACAACATCGAATGGTCGCCCCCCCGCGACGCTCACAGCCCCTGGGACTACCAGTGGATCGACTTCATCGCCGCCATTCGCAACGACACCCCCTTCAACCAGGCGAGGCGAGCGGTCTACGCCGACTACGCCACGCTGATGGGGCGTGCTGCCGCCCACCACAACCGCATCGTCACCTGGGACGAAGTGGTCAACTCGCAGTTCCAGTTCTGCGACTACCTGGACGAGCTGGACTACGACAGCCCGGCACCCGTGCGGGCGGACGAGGAGGGCTTCTTCCCCGCGCCGGTTGCCGGTGACTGGAAAGAACTGTAGGCTCCGGGCGTTACGGTGCCGGTCGCGCCGGTCCTGGGCAAACCCGCCCCGGAACCCGCCGCCCGCTTCGGGTAGCAGGAGGTCTCCGCCGCAGTACAGAAAGCGCGCACACCGGACTTGCGGAAAGGCAGGCTGCGAGCTTCGAGACCCGTTGGGCCCCGAGAGACTCTGGCTGGGTCCGGGCCCTCGGGCATCGCCGCCCGGGCGGGGCGCCGGCCGGCTAGCGGCGGGCGGGAAGCGGGGCCGGCAGCGGCGGAATCGCCTCGTCCAGCACCAGCGCCCGCACGTACTGCGTGGGGGGCGAGCCGTAGGAGAGGATGCAGTCGTGGAAGGTCTTCAGGTCGAAGTCTTCGCCCCGGGCCCGCTCCACTTCCCGGCGGAGGTCGAAGACCTCCTGCGTCCCCACGAAGTAGGTGGATAGCTGCGCCGAAGTCAACTGGGCCCGCACCCATTTCGCCGCCGCTTCGCTCTCTTCCTGGAAGGTATCTTCCACCATCAGCCGCATCGCCGCTTCGCGCGTCATCCCTTCGGCATGGATCGCCTGGTCGAGGATCGCGTTGGCGATTCCCCGCAAGTACCACTTCAGGTTGATCAGTCGCATTAGGGGATCGTGGTCGAGGAATCCGGCGTCGATCATCACCCGTTCCGAATAGATGGCCCAGCCTTCGATGAATACGCCCGAGGAGAGGACGGCGCGGAGCTTGGCGGGGTAGCGGTTCGAGTGGGCCAGTTGCACGAAGTGGCCGGGCATCGCCTCGTGCATGGTCAGGTTGTGAATGGAGCGGATGTTGTACTCGCGCAGGAAGAAGTGGATCTGCTGCTCGGTCCAGTCCTCGGGGAGCGGCGCGATGGCGTAGAACGTCTTCTGCCCCACCGCCAGCGCACCCGGCGCATCGCAGTAGGCCAGCGAGATACCCCGCTGGAACTCGGGCATGATGATCACCTCGACGGGATCCGGCGGCAGCGTGAGCAAGTCGTGCTCGCGGACGAAGTCGGTGCATAGCGCCAGCGACTCCTCCGCGGCCTGGACCAGCCCGTCCGCGGGCGGCACGTCGCGGTAGGCCACCTCCAGCGCGGCGCGGATGATCGCCTGTTTGTACGCGGCGGTGGGTTCTTCGGGAAACTCGGTGTAAGGGTATTGCGCCCGGTAGACATCCCGGGCCACGCCGTACATCTCCTCGCGCACCCGGACCAGCTCGGCTTCGGCCCGCTCGCGCACCTGCGCGCGAGAGAGCGGCGACTTGAGCGCGAAGGCCAGCTTCTGGTCGAAGAGCTCGGCACCGAGGCGGAAATCGCCGCGGGCATTCGGCAGCAGTTCCGTCTCCAGCCACTCCTGATGCCGCTCCACTTCCGCCTGGGCCAGCGAGAGGGCCGCGGCCAGCCGCTCGCGCTCGGCCGCGGGCAGATCGGTCAGATGCGGCCGCACCAGGTGGTCCAGGATGCTCAGCACCCCCCGGTTCTGCCGCACGGCCGTTTCGGCGTGGACCTGGGGCACGCGCTCGGGGACCAGCGTCTCGCGGATCTGCGCATAGAGGCGGGGGAACTGCTCCAGGCGATCGGCCACGTGCCCCAGCCGGGTCGGCAGCGGGGCGAAATCGCGCGCCGTGAGACTGTAGACGGCGCCGCCGCAGAGCCCCGTGTAGACCAGCGGGTTCCAGGCCCACTCCTCAAGCGTCTCCTGGCGCCACAGGGCGGCCTCGAGCTCGTAGACCAGCAACGCGCGATCCACCTGGTTGGCCCGCGAGAGTGCCGCCGGGTCGATCCCGGCGAGTGCTTCCAGGTACTCGAGCCGGAATTCCCGCCTCCGCTGCCGCGCCGCGGCACTGATCTCGTCCAGCGCGCTGTCGAAGCGGTGGTCGCCCAGCGAGGTGGCCCCGACCGGCGAGAGCGCGGGGAACTCGTCCAGGTAGCGGGCCGCGAGCTCGTCGAACTGCCGGTCCGCCTCGGAGCCGGCCGCGGAATCGGCGGAGAAAGAAATCGGCATGAGGAGCAGCATCCAAAAGGCCATGGGCATTTCCGGTGGTTCTTTCGCGGCTCGAGGCTCGGCGGCAAGGTGCGGCCGGAGCGGGGCACGTCCGGCGCGGAACGGCCGTGGAAAGGCCCGGCCCAGCGGCGCGTCTCGCCGCAGGCCCCGCGGCAGCGCCGGGCAACGGGCCGTGCCGGCACGTGCCGGCACCAGAAGACTACCATCGCGCGCGGCCCGCGGCAATCGGCGGTACAATACCGCTCGGGCAGTATTCGCAGCTCAGGTGCCGATTGCCACTCGCCGTCCCCCGGTCTCTTGGGGGCCCCCTCGGCAGTCCACCATCTACGATGCGGAGGTGTTTCGTGGAACGTCGCACGTTTCTGCGGGCATCGGCTCTGGGGTCCATGGTCGCTGCGGCGGCAGTGGGCAGGGCACAGGGTATCGAAGACGAGATCCGCCTCTTCGTCCGCGCCGACGACATCGGCTCCTGCCATGCCGCCAACGTGGCGTGTATCAAGAGCTTTAGCGAGGGAGTCGCCCGCACCGTGGAGGTGAGGGTGCCCTGTCCCTGGTTCACCGAGGCGGTCGAGGTGCTCGACGCCCATCCGGCCTACGATGTGGGCGTCCACCTGACGCCTACCAGCGAGTGGACGAACTTCAAGTGGCGCCCGCTCACGCACTGCCCCAGCCTCGTCGACGAGCAGGGCAACTTCTTCCCCATGGTCTGGCCGAATCCCGACATCGGTCCCCACTGCAGCATCCGCGAAGCAGAGCCGGAAATCGGAGAGGTCGAACGCAAATTATGCGCCCAGCTTGACCGGCCGGTGAGATCATGATAGGACGGGCCGAGACGTTTGTGGTAGGCTGGTGGGTGTGGCGGCGGTTGTCCCCGCGGCGACCACCGCCGGGTCTTCCGAGGGAAGTCGCGGGGCGGGCGCTGTCGGGGAGACGGAGACCGAACCCCGAAGGGACCGGCAGATCGAGAGGCATCTTCAGGAGAACCGGCATGGCAGAGCAAGCCGTCCGTGGGCGGGTGAGTTCGATCCTTGCGTTCACCAGGCACTTCCTCGTCGTGGCACTGATTCCGGCCGCGGCGGCCGCTGCCGTTCGGGCCGAGGAGGAGGGTGCCCCCCGGTTGCCCGACGGTCTCGACGAGGTCGTCTATGCCACCCGAGCCTACGGGCCCGACGGCCACTACTACGCCAACTTCGGCTACTACAGCTACGATCCGGAAGAGAAGGTCTATGCCCAGGGCGGCGGCGGCCTCTGGCGGCTGAACCTGCGGACCGGCGAGCGGACGGCGCTGATGGAAGACGCCGAAGGAGGCTTCCGCGATCCCCAGGTGCACTACGATGCGGAGAAGGTCCTCTTCTCCTATCGCCCAGGCGGCACCGACCATTACCACCTCTACGAGATCCAGCTCGACGGCTCCGGCCTGCGGCAGTTGACCGACGGCCCCTACGACGACATCGAGCCCACCTACCTGCCCGACGGGGGCATCGCCTTCTGCTCGTCGCGGTGCAACCGCTGGGTGATGTGCTGGAGTACCCCGGTGGCCATCCTCTACCGCTGCGACGCCGACGGCGGCAACATCCGCCCCTTAAGCAGCAACGCCTCGACGGAGAACACCCCCGCCGTCCTCTTCGACGGCAGGCTCCTCTACACCCGCTGGGAATACGTCGACCGCAGCCAGCTCGCCTACCACCACCTCTGGACGATGAACCCCGACGGCACGGGCGTGATGACCTTCTTCGGCAACATGCACCCCATGGGCAGGCACTATCAGCTCGCCGGCCGCGACGGGAACCGTGTCACGTACGACAACGTGCCGGGCGACTATGCCATGCTCGACGCGCGGCCGATCCCCGGCACGCGCAAAGTGGTGGCCATCTTCTCCCCGGGCCACGGATTGATCGAGCACGAAGGGTTCATGACCATCGTCGATCCCCGCAGCGGCCCGGACCACCAGCCCGCGGCGCGGCGGATCCACCCCGAGGTCCGTTGGCGCGACCCCTGGCCCGTCTCGTCCGACACCTTCCTCGTCGCCCGCGGCCGCGAGCTGCACCTGATGGACGATCAGGGCCGGACGCGACTCCTGCACCAGTTGCGGGACGAGCCGTCGGAGCTGCGGCTGCACGAGCCGGTCCCGGTGGTCGCCCGCCAGCGCGAGCCGGTGATCACCAGCCGCACCGACACCATGGCGGAGACGGGCCGGCTGATCCTCTCCGACGTGACCCACGGGCGGAACATGGAGGGGGTGGATGAGGGGGAGATCCAGCGCCTGCTGGTGCTGGAGCAGCTCCCCGGACCGTTCCACAACAGCCCCGGCTTCGACGGCATCAGTCTCTGGGGCACCTTCACGCTCACGCGGATCCTCGGCACCGTGCCCGTCGAGGCCGACGGCTCCGCCCACTTCGAGGTCCCGGCGCTGCGGAGCCTCTTCTTCGTGGCCCTGGACGAGGACGACCTCTCCGTGAAGCGGATGCAGAGCTTCCTCACGCTCCAGCCGGGCGAGACCACCAGTTGCGTGGGCTGCCACGAACCCCGCACCAGCGCCCCGCCCAATCCCGGCCGCGACGTGCTCCTGGCCCTGGACCGCCCGCCCAGCCGCATCGAGCCCATCGCGGGCATGCCCGAGATCGTCGACTTCCGGCGCCACGTGCAGCCCGTCCTGGACAAACACTGCATCACCTGCCACGGGCCGGACGAGGCCGAGGGGAACCTCCGGCTCGACGTGGGCCGCGGCAGCACGCCCTCGCACGGCGCCGGCCGCGTGCTGCGGTCCTACGTGGCCCTGGTCAGCCGCCTGGGCGAGGTGGCCGACGGCCGCAACGCCCACGGCAACCGGCCCCCCCGCACCATCGGCAGCTCGGCCAGCGGGCTCATGTCGCGGATCGACGGCAGCCACCACGGCGTCCAGGTCTCGCCCGAGGAGCGCGACCTCATCCGCCTCTGGATCGACTCCGGGGCGGCCGCCAACGGCACCTACGCCATCATGGACGGCGGCACCATCGAGCGCCCCAGCCCCATCTACATCCGCGAGATGCAGCGCTACGGCATCCTCCCCCCGGACTTCGACATCAACCGCGACCCCCTCGACGTCTACGCCACCGACGAAGACTACTGGCAGTCGCTCTGGCACCGCCCAACGCAAGCGCACGACAGCCCTGCCGAGCTCATGCCTTAGCCGCCGCCCCCTGGGGCTCCTGACCTGCCTCGACCGTTTTCCCAGTTACCGGATCGCTCCGGCCTGGCCCTCCACGGACCTGGCCGGATCGCCGTTTGCATATCGGGCGTCGGCACCACGGAGAGAGGAGATCGGCTCCAGTCGGGAGGTCCGCGGTGACGAGACGATTGCGGCACTCGCCGCACCGTGAGCCGCCCAGGACGCCGCGGCGTGCCGCAATCGCTCTCCGCGACTCTTCACCGCCGCAGACGGTATGGTGCGGTGGCCCCGGCTCCGGCACCGAGGGCCGGCTTGTCTGTTCCGGACAAGTCCGAGAATCCGGCAGACCGGCCGTCGCCCATCGGAGACGAAGTTCCCGAGAGCGACCACGGCGTTCCTATTCGTCGGTCTTCGGCCGCCCGGCTTCTACGACTTCCCCCTCGCGGCTGACCGAAGCGAACGCCATCGGGCGGTCGCCGGCGTAGAAATGGACCAGCCAGACGCCGTAGCGATCGGAGAATTCCGCGACCACGCGGGTCGGTTCCGCGGCGCGGAGGAGTTGCTGCACCTGCCGATCGGCCCGCGCCGCAGCGATTGCCTCCTCGCGTGCGATGCCCGCGGATGCCGCCGGCGCGCCTGTCGTCTGGACGACCAGTGGAACGAGCTGCGGCCGTAGCTCGGCCATCCATTCCACTTCGCGAGCCGCCTGGGAAGCCGAGGGGTTCATGAGGAACCGGTTGAAGCCGCGGTACCCGTGATCATTGAGGAGAACGAGCATAATACAGAATGTCAGGATAAAGCGCATCACTTCTCCCATGCCTCCATGATTCGTTCCAGTTCGAATTCGAGAATGGCCACTCCCCGCCCCGGCTCCTGCCCCTTGGGATCGGCCGTGAAGGAGAGTATCCCCTGCTCCTGTAGCAGGCGCCGGTCGGGCTTGGTGGCGTCGTTCACCGTGAACTCGGGCCCCGTCAGCCGGATGGTCCTCCAGTCCTCCCACGCGTCCTCGGCCCGGGCCACGTGCGCCAGGAAGCCTTCGGTGGTGGCGAAATAGATGATCATCGTGTCGTCGGCCGCGGCGACGATCACCGGCCGGCGCCGGGGCCGCGGCAGGGGCAGCGGCGCACTGCGATGCCACCGGCCGCTCGAACCTTTCCAGTAATGGTAGTAGTTCAGCCGGTGTTCCTCTTCGGCGGGCGGATTGTGTTGCAGGTCTTCCGGCCGGAACGGTTCGGCCATGTGGTAGGTGGCCACGTGCGGGCGGCCCTGCGAATCGAGCGCCATGCTGCACTGGTTCATCAGCCACGAGTAGACCGGGATTTCCCAGACCACGATCCCCGGGCTGTCCAGGACGATGCGTTCTCCCCGGGTCGTATCGGCGATCACCTCGTCGGCATTGTTCTTCCAGCGCCGCCCCTGGTCGTCGCTGTAGGCATAGTGGAGGTCGTGGTTGCTGGCCCACGACCGCCCTGCCTCCCGGTAGACCCAACTGATGTGCAAGCGGCCGTTGCCGTCGAAGAGGATATCGTGCATGTAGGCGTTCCGCGAGGTGCTGTCGTCCCAGGGGGGATAGACGCCTTCCAGCCCGAACAGGCGGTCGCCGATCATCTCCCACCGGCCGTGCTCGTGATCGTACTCGAAGAGGGCGATGTTGCCGCTGCCGCTGCCGCCGCTGCGGTAGAAGAAGTACAGGCGCTCGCGGTGATCGTTGAAGAACCGCGGGTAGGTCACCCGCTGGGGCGCATTCGGTGCGAGGGCCTGGCGGGGCTCGAAGTCGGCGGCGCGGATCCGTTCCGGTGGATGGGTGATCCAGCCTTCGCGGCTGCGGGCATAGTTCAGATCGTTCACGTGGTGGTCCCAGGAGAGATGCAACCGCCCGTCTCCGGGACTGATGCCCACCACGGTGTTGCGGTGCCCGTTGCGCTGCTGCGCCTCGGGCAGACCCTCTGCCAGGCGATAGTCTTCCAGACGCACCGTCTGCACCGCATCGGTCTTGCGGTCCCTTCTCGCCACCGTGAGCACGCGGTCGGCGCCCCAGTAGACGGTGTACTGATAGCCGCCGAAGCTGACGATCTTGTCCTGGTCGAACGACGCCCAGTTGAACGGTGCCCACACCGTTTCTTCCACCAGCACCACACGATCCGGCTGCAGGACGCCCTCCTCCTGCCCGCTGAGCACGACGCACGGCATCGCCAGAGACAGGATCGTGCAAGCGGTCGGCAGAAAGATCGCGGATCGTGTGGTCATCGTGGTCCCTTTCGATGCGCCGGACGGGGAAGCAGCATTCCCTTCAACGCCCCTTATAGCAAGGGTGCCAGCGGCAGGCAAACGGACGGACACCTCCCATTAGAGACACCGGCTGATTCAGGCTCAAGCATGGGATGAGGCCAGGACGGTCCTACCGCAGTCCCGGCGTCGCCCGCGGGCCGCTGGCAAGGTAGGATAGTGGCGAAGTCCCAAAACGGCGGGGGGGTTGGCGCGGCCATCCACGGCGCGGTCGCCAACTCGACCTGCCGGTGCTGGTGGTGATTCCCCTTGGCTTCTGGGGACGAAGACGAACGTCCACCTCGACGACCGGAGCAAACGATGCGCCCCCTCCTGCCGGCACTCTCCCTTCGATTGCCCCTGCCCGCGCTCCTGCTGGCGGCGGCAGCACTGATGGTTCCACACCTTGCCCGGGCCGAGCATCCGCTGCTCGAGAACGACCACCTCACGGTGCAGTTCGACACCGCGGGCATGGCGGCGATCGTGGATCGCGCCCTGGGCGAGGTCGTGCCTCTGGGCGAGGACCGCTTCACCCTCGCCCTCGACGGGCAGAGCATCCACAGCAGCGAGCTCGAACTCGATCGTATCGACCAGACGGACGGCGAGGTCGTGTACCGCTTCCGCATTCCCGGCGGAACCGTCGAGGCCGTCTACGAGCTGCAGCCGCAGTGGCGGTTTGTGAGCAAGCACCTCCGCTTCCAGCCCCAAGGCGACCGGTGGCTCGATCAGGTCACCGTGCTCGACGCCCGCTGGTCGGCCGCTGCGGTCGACCGGCTGAACCTCCGCAGCGGGCTCCTCCTCCGCTTCGCCTCCGGTCCCGAGGAAATGCCCTCCTGGAGCCTCTTTGCCGAGATCCAAACGCCCTACAACCGCGTCACGCTCGACGACGGCCGGCTCACCTTGGGCTATGAGCCGCAGATGCCCTGGCAGGCCTCCTGGGGCCGCTTCGAGAGCGACCGCGTGCTGCTGGGCACCTGCGCGCTCTCCGGCCACCGCTACCCCTGGCACATGGTCCCCGAGTGGCACTACCTCCCCGATCCCGATGCCCACGGCCGCGACGGCCCCTGGATCGACATCGAAGAAGTGCTCGCCGTCACCGCGGCCGTCGAGGCCTTCACCACCTACCGCCCCACCCGTTCCAGCCGCCTCCACGTCGACTGGTGCGAGAACGCCTACCAGATCGACATCTCCACGCCTGAGGGATGGGAGGAGTACCGGCGGATCGTCGCGCGGGCGGCCGACGTGGGGTGCGATACGATCCTCTTCTCCCCCCAGGACCTCGAGCTGAACTCGCTGGCCGAGAACCGCGACGCCTGGGGCTGGGAGTCGCTCCTCTGGCTCAACCTCGGCCAGAAGCTCCGCAAGGGGGAATGGCGCGCGGGGATCGATCCGCTCCCTGCCGCCGTGCAGGACCGCATCGACTATGCCCGCCGACACGGCATCCGCCTGGTGGCCTACGTCTACCCGACGCTCCCCTTCCTCCAGGACCCCGAGTGGACCGCCTGGGTGCGGGATCTCGAGGGCTCGCCCGAACCGGGGGGCTACCGCGGTGCCGACACCGGCATCCGCAGCTTCCAGGACTGGCTCCTCGAGCAGCTCGTCCGCTTCCAGCGGCAGACGGACGGCGGCGGCTTCAGCTTCGACCACTGGTGGATCGCCTACACGGAGCCCGGCACCACCAGCCTCTACGCCCAGTGGTACGGCTGCCGCCGCATCCTCAACGAACTCCGCCGCCGCTGCCCGGAGATCGTCGTCGACGGCCGCCAGCAGTACCACCACTTCGGCCAGTGGACCTGGGTGGGCGGCTCCTTTCCCCACCCGCTCGACAGCGACGAGCAGCCGCAGAGCTTTCGCAGCTTTGCCGATCTGCACTGGTCGCGGGGTTCGGCCGCCCGGCAGCGCTACGTCTCCTGGCGATTCCGGGTCCGCCAGTTCACGCCCGTGGTGCTCATGCCCGGCTACATGACCCACCAGACGATGCGCATCGACAAGGACGGCGTCATGCGGCGCGACCGCTACCGCACCGCCGACTGGGATTACCTGGGGTGGAAGTACTCGGTGATCTCTTCGCTGGCCACCGCGCCGGTGAACCACGTGGTCAACTACCTCCCCGCCCGCAACCTGGCCGAGTTCGAGCACTTCTCCGCCGCCGACCAGCGGTGGTTCCGCGACTGGCTGGACTGGACCGACCACCACTTCGAGCTCCTCCAGCGGCTCCGCCCCATCATCGGCCAGCCCATGGTGGGCCGCTGCGACGGCACCGCCGCCATCGACGGCGACCGCGGCTTCGTCTTCCTTTTCAATCCCAACTACCGCCGCCTGGATGCGACCTTCACGCTCGACGGCTCCATCGGCCTTTCTGAGGGGGAGCGGTTCGTCTTCCGGCAGTTGTACCCCGACCTGGGCCGCGGCCGCCTGATCGCGCCCCCGCAGCGCGGCTACTACGAGCGCGGTGAGAGCGTGACCTGGGCCATGGACGGCGCCTCGGCGCTGGTAGTCGAGCTGCTGCCGCTAGAGGCGCTGGAGGAAGGGCCTTGGCTCTTGGGCGCCGTAGGGAGCGCGGCAGTCGACGACGGCGTCCTCCACCTCAGCGGCGTGCAGGGCGAGATGGGTACGCTGCAGACCCTCGCCGTCCGCCTGGACGACCCGGCGGAGCTCCGCGGCGTACAGATCGACGGTACGGCGGTCCCCTTCACCCAGCAGCAGACGCTGGTGACCATCCCCCTCCGCTTCGCGGGCACGCGCTTCGCACAGTGCCAGCAGATCGGCAGCTATGACCCCTCTTTCGACGCGGCGACCTTCAGCGGCACCTTCCGCGTCCCCCAGCGGATCCTCGACCAGCTCGAGGCCCGCCGCCAAGCCTGGCCCATCCCCTACGACGAGGATGAGCTGGCAGCCACCTGGAATGCCCCCTGGCGGATGCTGCTCTTCATCAACATCGCCGATCCGCGCCCCGAAATGGAAGCCTCGATGACCCTCAACGGCGAGCCGGTCGAGGTGCGGAGGGCCTATTCCAGCGTCTATCCCGACGTGGTCGACCACACCTTCCTCGGCTTCTACGTCGATCTCACCGACGCCATCGAGGCCGAGCGGGAGTATCGCATCGAGGTTGCCCTGCCCGCGGGCCTGGAGCCCGGCCGGTTCCAGGGCGTCTTCTTCGACAACATCGAGCCGGAGTATACCGCGGAGTTCGCACCGGCCGATGAATAATCCTACCGCGGCAACGATGGGGATCGACGGTGGCGGCTCCCGTTACGGCTGCGCGGCTCGGGGCTGGGAGATGCGGAAGTAGTCGTAGGCCACGGAGCCCTCGGCATCGCTGTACATGCAGTGGAAGGGCCCCGCCTGAACCGCCTTGCCGTCGAGGTCTTCGCAGACCAGCGGCGAACCGGGCATCTCCACCCAGTCCTGGCCGTCGGGGCTGGTCCGCAGGTGGAATGTGTTGCCGCGCCGCTCGACCATGAGGTGACGGTGGGCGTTCCAGCCGATGCGGTTGAAGACCTGGGGGCGATGGGGCCCATCGAGGCGAGGCCATACCGTTCATCTGGGGTCTTGGTGGAACAATCGCACCGATCGATAGGAGCGGGCGGGGACGTTCACGCTCACGCGGATCGTGGGCGCCGGCCCTTGCGCACCCGGCGGCAGCTCGGCCAGCGGGCTCCTGTCGCGAATCGACGGCAGCCACCACGGCGTCGAGGTCTCGCCCGAGCAGCGCGACCTCATCCGCCTCTGGATCGACTCCGGGGCGGCGGCCAACGGCACCTACGCCATCATCGACGGCGGCACCATCGAACGCCCCAGCCCCATCTACACCCGCGAGATGCAGCGCTCCGGCATCCCCCGACTTCGACCTCGACCGCGACCCCCTCGACGTCTACGCCACCGACGAAGCCTACTGGCAGTCGCTCTGGCACCGCCCACCGCAAAGCACCGGCAGCGCTCCATAATGAAAACGCCTGGTACAGCCACGGGCATTGTCGATCTCTTACATCGGATTCATTGGCGGGGGCAGTACTTTCCTCGCCGCGCCTCCGGTGCGTCCCGCCGACGACTGGCCGCGGTCCAAACCTGCCGTCAGACCTCGATCTCGAACCCCTTGCGGTAGTCGCGGGCTACGAGCTGCTGGGCCTGAGGATCGTCGAGAATCCTTTCCTGTGCCGGGTGCCAGCGGATAGGGCGATTCAACCGCGCCGCGGCCACGGCTAGGTGGCAGGTGCTGAGCGCGCGGTGGTGGCTGAAGACGTCGGAGATCGGCTCCCGGCGATCCCGGGCCGCCTCGAAGTAATTGCGGAAGTGGTCCACCAGGGGCCGGTTCTTGTAGACTTCTTCCAGAACGCCTGCGGGAAGGGGGGGTGGACGCCAGGTCTTCGACCGGCCTGCCAGTAATCCTGCCGCGGTTGACGAAGATGCGGCCTGTCTCCCGGCAGACGTCGCAGATATTCCGGCCCTCGGCGATGGTCAGCGTCAGCGGCTTCTCGCAGAAGACGTCTTTGCCCGCCAGCATCGCCTCGATGGCAATCTTCGTATGCCAATGGTCGGGCGTGGAAATCTGACCTTTGGTTCGGCAGGCTTGGGTTATGGCGCGACCATTGCAGATCGATAGCGAGGACGCCTTGTATCATGGGACCAGCCGCGGCTGGCAGCGGCGGGTCATCGGGCCCGACGACCGCGACCGGCAGCGCTGGTTCGAGTTGTTGGACTGCGTTGTCACGCGATGCCGATAGCGAGTTTTCGATGGAGCAGGTACCAAGACTACCTGGGAATGCGGAAAGCGCCGGCCTGGTTGGACTGGCAGACGGTCCTCGCCGAAATGGCCAAGGACCCGTCACGTGCACGGAAGTGATTGGAAAGTACTTCGGCGGCGCGAGCATGGCGGCCATTTCCAAAACGGTGGCGCGCGCGAAGCACCGACGCGGAGAGGATCGCGCCTGGGATCGGCGCCTGGCCGGGCGATCGGAACGCCTGCCGGCAACCGGAGGTGCCCAGAAAAGCCAGGTGTCAAGCCATGGCCCCAATCGCTCTAGCTTTTTCCCTGACCGAGGTTCGGCGGTTCCCTGCAGTTTCCGGCTCGGGCGGCAATACCCCCCTCTCGGCACGGCAGGTCGTGGCGAACGGCTACTCGATCGGATATCGTGACCGCGCGTCGAGGCGTTCGACGAGCGTCTCGACGTCGATGCGGTCGACGGCAGCATCTTCCCGGAGCGCCATGGCGGCGGCCGTGCCCGCCGCGTGGCCGAGCTGGATCATCGTCCGCTGCAAGCGCACGCTCGAGGCGGCGATGCTGCTGAAACCGCCCCCCCGGCAGGCGACCAGCAGATTCTCCCACGATCCGTCCGGAATCAGGCACCGGTAAGGGACTCCGTAGGCCGTCTTCACCTCCACGATCCCGCCGCCGGCACCGTGCACGTCGCAGGGGTGATCCGCCACGGCGATGATGTCTGCGTGCGCCTGGTTCGGCAGCCCGGCCCGCAGGTCGTGCTCGGTCAGCACGTAACGGGTCGCCACGCGATAGCTCTCGCGAATGCCCAGCATCGGTGCGATCTCGACGAGTTCGTACCCCTGGAACTCCGGGATCTGCTGCAGCCAGTGCCAATGGGCGCGGACGATGGCCTCCGACCGCCGCATGCACTCCTCGTAGCCCAGATCGATGAGGTCCCTGCCCGCCAGCGTGGGCATCATGTTGACCGCCTGCAGGCCATCCTTCCACCCGGTGACGAAGGCCGCCCGGGGAAATGCTACCGGCGTCTCCGGCGGCGGCGCCGCCTTCGGGTGGGGGCGCGGTTCGATGAGATAGCACCGCGTGATGGCGTTGAGCCGGAGGAGTCCTTCCTCCGGGGCCGAGGGCTCGTCGAAGCGCGATCGCGGGTCCACGCCGAGCATGACCTCGCATCCCAGGGAGCGCGCCACCCAGACGTCCCCTGTGGAATCGATGAACACCCTCGCCCGGATGCGCAGCACCCGGCCGCCGGCATCCTGAACCAGCACCGACTCCACCCGCGTTCGCTCCGCGTTCGCTTCGGCGTGAAAGAACGTCGTTTCGTCCAGCACCCGAACCCTCTCGGTCTCGGCCAGCATCTGCCGGACCACGCGATCCTTGGCCTCGGGCTTGTAAGGAACGCTGAAGTTCACCCGCCGCCGCTCTTCGTCGCCGGGGAGCGCGCGGACGAGCGTGCTCTCGTAATCCGCGCCCTCGTCGACCAGGAAGTATCCCATGGGCGCGTCGGTCTGAACCGGACGGCCGCGGGCGACCCCCGCCCCGCCGATCGCCTCCATGCGCCGGAAGATCTCCTCGGCGATCGAGCAGCCGGGGCCCGGCTCCCAGTTGGAGACCAGCGCGTTCGTGCCGGTCCCTCCCAGGGGCCGCGCTCGCTCCACGAGAACGACGTCGACCCCCTCTCGAGCGGCGGCGACGGCTGCGCCGATCCCCCCGCTCCCCCCGCCGATCACGCAGACTTCGGTATCGATCTCCCCGGCAACCGGCCCCTCCGGCCTCTCCATCTTCAACACGTCCCAACCGGCTGCAAGCGCCGCCGCAGACGGCATCGAAAGCACCGCCAGGAACGTTACAGCCGCGGAGACGGCACGAAGTCCCGCGACGATCTCTGGGCGCAGCCGGTCTGGGGCAGCTTCGCTCATGATGGGTCTCCATTATAGTAACCGTTCACGGGGGACCGTCCCCTTCGCCCGGTACGCTGTGGCAGGGTAAGGGGACAGGTCCATGAATGGTTACCCATTATACCACCAGGGGCAGGAGGCGGTTAGATCGGTGGATGGGTGGATGGTGTAGATGGTTTAGATCGGGGGGCAGGAGTCGGGGGAGCTGATCGCGCTGCTGATGGCAGCGGCCGGCGGCGAGGACGACGAGCGGGTGGTCGAGTTGGCCCGAGAGGCGGCCGACCGGCAGGCGGAACAGAACTGGCAGATAGCCCCGCGTGATCATCAGCTCGTCTTCTCTCTCGCTTGACGGACCTACCGGTCATCTCTTAGCCTCATGGATGTGTCGGCATGCGGCCTGCCGTTGTCGGCTTGGGTGTTACCGGACGGCAGTACCGAATGAGGCGTTTTTCGGGAGACTTGCACCCAGGGACGGAAGAGCCCATGTTGCGTAACCGTTCACGGCGGACCGTCCCTTTTTTTCGCGGCCATAGAGAGTATTCCTCGTGGATAACGCCATTCGGCCGCGGAAATGGGACTGTCCCCTTCGCCCGGTACGCCGCGGCAGGGTAAGGGGACGGGGCCATTTTTTGGGGATAGCGATGAGGCGCAACACGACGCGACGCGACTTTCTCAAAGGCAGTACGGCCGCCGTGTGCCTGGCTCAGGGCGCTCCGGGTTTCGGCGCTGCGGACGACCGCCCCTTGGTATGGCCATCGGCGAAGGCCCCCTCCGATCCGGCCAGGGCCGAGGTCGTCCGCGCGGTGAGCGAAAAGGGGGTGCCCGTCCTGGCGCGGACGGGGGTACTGGTTGTCGGGTCGACCCTGGAAGGCTGTTTCCTTGCCGAGCGGCTGACGCGCGACGGCCGGAGTGTGCTACTGGCTGCGGCGGATACATCGCTGCCGCGCGATATCGCCATCGCCCTCCGTCCGTGGGTGAGGGCCAACGACCTGGCCAGCGCGCCGGATGACGTCCGCAGATTCCTTCAAGCGTGCGAACGAGAACGGGCCGGCGATGAGGTGATCCTGAACATGGTCGCCGTCACCACCGGGCTGGAGGACCGGCTGCTCGACGCCGGCGCCGCCCTCTATTACGACTTGCAGCCGTGCGGCGTACAACGTGTCGCGCAGACCGTGACGGCCGTCATCTTCGCCGGGAAGGGGAGCCTCGTGGCCGTCGAGGCCGAAGCGGTGGTCGATTGCACCCCCGACGCGCGCGTGGCGAAGTGGGCCGGCGCCCGTGCCGTGCCACGCCGGTGGTCGGCCGACGGGATCGTCGCGCGGTACAGTATGCTCTGCGAAGGCCGGGCCCCGGAGCAGTCGCTCCGCGTCGACGGCCTTCCCGAGCTTCTTGACGGCCGGGTGCTGCTCCATGCCGACTTCGTCGAGTTTCGGGCTCGACTGCCCATGCCCCCTGCCGGGCGACTGGCGCCCGCGTTCCACGAATCGGTCTGCGGGCTCGAGATGCGCCGCATTGCCGCCGAGGCAGGTCGGGCACTGAAGCAGTCGGGGGCTTGGCCGGAAGCGGCCTTTGTGCGGGGAGGCGACGCCGTGCTCACCGACCCGATGGAACGGATCGCCGGCCGGGGCACCGGTGGGACGCTGAACGTCGATGCGTGCCGGCCTCTGGGGGTCGACAACCTCCTCGTGTGCGGACCCGCGGCCGACGTGGACGACGCGGCCGCGCGGGCGCTCGTCGAACCGCTGGCTGGCCCCTCGCTGGCTGACGCGCTCGTCGGCGCCCCCTGGCACGAGTTGTGCCGCCCGCGAGAGGAAGGTCCGGCGGTGGTGCGGTTCTCCAGCCATCCAGCCGAGGCAGCGGCAGCACCGGGCGAGGCCCGGTTCGAGGAGCTGCGGCCCATCTACGCCACCGACCGCAACGTGGCAATCCATGGCACGCTCTTGCCGGTGGTGGCCGAGTGCGAGGTGCTGGTGGCCGGCGGCGGGACCAGCGGAGCGCCGGCGGCCACGGTGGCGGCGGCCGAGGGGGCCGATACGCTCCTGGTCGACAAGTACGGCGACGTGGGCGGCACCCATACGATCGGCGGCGTGCCCAAATACTGGTTCGGCCGCCGCACCGAGTTCGTCCTCCGGCTCGACCGCCAAGCCGCCGCGATGATGGAGAAGACCGGCATGCCCAAATGTATGGGCATGCTCAACAACCTGGTGCAGGCGGGATCGGGGGTTCTACGCGGCGCCGCGGCCGGGACGGTGGTGGACGGAAGCACCGTGGTGGGCGCGGTATTCGCCACCTCCTGTGGGCTCGTGGTGGTCAAGGCGAAGCACGTGATCGACGCCACGGGCGACGGCGATCTGGCCGCGTGGGCCGGCACGACGACCGACTACGGCACCCGCCGCGACGCGATGACCATGTGGGACAACTTCGCGCACTTCCGCGGCACCAATCCCGAGGCTGCGCGCCATTTCGACTGCGCGTACGACCTGCGCGACCCGGCCGACCTCACCCGGGGCATCATCTCCTCGCGGCGTCGCGGCGCCGGTCGCGACGCCCGAGGCTTTCCGCAGTACTATCTCACTCCGCGCGAGTCGCGCCACATCCGCGGCCGAGCGACGGTCACCTATGAAGGCATCCTCGCCGGTCGCCGGTTCCGCGACGTCGTTCTCGTCGCCCTGTCGAACTTCGATATCAAGGGCATCGCCTGCAGCGACCACGTATTCTCCGGCTACGTCGATTGGGACTACTCAAGAAACCACCCGGCCCCGATTCCCTACCGTGCCCTCGTGCCAAAGGACCTTGAGGGGATCCTGGTGGTGGGGAAGGCCTACTCCTGTACCCACGACGCCCTGTCGCTGGCTCGGATGCAGCGCGACCTGATGGCGATGGGCGGGGTGGCCGGCCTCGCGGCGGCGCAGGCGCTGCGCACCGACCGGGCGATCTCGGCCATCGACGTCGAGCGGCTCCAATCGCAACTGATCGGGGCGGGCATTCTCACCCGCGAGGACATCGAGTCGGACCGGCTGGGCGCGCGCGTCAGCGGTTGGCAGGAGGGCGGCACGGTTCTCGGCAGCGACCAAGGTCCGCCCGTGGCCGACCAGCAGTGGCCGGAACTCTCCGATACCGACATGTGCGAGGCGGTCAAGCAGTTGGCGGCGGGCCAACTGCCGGTCGAGCGGACGGTTGAACTCCTCGTCCGGCCGGAGGCCGCGCTGCCTTTGCTGAGAGATGCCTTGAGTACGTCGGAGGGGGATGGCAGGCTGGAAGTGGCCCGCGCGCTCTGCTTTTTGGGGGAGCCGGCGGGGGCCGACGTGCTGCTGGCCGAGCTGGACCGCGAGCTGGTTGGCGAGGAATTGCCCGAGTGGGAGCATCGTCGGCACGAGATGCCCGACCACGGCTGGGCGCCTCCAGCGGCTTATCTCATCTTCCTGCTGGGCCGCCTGGGCGACCGCCGCGTCATCCCGTCGATGAACGCGGTGGCAGCGAAGGTGCAGATGAACCCCGCCCGGTCCGACGCTATGTTCTGCTACGTCCACTCCGTGGCACTTGCCGCCGAGCATCTGGCGCACCCCGACTGCCTCGACGCCCTGCACGCCCTGGCTGAGAAGCCGGGTATTCGCCACGTGGATCTACCCATAGGTACTGACCCGCGGCGTACGGTCGATCCAACCCCCGACCGTTACGCCTACCTGGAGCTTTGCATCGGACGCGCCCTGGTGCGCTGCGGTTCGACGCGTGGACAAGAGATTGTGGCCCGCTACGCCGAGGACTTGCGCGGCGTGCTCGCGCGAAGTGCCAAAAGGGCCTCATCCCGACTTGTGGCCGGCCTTGATCACGGTTTCGGCCACCGCGGGGGGCAGTGATCGTGGTTGTACACTACCTTGACGGCCGCTGGACGAAGTCCCCCAACCTGCTGCGTCTCCGGCCGCCGTCGCCCGGATTCAGGTTCTCGCTGCACGTACGATGGTTGCTCGTTCAATCGCATCGAGAAGCCTCAATAGAGCGAGTGTAGAGCATCCTCCTCGAACAAGGATTCCAGGGCCGAATCGACTACCTGGCCGATCATCGGCGGGTCGTGGATCAGCGAGGTGGGCTCGGACGCCGCGTCCAGCAGCCAGGTGCGTGGAGAAGAAGCGAACTCATCCCCGCCCTGACCAGCCCCAGGGGCCCACGTCAACGCCTCGGCCAACGCCGCCTCCAATAGGATGGTGCGCCCATCGGCCGTGATGCTGCCCTCGAACGTTTCGGGGGGCTGAGGTCCGATGTCCCGGCTGCGCCCTGGGTTCCATGCCTCGCGGTACCGCTCGGCCAGGTACCAGCCGGTTCGTTCGGCAGCGGCACCATTCCGGCCATCGGCCGGCTCCTCGGCCATTGTCCCCGGCGCCGCAAGCGCCGAGACCGCGCCCACGCCCGCCGTCTCTTCTGGGCGGTACTCGTCGACGGCAAGTGCCAACGACGCCCCGGCACTCCGCGACAGAGTCCCCCCTGCCGAGAGCTCCGCTTCCGTCGCCGCGAACCCCGCCAAGACGTTTCCCTCGTCTCCCGCCTCCTCCAGCCGCCACGCCGCGGGGAAGTTGCTCGGGTAGGTGATGGCATTCGTGGGACGCTCGAGGCCGAAGTTCCGCACGATCGCCAAGAGGTCGGGGACGCCTACGTGACCGCTGCGGTCGAAGTCCGCCCAGCGGTGCTCAGGGGGGCTCTCCGGGGTGATCGGCTCGTTAAAAGCCCGCACCACGGCGAGCAGCTCGGGCACGCCGATCCGCGGCTCCGCGCTGAAATGGTGGTAGATCATCGCCCACAGTTCCGTCTCCGGGGGCGGGGCGATCACCGGACTGCCAGGACCGTGACCCAGCGTCACCTCCACCGCCTCGAGGGACAGCCCCAGGTCGTACGGCCCGGCGAAGATGTGGTCCGGGGCCAAGACCAGGGGAGCAAGTTGATCGTCCCTCGGCTCGAAGGCCACGCGGGCCAGGAGGGCATACTCGTTCTTGCCAACATGATCCCCGCCTGCCAAACCGCCGATCCCCACGACGCGCCCTGCCTGGTGATCAAACGAATACGCGCCATCGGTGAACTCGGCTCCGAAGGTGACCTCGGTGGGATTGAAATACTCGGGGTTGTAGTTCAGCGTCGCCGTCGCCGCGTTGACGATTCCATCCGCACCATCGTCATCCCACTTCACCCAGATTTCGGCGTTGAAGGTGGTCCACCCGTCGATCCATGCCGGGCTCTGCGGTAGCATGGCGACCGCACCAGAAGAACCCGCAGGAATCGAGCTGGTCGGTCGGATCGTAAGGTGGATGGTCACGGCCGACTCGACAGACTTCTTCCCACCTTCGGGCTCGTCCGGATTGCTTGGCTGCCCCGGTCCGCCGAGGACCGGTGGATCGAAGTTACCCACCAGGGGGACGGCGAACTCGCTGCCGAAGCGAGCGAAGAGATCCTGCCCGAGCGGAGCCGGCGAGAAGGCGTGGTCGAGCGTGACCACCGTACCCGGCCGGCGCTTCTGGGGCAGCGGGTTCCCCTCGTCGTCGTAACGCTGGTGATCGTCGGAGATGAGGAAGTACCACTCGCCGGTCGTGTCGGGCATGCCCGCGCGGTCGGGCACCCAGAGCCCCACGTCGTCGATGCCGTCCTGGTCCATGTCGGCAGCCACCGGCCGCACGCGGGCGCCGATGAAGCCGAACTCGATCGTGGCGTCGACCTTGCCGTTCCATCCTTGCGGCGTGCCGTTGGTGAGGTCGAAATAGAAGACGCCGTCCTTCCAAGTGGCCAGGTCGACGTGGCCGTCGCCGTCGAAGTCGCCCACGATCGGGTACCCCCGCAGCTCGCTGGGCAGGGTGAAGTTGACCCGGTAGTCGCCCGTGGTGTCGAGGTGCCAGGTGGTGCCGGTGAAGAGGCCTACCTGGTCGCCCGTGGCTTCGTTGCCGTCGAAGTCGCCCGCCACCGGCTGTCCGGTGACGCGCGCCGGATCGTCGACGACGAGGTTGGGCACGCCGTCGTTCGTGGTGTCGATCAGCCAGCGGAACTGGCTGCCCGCCGTCCCGTAGGCGGCCAGCTTATCGAAGCCGTCGGCGGTCTCGCCGGGCAGGGCGAAATTGCCGGCGAAGAGGAAATCGGTGGTGTACCCGAGGGTGTAGACGAGGTCGCGGTTCGTGGCATCGGGATTGGCCGGGTCGAAAAGGCGGTTACCGTTGGTGTCCACGTAAACGCTCCCCGCCGCCCATACGGCCAGCTCGGGGCGGCTGTCGACCGTAAAGCGGGCCACGAAATCGCCCCCGGGCACGCCGTCGCCGCTGGGCAGGTGCGGCGTCTCCTGCGGCTCGGCGGCGTTCGTCTCGCCATCGAGCCGGTTGCCAGCCGGATCGACGAGAACGTCGGAAACGGTGAGCGTAAAGCGGTCGTCGGGCAACGGCTCGAAGAACTCCAGCACGATGGTGCCGGTGGCCGGCTGGCCGGAGAGGACCGGATCCCCCTCGTAGCCGACGCTCTTGATGGGCACCAGGCCCGTGGCATCGCCGCGGAGCTGGTAGTTGCCGGGGTTGAGCGTCGGGCCACCGTCGGGCAGCGCGTCGTAGAGGAAGCCGGGTGCCCGCGGCGGGTAGTCGAGCACGTCGATCGAGAGGCTGTGGACTAGCGGCGTGGGGCGGAGACGCCCGTCCGTCCCCTTCTTGCCGAAGAGGTCATAGTCGGAGTTGGTGACCGCGACGGCGGTGACGCGGGGCCCCTGCGTGTCGAGGAAGATCTCGAAGGCGACCGGCTCGGAGACGTTGCCTGCGGGGTCTTCGGCCGTCACGAGGATCTCCCGTAGACCGTCGTACGGAAAGAAGTCGGGGTCGTTGAGGTCGCGGGGGAAGGCCGCCTGCCAGGCGCCGTCGGGGAAGGCGGCGTTGCCGTCGAAGGGCAGGGCTACGGTCAGGCCATATTCGTCCGGATTCCCGATGGCCCCGTCGGCCACCGCATCGACATACAGCCGCACCACGGCGTCGGCCTCGGCGCCGCCCACGAAGGCGGTGGCCGTGTTGTTGGTGACGCGGTCGACGAAGGTCTCGGCAAGGCCGGGAACGCCGCTGTCGCCGGTGGCCGGGTCGATGCCGAGAATGCGCACCGGCGGCGGGGTGGTATCGAGCGTGACCTGCAACGGCGGCGAGAAGCCCCCCCGTCCTACAACCGCGGGCGTGGCCCGGTCGCGGATCCAGAGGGCCGCCGTGATGAAGTTGTCGTGCCCTTCGAGGAGCTGGCCCGGCTCGGCGGTGAAGCGCCAGCGGTGGGCGTCCAGCGCATCTTCGGGTCCTGCATAGGCCGCCAGCCCCAGGAAGACGCCGTTGTTGTAGAACTCCACGCCGAAGTCGCCGTCGCGGAGCTGGTCGTCGCTCTCGTCCGGGATCAGTTCGAGGTTGGTCAGTGCGCGGATCCGCTCGTCGTCGACGAAGATGTCGAAGGTCGGCGACGTTTCGCCGGTGACATTGTCCGCGTCGCTGCGGCCGCTGTCGGAGGCGGCCCTCAGATCGACCTGGAAAGGCACCGGGGCCGGCGCATTGACGACGGAGAACTGGTAGACGTTGACCTCCGTGCCGGTGGCCCCGAAAACGCGGAGGTAGTAGGTCTGGTCGGCCACGGCGCCGATGGTCACCCGCTCGTTGTCGGTGAAGGAGCGGCTCTCGCCGATCACGTTGCCGGCGGCGTCGAGCACTTCGACGTCGAGGTTGCCGTGGACGTGCTGGAAGTAGACCTGGAAGTCCAGCGTGCCGGTCTCGGCGGCGACGAAGCGGTAATAGTCGACGTCGCCGGCCGGATCGATCGTGGGATCGACGTTCAGCGTCTGGCCCGCACCTACGTAGGTGGCCGTGGCCAGCGTGTCGTTGGGCTCGTAGGGATCGGGCTTGAGTACCAGGAGTTGCGGATCGACCCGCAGCCGCTCGTCGAAGACCTCGACATTCTCGTAGAAGACCGGCGCCAGCGCGCCGACAGTCACCGAGCCGGCGCCGGGCACCAGGCTCTGGCGGAGCACGATCGGCGAGCCGCCGATCGGATCGACGACGTGGAGCGATTCGCTCACCGCGGGCGGTCCGCCGTCGGCGGTGACCACCGTGTCGGCCAGCGGTGCGATTTCGAAGTGGTCGATGCCGCCCCCCCCTTCGAGCCGCACTTCGGTGAAGTTGGCCGCGTCGACCGGGACCCACGGCTGGCCGGCAGCCGCCAGGCCGATTCGCGCTTCGCCGGGCGCCGCCGGCGCGACGGTGAACAGGTCGGAGCCGATCGACCCCTCGTAGACCAGTCCGTTGATGCTGCCACCGCCGTCGATGCGGATCGCGCCGGGGTCGCTGTTGAACCCCTCGACGCGGATCTGCAGGTCGCTCTGGCCATGGGTCAGCCTGGCCGAGGCGGGGCCGGTAGGGGTGAAGCGGACCAGGTCGGGCCCGGCCGTCAGCAGCACGTCGAGGATGTCGCCGTCGTCGCCGTCGGCATCGCCTCCGTCGAGGGTGACGCGGCGGAGCCCGGTCGGCTGACCGTAGCCGCGGACTTCGAAGCGATCGACCGCGCCGTCACTGCCGTTGACCGTAAGGTTCTCGACACCGTCGAGGAGGATCTCGCCGACGAAGAACCCTCCCAGCAGCCCGGTCCCGACGTCGAGCCGAACCGGCTCGGTGTCGGCGGCGACGACCACCGAGTCGCTGCCGCCGCCGTGGATCCACAGCCCCAAGGGAAAGTAGTCGCCCGGACGGACCGCCACCGTATCGTTGCCGCCGAGAAGATCGAGGATCAGGCCATTGACGCCGGAGACGTCGAACACCCGCTCGCCGTTGAGCAGGTCGATCACCCGCACCAGACCGTCCTCGACGAGGAACACGTCGTTGCCATGGGTGCCGGTGATCTCCATGATGTTGCCGGTGACCTGGGCCGCCGCCTCGATGTCGACGTAGGAGACGGGCAGCAGGCGGCGGCCGCGGAGGTCGCGCCCGGTGACCTCGCCCTCGCCGGGGTGGATGCCGGGCATGACCACGGCGTCGTTGACGATCACGTGGAGCGAGTCGCCGACGTCCTCCCCGCGCCCGTCGATCCGCAAGGATTGGACGCTCACCAGCTCGATATCCAGCGTCACTACGCCGCCGATCTCGACGAAGCCGGTGTCCCGGCCGGTGGGACGGACGGTGAAGTGGTCGTCGCCGGCGGTGCCCAGCAGCAGCAGCGAGTTCCCCCCGGTGAAGCCCTCACCGTCGATCGTCACCTGGGTCAACTCGGGGAGGACGCCGCCAAGGTCGACTGTGATGGCGTCGTCGCCTCCGCCGGCGCGGACCGTCAACGTCTCCTTGTTGGCGAAGAGGAGGCTGGCGTAGTCGTCGACGGAAAGGGAGGTCACGGGCGTCCCCATGTAGCTCTCCGGCCCGATCGTGATCGCCGTGGCGGCGGCGGTGCCCACGACGGTCAGCGCGCGGCTGGGAACCAGGTCGACGACGTAATCGAGTGTCGGATCGAGCTGCTCGAAGTTGACGATCTGCACCTGCTCGGGCGCGTCGCCGAAGCGGGTGATCACGCTGCCGGTGGCCTCGCCGGGACCGGTGAAGTAGTGGGTCGACTCGGCGACGGCTTCGCCACCGAGGAGCACCAACCGGTCGGTACCGTCGCCGCCGTTGAAGTTGATCCCCAGCGGGAAGTGGATTGGCCCCTGGCGGTTGTCGATGATCAGCACGTCGTCGCCGCCGAGCCCCTCGATCTGGAGCTGCTCGACGTTGACGATCCCGCTGAAATGGGTGGTGCGGATGACGAGGTTCTCGCCGTCGCTGCCGACGACAATCTGGTCGACCTCGGGGTCGCTGCCGACGACGATCAGGTCGGCCACGTCGCCGATCAGCGGCGCCTGGTCCGTTTCCGCAAATGGGCCGATGAATTCCACGTCCCACGGGCCGCCGGCGGGTCCGGTGACGCTCACGCCCCCCGCGCCCAGGTTCGCCAGCGCCTCGAGGGCCGACTGCACCAGGTCGGCGGTGGCGTCGTAGGGGATCGGCACCGTGGTGCGGACCTCGGTGTCGTCGTCGAACGCCAGGGTGAAGCTGCCCGCGAGCGGCACGCCGGGGAGGGTTACCGTCTGCACCTGGTTGACGCGTCCAGCGGGCCGCGTCTCCTGCACCGTCGGATCGATGCCGCGGGCGAGCTGCGCGGTATCGGGCTGCAGGGCGAACTGCCCCGTGGCCCGCAGGTCGCCGGTGAAGGTGACCCTCCAGGTGACGGCGTCCACCTTATCCACCGCCACGTTCCCCGGCCCGACGTTCGAGAGCGCCTCGAGCGCCGCGGTTACCTGGGCGGCGGTTGCGTCGAAGGGGATCGGGTCCGTGGTGCGGATCACGGCGCCGCGGCGGAAGGTGAGGGTGAAGGTGCCGTCGGCCGGGGCGGAGGAGAGCTGCAGGGTCTGCTCTTCGTCGACGCCTGCATCCGCGGTTTGAATCGTGGTGGCGGTGATGTCGGCGAAGCCGCCCGAAACCTGCGAGGTATCGGCGGTAAGCAGCGGCTGGTTCGCGCCGGCGAGCAGCCCGGTGAACTCGACGGTCCAGGGGCCGCCATTCGGCCCGGATACGTGCACCTGCTCTGGGCCGCCGATCGTAGAGAGGTCCTGCAAGGCAGTCTGCACCTGCTCCGCCGTGGCGTCGTAGGGGATGGCGACGGTGGTGCGGCCCTGGAAGGAGAGCGTGAAGCTGCCACCGTTGGCAGTGGGGGGCATGGTCAGGGTCTGCACCTCGTTGGCGCCGGCCACACCCGGCACCGTCTCGTCGGCGGGTTGAGTGGGCGAGAACGTCACACCCGCCCCGTCGGCCACCAGGAGAGGCTGGGGGCTGTTGCCCAGCGCCGCGATGAACTCGACCGCCCACGCGGCACCGCTTCCGCCCGTGACGAGCACGTTACCCATGCCGATGGTCGGCAGCGCCTCGAGGGCCGCCTGCAATTCGGCGGCGGTGGCGTGGAAGGGGATGGCGCCGGTGGTCGCCCCGGCAAAGGTGAGCGTGAAGCTGCCGCCGCCGGCTTCGGGATGGGGTACGATCGACTGCGCCTCGTTCTCCACCGCCGAGCCGGCGACGAGCCGCAATACGCCCGGTTCCAGCGCGGGCCCGACTAGGCCGGTGAAGTCGGCTGCAATCGGGAGCACGTTTTGCGCTGCCAGATCGCCGGTGAACTCGACCGTCCAGGGACCGCCCGGCGCGCCGCTGACCTGCACGTTGGGAAAGCCCCCCACGGAGGTGAGTGCCTCGAGAGCCGCCTGGACCTCGCCGGCCGTGGCGTCGTGGGGCAGCGGGGCGGTGGTGCGGGCGATGGTGCCATTGTCGAAGGTGAGCCTGAAGCTCCCGCCGGTGACGCCGCCGGGACGGGTGATCGTCTGCACTTCGTTGGTGCCGCTGCCCGGCACGGTCTCCTCGACCTGGAGAGGGAGGGCTCCGCTGAGCTGGGAGAGGTCGGCCGCGATCGGCGGCTGGTCCGTCCCCCGCAAGGCGCCGGTGAACTCGAACTCCCAGGGCCCCCCGGCGGACCCCCGCACGTCGAGGTTCTGCACGCCGCCGATCGAGCCCAGGCTCCACAGCGCGTTGGCGACGTCGCTCACGCTGGCGTCGTGGTCGATCGGCACCGTGGTTTGGCCGTCGAAGGACAGGCGGAACGTGCCACCGGAAACGCCTGCGGGGAGCTCCAGTCGCTGTACCTCGTTGGTGCTCGCCACCGCTGCCACCGTCTCGGCGACTTCCATGGCGATGCCGCCGGTCAGCCCGGAGCCGTCGGCCGCAAGCAGCGGCTGGTCGGTCAGCCCCAGGTCGCCGGAAAACTCGGCGATCCAGGGTCCGCCCGCGGGCCCGCTGACACGGATGTTTCCCTCCCCGATGGTGCCCAGCCCTTCCAGGGCCGACTGCACCGTGAAGCGGGAGGCGTTGTGGGCGAGGTCGCCGGTGGACTCTCCCGCGAAGGAAAGCCGGAAGGTGCCCCCGGTGGTGCCCGCCGGCAGGCGGACGGTCTGTTGCTGGTTGGTGCCGGAGGTCGAGTCTGCGTCGGTCGTCACGTCGACGAAGAGCTGCTGCGGAGTTCGCAACAGATCGGTGCCGTCGGCGGTCAACACCCGCAGGTCGCGGGCGGCCAGGGCGCCGACGAACTCGACCTCCCAGGGGCCCCCGGCGGGGCCGCCGACGAGCACGTTGCCCGGCCCGACGGTAGCGAGCGCCGCCAGGTGGTCCTGGAGTTCCGCGGCGGGGACGTCAAAGCCGATCGGCGCGGTGGTGGCGGGGGCGTCGGTGCCGTTGTCGAAGGTGAGCGTGAAGGTCCCGCCGATGGTGCCCTGAGGAACGGTCACGAGGACCCTTTCGTTGGTCGCTACGGGGCTGGGATTGGGCGCCTCGAGGACGATCTTTTCCAAAGTGCCGTTCGGTCCGGCCACCAGACGGAAGATGTCGTTCCCCTCGGTCCCCTCGACGACGATGCGGTCGTTGCCCGGGCCGCCGTCAATGTACAGGAGCGAGTCGTAGCGGGTGTTGATCAAGAAGGTATCGCGTCCCGCCTCGCCGTAGAGGCGGTGCTCGACCATGCTGCGGTCGCCGAAGAAGGGGAAGCCGAGGGTATCGAGCAGGGGGCGGCTGCCGCCGGGGATGATCGTATCGTCGTCGCCCCCCGCGTAAACCACCACGGGAATCCCCGTGAGTTCGCTGAAATCGATCGTGTCGTGCCCGTCGAGTGTCGAGATGTAGACCGAGCTCGTCGTAATGCTGTCGCGGAAGAAGTTCACCGCGGCGTCGATGCTGGTGACGAAATCGCCGATCTCGGCGGGGAGCAGGCCCACCATGTCGCGGATCGACCGAGGGATGCCCAGGTCGCTGACCGAGGGGAACTCCAGCGTGAACCCGGGGAAGACGGTGGTCTCGCCCAAGAGCGTGAACTCGTCCCATATCGTCCAGGGGCCGAAATCCTTGCCGAGGATCGAGAAGCCGGGAATCGTCAGACCGGGAAAGTCGAGCTGCGGGATCCTCAGCTCGGGCAGCTCGATGGAAGGCAACTGCAGGTCGGGCAGCTCGAAGTCGAGAAAGTTGGCGAACGTGTCGACCACGCCGCCCAGGCCGGGAATCAGGTCGACCATCGCCGCCCCATTGGGCACGATGGCCCGCGCGTCGGCGATATCGTAGAGGTTCTTGACCAGCGAGGAGGGCAGGTCCTCGAAAGTGATCTCGATGCCGCCGGTGAGCTCGACCCCCAGCGAGAACCCCCCGTCGACGGACCCGGCGACGTTGACATTGAAATCCAACAGGTCCCGGTGGAAGGCCGGCGGTACGCGAAACAGCGTGTTCTCCGTCGACTCGTCGAACATCAGCAGCAGGTTGGCCAGCGAGCCGTACACCTTGACCTGGTTGGTTTCCCCCGGGAAGGCCTGGTAGGCCACCGACGCCGTGGCCGCGTCGAAGAGCTGATCGAAGGCGGAGGGAAAGCTTTGGCGAATCTCCGGGGCGATTGCGTTGAGGGCCTGCTCGGCGACGTTCATCGCCGGACCGACCAACGGATTCACCGGTATGACGATCGCCAGCATGGAGCGGTCCTCGAGCGGCTCGGCCCGAAGGAGACGACCCCTGAGGCTTTCCCTCCTCCCCGCGGTGGAACGGTTCCGCCCATGTTGAGGCAGTCGGCGAAGAGACCTCATCGTTTCGCCCTCGTCATTGGAGTCCAAGTGGAGCCGGCTCCGGGCAGGCTGCGAGCAAGGGCTCGATACCGCCTCAGTCACATACCGCGACGGAGTGGAAACGACCTACTTTATCGGCTCAAGGCAGGGAATTGTCAAGATGCACAGAATGCACGAATTGCAACGACAATCATACTCCCTCCGTGGGGGGTCGTCGGCGCCGCCGTCGGTAGCCAATCTCCCGCAGGAGCCAACGGGCGGTAGCATTTCCTGGCCGATGGCAGGCTACCACCGTGAGGGCCCGTAAGTAATGTCGCGCTTCGATGAAGTGTTGAGAGGCCAGGGCGGATCGCCCGGCAAGAAGAGGCGGCCTTCGACGGGGGAAAACGGCGGGCGGCCGGATCGAGAGGCTGTGGCTCCAACACCCTGCGGGAGAAGAGAGTCGGGGAGCGGAGTCCCGGCTCGGCGACGGGCCGGATTCAAGCCCACCGAGTGCCACGCTACGCCGTTCACCCTTCTCTTGCTGTTCCGCTATCTACTGGCTTGGCCAAGAAGATTTGCGCTCACGTGGCCTTTCGGATGATCGCTGGCGGGGTCACCGCGTACTCTGGGTAAGACGGGATGGCGCGGCAAGAGGATTCGTCGGTAAGAGGAGCTCACACAGACTACTCGGCATGACGTTAGAAACGGAGCTCGCCACGGACCGCTAGACCATCGAAGGTCAGCGTGTCGTGGACGGAGACCGAGTCGTTGGTCTGCACGGCCTGGATGAGCTCGCCGGTGGTCAGCGTGTTGAGCCACCCGGAGAACATGTACCCCGCCGTGAGCCGAAGTCCTCCGTCCGCACTGGTCCATCCCACCCCCAGTTCCACGTCCAGGATCGTCACGACGCGATCCTCGCGCCATCCCGTGTCCACGACGACGTCGCGGAAGCTATCGGCCTGCACGTAGCTGCTGGAGAACTCGCCCGCCAGGAAGCTGGCACCGGTCTTGCCGTAGGCCAGGAAACCGGAGCGAGCCGAATGGCGTTCCCCCTCCAAGCCGAAGCGGATGCCGCCGCCGTCGAAATTGATCCGGCTGTCGACTGTTTCGATCGCGATCCCGTCGGTGAACTCGCTCGCCAACCGTTGGTCGAGATGGGCGTAGCGCACGCCGACCAGCCCGCTGACGAGGTGTTGCGGGCCGCAGGAGAGGTGGCGGCGGAATTCGATGTCGGCCATGCGGAAGTCGATCCCGTAACGACCGGACGCATCCAGAAAATCGGTGGGAGCAGCCACCGTGCCGGGGTGGTTGATCAACGAGCGGAGCACACCCGGTGCCTCGACAGTGACCTGGTCCGAGGTCCGGCTCTCGAAATGGGAATACACGAGCCCCAGGCTCGTGCGATCCGTCAGCGCCCGGTCGAAACCGACGCGGAAACCGGCGTTGTAGCCCGGGTCCAACACCGATTCGCGCCCGACCTGCACCGGGGGCACACCATCGGGTGGTGCGATGGCTCCATCGATCGGCACGGCGTACGACACCTTGTCACTCCCCGGGCGCAACAGGAGAAACTCTCCATGGGCGCGCCATGTGGGGATATAGCAAGAATGAGCAACCTGCGATGAATAGTCCGGGTTCGGGTCGAATGCACGGAGACCGCCCGCTGCAGCGGTATGCAGTCCATCATCCCATTGCTGGGCCAGTGAAGGGCGCGCAACCGCAACCAAGGTCACCGCCCCCAAGAGGACTAACCATTTATGTCCCACCGCTTCCCCCCTCTATGCCCCTTCTTGGGCCATCTGTGATTCTGGCAGCGGACCGGTCCCGTTTGTGCCGGCTTTTCCGCCATTACGAGTTGCATCGGCTGACAGGGTGGTCCGCATGACGAAAATAGACAAGGCTTTTTGCGTCGCGGAGGGCCTTGATCACGGCTTCGGCCACGCACCCCTCATTTGGGCGGCGTGCAAGGTAAGGGGTTTTTCGAGGCGTCATGAGGCGGTGCGCGCGCAAGGGCGGCATGGCGGCGGAACGCCGGAAGAAGCACCTACGCGGCACAACATCGTGCCGGCCGAACGAGCAAAGGCAGCCGCTCCAAGAGCCACTGCACCAAGTCACTCGTGGGTGCTCGGAAGAACCGCTGAGCGGCGTTGGTTCGGTGAGGGCGCCGATGGAAGTAGTTTGCCAAGACGGTCAATGCACGCAGGCGTGAGGGGTTCAGCAGGTGTTGGCTATGATGCCATAACGACAGATGGCCGTTGCGGCCCTCGACGCGAGAACTCGAGCGTTGGAACAAAGCGGCCCAATCGGAGGCGATGCTTTCGAGGCACTTCCCTTCCTCGTCTGGCATGTCACCCAGGGGGCCGTCCCTCGCCATTTGCCGACGTTGCTCCGCGCCGCCTTCGATCTCTTGCCGCGTTGGACGCTTTTGGCTTTTGATGCCGCCAGAGATAAGTAGGCGGCCGAGAGAAGGTGTTCGAGAAAGGAACGCTCCTGCGCGGGGGACTTCGTCCAGTGATCGTCAGGGTAGCGTACAACCACATCACTCCGCCCCGCGGTGGCCGAAACCGTGATCAAGGCCGTGAGACCGAATTGCCGCCCCTGGTGAAACGATTACCTGAAATCACCCTCCTTCCTCCAACCCTCGATGCAGTCGGTCCTTTCCGCCCGGCCCCGTTGCGCCGTCCGGGCTCCGGCGCTTCGGCCGCCCGCTTCATCCCCCAGGACCACCCCCTCGACCGTGCTCGGAACCAACTGGACGCGAAGCGGCCTCCCATCCTCCGCGCCGGCAGGAAGATGCGGATCGGCAACATAGAGTCCCCTGCCGTGACTGGCACGGATCACGCCTCCATGGGGATCGCGGCTGGCCCATGGTGAGATTCCCTCGACGGTATTCGCGCGGAAGACGACGTCGGCGAACGAGGAGATCGCGAATGCCGGACCGGGCGCCCCGATGACCGTGTTCTTCTCGAAGAGCACCTCGCGGAATACCGGATAGCTGGTGATGCCCGACGGCAGGTAGACTCCCATGTGCACGGCGGCCCCGCCGCTGGGGCCGTAGGCGTTGGGGTAGCGAATCGTGTTGCCGCGGAGCACCAGGTTCTCGAGCGTATATCCCTCGCCCCAGCGCGATTCCCAGCCGGTCTCGATGCGGATGGCCTCGTGCCGGTTGTGCTCGAAGAGGTTGTTCTCCACCAGCCCGTCGCCGGCGTGGATCAGCATCCCGCGGGTGGCATTGTTGAAGAAGCGGCTGTTGCGAATGATGAATCGGCTGGAATCGTAGCGGCGGTTGAAGAGGATGGCATCCCGCGGCAGATCCGGCGGTACGGGATCCTCGAAGCGCATCTTGGCCTCCCGGCGCTGGTGGTCGTATTCGACCTCAGCGAGCACGCCGGTGAAGCCCGCGGGCGAAAGGTCGCCGTTGCGGAACTCGATGGGATCGCCCGCGTCGTACATGTTCCGCCACCAGAGGACGTTCTCGGCGATGAGCGTATGGGAGTCCGAAACGCGGACTCCGAGCGAGTTCTTCGCGTGGATATTGACGCCGTCATCGCCACACCAGCCGAACTGGGCGCCGTCGATGATGCTGTAGCCGCGGGAACGGCTGACATGGT
>SKOZ01000081.1 GCA_007119795.1 Planctomycetales bacterium | reverse complement strand
ATCGCCTACACGCAGGTGGCGCGCGACGGCATCCTCGGTGCCATGCAGGCCGATCCCCGCGTGGTGGCCATCACCGCAGCCATGTGCCAGGGGAACATGCTGGAACCGATCCGCGACGCCTTCCCGGAGCGCTTCTTCGACGTGGGGATCTGCGAGTCCCACGCCGTGGCCTTCGCCGCCGGGATGGCCAAGGTGGGCGTCCGCCCCATCGTGGACATTTACAGCACCTTCCTCCAGCGGAGTTACGATCAGGTCTTCCAGGAGGTCGCCCTGCAGAACCTCCCCGTCGTCTTCATGCTCGACCGGGCCGGGCTCACCGGTCCCGACGGGCCCACACACCACGGCGTCTTCGATCTGGCCTATCTCCGCTGCTTTCCGAACCTGGTGGTCATGGCCCCCGGCGATGCCGCCGATCTGGCCGCCATGATCCCCTTTGCCCTGGCCCACGAGGGACCGATCTCCATACGCTATCCGAAGGCGCGAGCGGAGACCGTTGCGCGCCGTTCGCCGCCGGTCGAACTGGGGCGTGCCGAAGTCCTCGCCGAAGGGACCGATCTTACGCTCCTCGCCTGTGGCACCGTTCTGGGCGACTGCGCCCGCGCCGCCGATCGGCTCCGCGCCGCGGGTTTCGACGTGGGCCTGGTCAACGCCCGCTTCGTCAAGCCTCTCGATTGCGCGGCCATCCTGGCTGCCCTGGAGCGGTCGCGCCGACTGGTCGTCGTCGAAGAGGGATGCCTGATGGGCGGTTTCGGTTCGGCGGTGCTCGAGGCCGCGGCGGACGCCGGCGCCGATACGCGCGGCCTCCACCGCCTGGGAATCCCTGATCGCTTCGTCGAGCACGGCGATCGCGGCGAGCTGCTCGACGAGCTGGCGCTCTCGACCGAGGGCATCTACCGCTTCTGCGCCGAACTCGCCGGCGCCCCCGCCGGGCTCCCGGCAGGTGCTGCCCGGTACGGCGGCAAGGGGTGAACGGCCGCCGGCCCAGGTGGTCCGTCCGGTTAGAGTTTACGCATGTCCAGATTCTATCTGCGCAGCCACTGCCACACCGCGAACCTGGCCGCCAGCCCTTCTCGCTCCACCAGGAGAGCGGCATTGGACAGCAGAAGCACCGCGCAATCGGGGAAGAAAAGGGAGAGGGCGCGCGTTGCCGGTCCCTTTCCCTTCCGATTTGCTCCTCGGTGTCCTCCGTTCCCTCTCCCGCTTATTTCGGGAAGGACCCCTCCTGTCATTCCCGAAAGGGTCCACGGCCGAGCGTGCCACCCACTGCCGGCAAACTCGAGTTAGACAGAGCGTTAGCGTTCTTCGGCATTCTTGGGAAACTCGCGGCGGACGCGCTCGAGGTCGGCGTCGACCATCATGCGGATCAGGTCCGGAAAGCTCACCGTCGGTTCCCAGCCGAGTACCTCCAGGGCCTTGGTGGCGCGGCCGCGGAGGGTGTTGACCTCGGCGGGACGGATGAGGGCGGGGTCGGTGACCACGTAGTCCTGCCAGTTGAGGCTCAGGTGGCCGAAGGCCAACTCGACCAGTTCACGGACGGAGTGCTTCCGGCCGGTGGCCACGACGTAGTCGTCGGGCAGGTCCTGCTGGAGCATGAGCCACATCGCCTTGACGTAGTCCCCCGCATAGCCCCAGTCCCGCAGCGCGTCGAGATTGCCCAGGCGGAGTTCTCGCTGCACACCGAGCCGGATGCGGGCTGCGGCGTCGGTGACCTTGCGGGTGACGAACTCCTTGCCGCGCAGCGGCGACTCGTGATTGAAGAGAATCCCCGAGCAGGCGAAGAGCCCGTAGCTTTCCCGGTAGTTCACCGTGATCCAATGGCCGTAGACTTTAGCGACTCCATAGGGGCTCCGCGGGTAGAAAGGGGTGGTTTCGTCCTGCGGTTCTTCCTTCGTGGCCCCGAACATCTCGCTGGAGCTGGCCTGGTAGAAGCGGATCGCGGGGTCGACGAGGCGGATGGCCTCGAGCATCCGCGTCACCCCCAGGGCGGTGAATTCCCCGGTCAGGAGCGGCTGCAGCCAGCTCGTGGGGACGAAGCTCTGCGCCGCGAGGTTGTAGACCTCCTGCGGCCGGACCTCCTGGAGCAGGGTGATGATCGAGAGCTGATCGAGCAGGTCGGCGTGGTGCAGCCTTACGCAGTCGCGAAAGGGATCGATCCGCTCGAAGTTCTCCGTGCTCGCCCGGCGGACCATGCCGTGGACTTCGTACCCCTTTTCCAACAGGAAACGGGCCAGGTAGGCGCCGTCCTGGCCCGTAATCCCGGTAATGAGCGCCTTCGGCGGCATGGAGCATCCTCGCTGCTTCAGGGTGGGAGCGACCCATTCTGGCTGCCGGTCCCGCTACCGTCAAGGGAGAGGAGCAGTTCGGCGATCGTCTCCGGTGTACGAGGCGCGCGTTCATGATAGGCTGGTAATCCCACCGGCGGCCGGCCTCCGCGCCACGGCGTCTCCCTCGGTGCAGCCGGGGTGCGCGGCCGCGTCCCCCGGGCCATCCGTGAGGGAGGGGGTCGGCTGCTCCCGACCGCCGAATCACAGCTCGCAAGCACGTTTTCCGTGGAGGTGATCGCCATGACCGGGCATCTCAACCGGCGAAGGTTTCTGGCACGCGCGGCGGCAGGATGCGGAATGGTGATCGCCAGCAATGCCCGCTCGGCCCGGAGCTACGCGGCCAACGAGCAGCTGGGGGTCGCCCTGATTGGCGTCGGCGGGCGGGGGCGGTGGTTTGCCGAGAGGGTTCCGCAGATGGAGCGCGTGGTGGCCCTCTGCGACGTGGACGATCTCCGCGCGGCTCCGGGGCTCCGCCACTTGCCCGAGGGCACTCCCTACTATCACGACTTCCGCGTAATGCTCGACGAGCGGTGCGAGGAGATCGACGCCGTGATCATCTCCACGCCCGACCACACCCATGCCGTGGCCTCGGCGGCGGCCATGCGACAGGGAAAACACGTCTTCTGCGAGAAACCGTTGACCAACACCGTCCGCGAGTCGCGGATCCTCCGCGATCTGGCCCGCACGACGGGCGTGGCCACGCAGATGGGCAACCAGGGGACGGCCTCCGGACCGTTCCGCGAGGCGGTGGGGATCATCCGCGGCGGACACCTCGGCGCGATCCGCGAGGTGCACGTCTGGAACAACGGCGGCGGAGCAAACCGCCGCGAGCCGCCCGCAGGCGACTACGACGTACCGGAGCACCTCCATTGGGACCTCTGGCTGGGGCCGGCGGCGTTCCGCCCCTACCACCCCCTCTGGATGCAGCGGAACCTCTGGCGGGACTTCGGCACCGGGCAACTCGGCAACTGGGCCACCCACAGCGCCAATCTGGCCTTCATGGCCCTCGAGGTCGACGCCCTCTGGCAAGACCCGCCCGGCGATGCGGAACCGGAGCCGATCCGCGTCGAGGCCGAGGTCGAGGCGGTCAACCGCCTCTCATTCCCGCAGTGGGAAGTCGTCCGCTGGCACGTCCCCGCGCGGCCCGGCTGGCCGCCGATCACCGTCACCTGGCACAACGGCCATGCCCCGGGCTCGCGCGATTTGCTGGAGGAGCGGATGGGTGAGGGGCTCGACTGGGGGGATAAGGGAGAGATGAAGTGGCGCGACTGGGCCGGGACGCTCATCGTGGGCGCGGAAGGGAGCCTCAACGCCAACGAGCACAATACCCGCTACCGCCTCCTGCCCGAAGACCGCTTTCGCGACTCCGCGCCCCCGCCATCCGAGCTGCCCCGTTCCCCCGGACACGAGCGGGAGTGGTTCGAGGCCTGCCGGGGCGGCCCGCCGGCATTCTCGAACTTCGACTACTCGGGCCCCCTCACCGAGATGCTCATGCTGGGCAACGTGGCCACCCAGTTTCCCGGCACCCTCGACTTCGACCCGCAGGCCTGCCGCATCACCAACCATGCCGAGGCCGACGCGGCCCTGCACCGCGCCTACCGTGGGGGATGGGAGCTGTAGGGGTTCCCTACCGGCCCTGAACCGGAGAGGAGTCGCCTGGCCGAGGGCGACTGCCAGCTCACCGACCTCGCTGCCGGGATTGGCTTGGAGGACCCCTCTCGCCGGATCGGACCGCATACTCGGTGAGCCCGTTTACGGTTCCGCAGCCAGGCTGGCGGAGACGAGCTCGTGGTCGTTGCGGACGAGGACGTGGCGGTGGGCAAAGGCCGGATGCGACCAGGTGACGCCCTGCCCCCGGTCGAGCTGGCCTTGCGTCGGCTCGATGAGGCGGGCGCGGGAAATCTCCTCGTAGCCTTCTCGGCTGAGGCGTGCGATGATCAGCTCGCCCGTGTCGTTGAAGATCCAGGCGCGCTCGCCGTGGGTCACCATATGGGCTGAGCCCCAGCGGAGCTGGGAAGTGACGGTGGTGTCTTCCCAGATGCGCTCGCCGGTATCGGCGTCCAGGCAGCGGAACTGGCCGTAGCTGTCGACGCCGAAGATACAGCCGTCGAAGAAGACGGGGTTGCCCATCTGGATGTGCAGGCCGTCGGTATTCCGCTCGGTGGTGCCCATGCGGCGCCACAGCTTCTCTACCTCGAGCCGGTCCGGCAGGAGGCGAAGCATCAGCGAGCCGTCGCCGAAGGTGCTCACGAAGAGGTAATCTTCGTGGACGGCAGGGGTGATGATCTGGTCGATCCAGCGGCGGGGTACGAAGGGGTGGTCCCAGAGGAGCTCACCCGTCGCCGGGTCGAGCCCGGCCACGCGGGCTGCCGTCCAGCAGACGAGCACTCGCTGCCCGGCCTGCTCGATGACGATTGGCGCCGAGTAAGCCGGATCGTCCTCCAGCGCCGTCCATCGGACCTCGCCGCTGACCTTGTCCAGGGCCACGATACAGGCGTCCGGCGCGCCGCCGATATGCACGATGAGGAGGTCGTCCTCCACCAGCGGCGCCGCGGCGATGCCCCAGAGAGGGACGCGGGCGGCGAAGTCCTGCCTCATGTCGCGGGCCCAGAGGACTTCACCCGTGGCCGCGTCGCAACAGACGAGGTGCCCCACCGTCCCCAGGGCATAGGCACGGCCCTCGTCGACGGTGACCGAAGCTCGCGGACCGTTGGGATGACTGACGGTGCCGTAGTCGACCGCCCAGGTGCGGCTCCAGAGGAGGCGGCCGTCTTCGAAGTCGAAGGCCAGGAGACGTTCCCTCTCGGGCTCGCGCACCAGGTCGGTGACAAAGACCCGCCCGTCGGCGACCGTAGGACCACTGTAGCCGTTCGAGAGCGGCGCCCGCCAGCGGACGGCGATCTCGTCGCCCGCGAAACAGTCGACGATTCCCGTCTCCCGCCAAATGCCGTCGCGGTTTGCGCCTCGCCACTGCGGCCAGTCCTCGGCCTGCGCCGTCTCCAGGCTGGTGGCGGCAAGGAGCGCGGCCAGGGCGAAGAAGGGGAGGAGCGGGCGGCAGAAGGAGCCGCGCGCCAACGGGAGGGAGGCGATGTGCGGTCGTGGTGTCGGCATGGTCGGCAGCAGGCTCCTCAGGGGACACTTCCGGGATATCTCGGCGGCACGGCAGATTCACCGCCGCCCTTTTCGTAACCTACCAGTATAAGTATCGAGAGCCGTGGTTTTCTACCGTCCGCCACGTGGGATGCGCTGGGGCGGCGTTGCCCGCGGCCCATCGGCCGCTCCTGGGCGCATCGGTACGGCCGGAGACGCTGCCTACTTGCGATCGCGCGTCTCACGGATCACGGCCGTAGGGCCGCGCCAGCCAAAGCGGGCCAGGAGCGCGGCGGCACGGCGGGACTGTCCCCAAAGACGGCTCCACCGCCCCTTGCCGGCCTCGGTGTGGATAGCACCGACGAGTTGCCGGGCCTGGGCCTGCGGTAAGAGCTCGAGGCAGGCGGGCAACAACCATTCGTCGATCCCATAAATCCGTCCGCGGCCCACGTCGGCGGCCACGGGGACGACCCGGGCGACGGTATCGCCGAAGGCCTCGGCGGTGTACGCCACCGCCTCGCGGATGTTTTGCTCCTTGGGCCGCCGCGAGGAGGTCTCCAGCCACCCGGCATAGGGGGGGCTCCATTCCAGCGGCGGGGGCAGCAGATCGATGTGCGTGAGCACGGCAACGATGGGAGGGGGAACGTGGTCCAGCCGCTCGGCCGATCGCTGCTCGAGGGCGTTGAGGAAGGCGCGGTCGGCCTGGCGAGCCGGTGTGGTGGCGTCGACGGCCAGCAGCAGCATGGCCGCCGACTCGGTGGCAGCCAGGGCCGCGGCGAGTGCGGCGTTGCCGTCGTCGCGGCCGTAGGCGGGAATCTCGAGCAGCGCCAGCGGCGGCCCGCCGCTCTGGAACTGGACCCGGTGGCGGCGGACCCGGCCGTGGCCGGGTAGCCGATCGACTTCCACGCGGGCCTCGCCGACCAGTGCTTGGATGAGGCTCGACTTGCCGGCCGCGGTCTGCCCCGCCACGGCGATGGCCAAGGGCTCGGCCTCGCCGGGAGAAGCCGGCTCGACGACGCGGGAATGGGGCGCGGACTCGGCGGCGACGTCGGCGGCGGGACGCTCGGTGAGGGCGCGATAGCGGTCGGCGCCGATGCGGAGGCGATGGCTGTAGACCTCGATGAGGTATTTCCCCGCCGAGAGGACGAAGGCCTGGAACATATACGCCCGCAGGTCGGCATTGAGCTCGCGGACCAAAGGATCGCTCCCCAGCCGCCCGGCAGCCCAGCGCGCGGCCGCATAGGGGGGGTTGAAGACGGCCCCCAGGGCCAGCCAGGCGTTGCCGGCCCAGCGGACGTAGCGGGGGAGCTTCCCCAGCCGCCGCCACCAGCCGACGGTCAGCATGTGGCTGCCGGGCACGTACTGATCGATGAGCCGGCTCACGTCGCGGACGGCCAGCTCGGCGGCGGCCAGGATCTCGGGAATGGTCAACGAGTTGACCGGGTCGGTCTCGCCGGGATGGTAGTGGTTCGCCAGCTCGACGGCCATTTCCTTCAGGCACTTCAGATACACCTCCGCCTTCAGGTACTCGTCGCCCGGCAGGTGTCCGACCCGTTCGGCGCGGGCGGTGACCCGGTGCCAGGCGCGGCGGTCGCGATCGGTCCAGTGCGCCTGCTCCTGGACTTGGGGGGCTCCGAAGACCCCCGCCTGCCCGCGGCGGCGCACGAAAACCTTCAGGCCGACAGCCAAAAGCCAACCCAGAACCACCGGCAGCCAGACCCAGAGGAGCATCCGCGGGTGCTCCCAAAGATAGAGTGCGGCGGGCGCGCCCAATGCCAGCGCCACGGGCAGAACGAGCAGCATCCAGAAGATGATGCGGTAGGGCATGGTCATGGGCGGTTCTCGCGGATCTTACCGAAGCGGAAGAGCGAATCGGCCTCCGCATGGGCCTCCCGCAGGACGCGGGCCAGTTCGGAGGTGCTCGGCTCGTGACCGGCGCGGAGCTCGGCGAAGTACCAGCAGCATGCCTGTCCGAGGGCATAGGTGTAGGCGTAGGCGAGCGGCATCGCCAGGAGGTTGCCGGCGGCGGTGCCGGCTAGGGGGATCCATTTCAGCGAGCTGCGGAGCGCCTGGCGGACGACAAAACCGCCTCCGGCGGCGGCGGCCATCTGCAAGAACGTCGTCATCCCCACTTCCTGCCGATAGATGGCGGCGATGCGCGCCACCATCCGCATCTGGATTCCGACGACGATGGGAATATCGGCATAAGGAATCCACGATGCTCCCGAGGCCACCGCGGCCAGACGGGCCGCACCCAGCACGTGGGGCATGGCCTGCCGCCGGTGAAGGTCCTTCAGGCCCGCGACGGTCTCGCGGACCTGGCGGAGCGCAGTGCGGTAAGCCTCGGGCAGGAGATCGTGCAGCGTGGTCCGCAGCAGGTCGCCGCCGTAGTCGGTGGGCGTGAAGCCGTCTTCCGGCCGAGTCAGGTCGATCGGGACGACGGCGTCGACGACCCCCTCGAAGCGGCGGCGGTGTTCGACGAGCGGCCGGCGGACCGCTTCGGGCAGAAGGGGCGGATCGAGCGATTCCGAAAAGGGGTAGGGCGGATGGGGCGTTTGCGGGTAGGCATCGTGCAGACAAGTGACGGCCAAGAGGACGGGGCGGTCGGGCCGATCGCGGCGGGTTCGGCGCAGAGGGACGACGACGGCCTCTTGGGCCGAATCCAAGAGTCGCACGGTGACGATCAGGGCATGGGCGGCGTCGTGGAAGCGTTCCACGTCTTCCGTGGGGTCGTAGTCCAACTCGCCGAGCCCGCGGGTATCGAGGAACCGCAGCAAGGGGTTTTGCGGCGAGGGGTAGTCGTACTGGCGGCTGTAGCGGGTGCAGGGCCGGAAGCCGCGGCCGATTTCGACATCGCCGGCCCCCGTCAGATACCGCACCAGCGAGCTCTTGCCGCTGCCCGTCTTGCCAAGAAGCCAAAACGTGGGTGGAGGCGTGCGGCGAATGAGCTCGTCGCAGCGCGCATCGAACTCCTCGGGGGAAAGAATACCGTCGCTTGACCCGGCGGAACGGAACAGATCCCAGAATCGCATCGGGAAGCAGCCTTATCCAAGAACTTTAAGACGTTTGATCGCTGGACCCGAACGCTTCCGGTTTCTCTTCGGCATCGGCAAGAGCCGCCAGCACTGCGGTCCAGAGCCCCGGAGAAACATCCACGGCATGTCGCCTGGCCAACCGTTCCAGGCATGCCGGCGGAGCGGAACGGCTCACGTGGGAGAGGGCCGCGGCAGCAATGGCGACCGATCGGCTGATCCCGGCACCACACACCACCAGCGTGGGCACCTGACGGGTCAACAGCCGCATCGTGACCTCGACGGCCGCACGCAGCCGCCACGGCGGATTTCCCGTCCCGTCGACCAGCGGGATGCGCGGGTAGACCACCTCGCGGGGAGTATTCAGCGCCGTCTCATCCGGGGCCAGATCGACTACGGCCTCGATCGCCTCGGCGAACAGCATGTCGGGCCGGCGCGCATCCGCTTGCGGCCCGATCCAGAGATGGGGTGCGGCCTGATACACGTTCCTTCCTCTCGTGAACGTTCGAAGCGGCCGGTGGAGGCTGTCGTCCACCCTGCGGTTCGCGTGTCCGCCGACGCGGCGGACCGATGACACGGCTATCACGTTCCGCCGGGAGCGCGGAGCGTGACGGTAATAGCCGAAAGGACGGCCATGCCCAGCGGCAGCAAGAGCAACGTGTACCCGGCCAGCAAGAGCGCGTAGAGGATCCGCCGGCGGCCGTCGCCGAGCAAGAGCACCAGGGCCACCGCCGGAAGCCCGATCCACGCCACCAGCGTCCCTAATCCCAGCACCAAGCCGCCGAACCCCGCGGGCAGGTCACCGCGGGCGATGAGCGACCGGGCGCCGAGGAAGCCGCCCACGAGGAACAGCACAACCGCCACACGCAATCCTCTGAGCACGATATGCCGCCGCCTGCCCGCTTCGCTTCTGGGTTCGTCCATTGGAGTCGCGCCTCCTCGTCATCACGAAACATGGCATATCCCACGCGCTTGCGCCGCATTCTCGTCCGCCGACACGACGGACCGACAGTGCGAAGCTATCACGTCCCGCCCGGCATGCCGATCACCGTGTAGGCGATCAGCAGGAGCAGGTAAAGGGGCCGCCACCGCGCATCACCGATCAGAAGCCCCACGGTCATTCCCACGGCGCTCAGGCCCAGAACCGCGGTAACGATCAGAGCCGTCACACCGCCGAGGCCGAAAACCACTCCTTCGCAACCCAACGACACCACGGCAGCCAGGAAAGCCGCCGCCAACAGCAGACATGCCGACCGCAGCACGCGGAGAATGGTTCGCCCGCGACTCCCGACTCCCTCGACCGGCTCTTGCACCACTGGTCTCCTCATCGGCACGCGTGGAAGAATTGGAGTATCGATGACGAGGCGATCAACGCGCCCCGGACCGACTTGCCAATCCGCGGCGCGATGCTCGCTGGTGGCGCGGGCGAGGCGACTTGCGCGCGCTCGACCGCACGGCGGGGCGGGATGCCAATCGCTCCGCCGGATGGGCAACCGGCCTGCCCACCGTCCGATTGACGGGTGCCGCCCCGTTCGTGATTCTCTCTCTTTCTCCAGTGCGTGCCAATAGCGCCGCGCGGACCTTTTTTTTCCTCGGAGTCGGCCCGGCCGTCGGTCCGGCGGGGGTGTTCGATTCCGCCACACGAGTGCATACAATGGGAGCGTGCAGATCGGCGGGACGGCCCCGTCACGCAATTTCGGGCAAACGAGGTACGAGGATGAAGACGCGAACCGTCAACGGGGTGAAAGTGGCTTACCTCGAACGGGGCACGGGACCCGCGGTGCTGCTCGTACACGGGTTTCCCCTGGACCATACCATGTGGTCCGCCCAGCTCGAGGCCCTCTGCGACCGGCACCGGGTGATCGTGCCCGATCTGCGGGGCTTCGGCCGCAGTGGCGTGACGCCGGGAACGGTCACCATGGAGCAGTTCGCCGACGACCTGGCGGCGCTGCTCGACGGCCTGGGCATCGGCGAACCGGTGGCCCTCGGTGGGCTTTCCATGGGGGGCTACGTCGCTTTCCAGTTCGTCCGCAAACACGCCCGGCGCCTCGCCGCCCTGATGCTCTGCGACACCCGCGCCGTAGCCGATACCCCCGAGCAGGTCGAGAATCGCCGCCAGACCGCCGACCGCCTGGAGCGCGACGGGACATCCTGGCTCCCCGAGACGATGATTCCGCGGCTGTTTGCGAAGTCGACCGTCGAGTCCCGCCCGGAAATCGTTGCGGCCATGCGGGAGGTGATGGCCGCCGGCGACCCGCGGGGTCTGGCGGCAGCCTCGCGCGGCATGGCGCTTCGGCCCAATGCAACCACGCTTCTGGAGAGGATCGCCTGCCCGACCTTGGTGCTCGTCGGCGCCGAAGACGCCCTCTCGCCAGCCGCGGAGATGCGACGGATCGCCTCTGCGATCGAGAAGAGCCGATGCGTGGAGATTCCTGCCGCGGGACACATGGCTCCCGTCGAGCAGCCGCAAGCGGTGAATGCCGCGCTGGGCGCCTTTCTGGGCGAAGTCTTCGCCGCTTAGCAAGGCAGCCGCGAAGGGAACTGCCGCGCCCTAAGGGAGCTGGAAGAGCGACTGGCTCTTCACGATGGCGCAGTCGTCGGGGAAGGTGTGGAAGGCTTGGACGAGAAGGCTGCGGTTGCGCGACTCGGCGTTTACGTAGCTGAGGGCGCCCAGGGCCATCCGCCCGCTGGAGTCGAAGCGGTAGAGCATCCCCTGCCGCGCACCGTCGATGAGCAACTCCTGCTGGAAGGTCCAGAATACTTCGGGCTCGACCGGTTCGAGCTGGAAGCTCACCTGGTAGCGGATGCCGCCGCGGCAGTCGACGTGGTCGTCGCGCTGTCCTTTGAGCCGGTAGGAGAGGAGACGCCGTCGCTCGGGGAGCGGATGGTGTGCCGAGGTGGCGACTTCCGTAAGCGTCAGGCCCGCGTACTGCCAGGTTACGACGTGGCCGGCGGTGGTGATGTCGATCTTCGCCTGGTATCCGCCCCGCTCGATCCGCCGCGTCTGGCAGACCTCGAACAGTTCCGGGTGGAGCGGGCGGCCGTACACCTGGAATACCAGCTCGGCAACTTTCGGTCGCGTGGTGAGCACGAGAGGAGTCCCCCACTCTTATCGATGCCGCGCACCCGACGATGCACGGAGGATGACGCAATGACACTTCGGATGATCGCATTATAGGCGGCGGCAGCGGAAAGCACAAAGGGCGTTTTCGAGCTCGGGGCGCATCTTCCCCGAGCCTCTCTTGACAGATCGAACGGCACGTGTTCCACCAGCGGCGCTCAGGCGAGGCCGACGAGGAGGTCGTACGTGGCGTGGGCGCCGGCGGCGATGCCGAAACCGCGGTAGATGAACAACGTCGCGAAGAAGACGCCGGCGAGAAAGCGGAAGGTGAAACTGAAGGCCAGGAAGGGATCGCCGTAGGGGCCGACGTAGTGCGCGGCCGAGAAGACGAGACTCGTCGAGACGACCGCCGCCACCACGGCGGGCCGCGCGGCGACGCCCGCCGCCAGCAAGGAGGCGGTTGCTGCCGGCAGTAAGATGAGGCGGAAGAGGACCTCCTCGTAGAGGCCCGCGCCGAGGTAGCCGATCGCCGAGGCGAGCCGACCCTGCTCCCCGATGCCCGGCGCCGAGATCTCCACCGAGAGAAGCGCCGCTTGCAAGAGGAGGATGCCCCGCAGGCAATAGCCGAGCAACACGCACTCCGCGGCCATCCCCCATACCACCGCGCGCGAGAAACGCCAGGGCCGGCCCGTGGTATGGTGCCATGCCAGGAGCAGAGCAACCGTGAGCGCGGGGAGCAGAAAGTAGGGTCCCAGGCCGAGGCGGTCGAGCCCCGTCCGCAGCCAGACGTCGGCGCCGTTACGGATCGCCTGCGGCCCGAGAAGCAGTACTCCTGCTTCGTAGATCACCAGCAAGGGGGCTACGAAGACGAGCGCCGTCAGCGGTTCGCGCGAGCGCACCCAGTAGCGTTCGGCTGCCGCCGCTAGCGGGTGAGGCGGGCATGGGGCCGGGGATGCGGCGCCGGGGGGACCGACGGCCGATGGCGATTCGATCGTATCCGACGCGGGCGGCATGGCGGAAGCAGGGCTGAACCGGCGGCAGGTGGCCTGGCGACGGGCCGCCGGGGTGCGGGCAGGCGCGTCTTCCGAGCGGGCAACCCGCCTCACAGCGTTCTTCGTCCCGAAGGCAGGTACCCCTTGAGGCGCATACGGTAAGGGAGCCGAGCCTTGGCATCGCCGGCAGAATCGTTACCATACTCACCCATGAGCACACTCCCCGAAGTCTACCAGCGCCTCTTCACCGCCTTCGGGCCCCAGAACTGGTGGCCGGGCGAGACGCCCTTCGAGGTCATCGTGGGCGCCGTTCTCGTGCAGAACACGAGTTGGCGAAACGTGGCCCGCGTCATCGATCGACTCAAGGAGGGCGATCTGCTCCATGCCGCAACCCTTTCGGCGCTGCCCCTGGAAGAGCTCGAAGAGCTGCTCCGCCCCGTCGGCTACTATCGCGTCAAGGCCCGCCGGCTGCGGAACCTGCTCGCCTGGTTCACGGAGCGTTTCGACGGCTCCGTGGAGGCGATGTTCGCCATCGGCCAGGCCGAGCTCCGCCGCGAGCTCCTCTCGCTCAACGGCATAGGTCCGGAAACGGCCGACTCGATCCTCCTCTACGCGGGCGGCCTGCCGAGCTTCGTGATCGACGCCTACACCTTTCGCGTCATGGCCCGGCACGGCTGGATCGAGCACGGTGCCGACTACCACGCGCTGAAGGAATTCTTCGAGAGCCGGATGGAACCGGACGCGGCGCGCTTCAACGAGTTCCACGCCCTCTTTGTACGCGTGGGCAAGGACTTCTGCCGCAAGCGGGAACCGCGCTGCGGCGCCTGCCCCTTGCAGGACCTGCTCCCCGAAGGCGGACCCCTGGAACCCGAATAGCACCGCTAACCGACGCGGACGCGATAGCTTTGGGGGCCTTCGCAGGCGATGGCTATGTCCACGTCGAGGAGCCGCCGGAGGAGATCGGCATGGGTCCGTGCATGCGAGGAGATCGTGGTGGTGCGGAACTCCCCGCCGCCCCCCTGCCAGGCGCTCAACCCCAAGGGGAGCATGAGCTGGTCGGCCAGGTAAGGCCCCACGGGGGCGTCGGCGGCCAGGTACGCGGAGACCTCGCGCCAGAGGCGGCGGGCCACCTCTTCGGCGCGGAGCCCCAGGCGGCCGAGCGTGCAGAAGACTTCGGTAAGGTGCTCGAAGGCGAGTTCGGCCACGAGAGCATTTCCCGGTCCAGCGGTGTCGTGCCGCTCGATCACCTCGCAGCAGCCGTCGTTCCAGCCGCTTTCGGCGAGGAAGGTGCGGCACTCCCGCTCGGCGATGTGCCCGGGCAGCCGGGCGACCGTAGCCCGCAGCCGCCGGGACACGAGGGGCCCGCGTTCGACGATGACCAGTCCCCCCAACCGCGCGGTAGGTCGGACCTCGACCTCGATTTTCCCCCCGCCGGCAGGGTAGAACCCGGGGCGAACGAGGCGCGGCCGGCACAGAGGACCGAGGCGTTCGAGCAGGGGAAGGTAGGCTTGGGCCAGGAACTCGAAAGGGGGCGCCAACGGGTTGTGCGTCCCGCCAGTGACGGTGATCCGCGCCGATCCCGAAGCGGTTAGCAGCGCCGGCAGGACGGTCTGGGTGACGAGCGTCGTGCTCCCGGCGGTTCCCACGTCGAGGTGGAATTCGCCAGGCCTTACGTCCCGCGGCCGGAAGTCGAGCTGCCGAGAGCCGAGCCAGGCCCCTTCCACTTCCGCCCGCCCGACATGGACGGCGGCCTCCACCGCCGCCAAGTGCTGCCGCCGGAGGCCCGGCTTCTGGCGCCCGGCACGGATGTTCTCGATACGGCAGGGGCGGCCCGTAACCAGGGCCAAGGCCAGCGCCGAGCGGACCATTTGTCCGCCTCCCTCCCCTTGCGACCCGTCGATGATGGTCATGGCATGATGGCTGTAGTTGGGCATGGGGTGGAGGTGCCCCCCGGTGTGGTTGCCGGCGACAGATCGCCCTCTTCCCAGTCGGTCGGGGTGGAGTCTACAATAAGTTCATTGGGTAACCTAAATCCTTCTCTCGAAAAACCACAGGGGGTCACCGACATAGTGGACCGTTTCAGCGCCCGCCCGCAGGCGGCCTCGGCAGTGGCGATTCCTCCGGCCCTGCAACGGGCCATGATTGCCGCGCGTACGGCCGAGGAAAACCGGGGTCGCGACATCGTCATTCTCGATTTTCGCGAGCTGAGTCAAGTCTACGACTTTTTCGTTCTCGTTACAGGCAGCAGCCGGCAACAGTTGCACGCCATGAGCGAAGAGATTGACCGTGCCTTGGAGGCGGGTTTGGGCGACCGCCGGCTGGGGATCGAAGGCTACAACGAGAGCCGCTGGATCCTTCTCGATTACGGCGACGTGGTGGTCCATCTCTTCGACGACGACACGCGGCGCTACTACGCCCTCGAGGACCTCTGGGCGCAGGCCCGCCGTGTGCCGTACACTCCCCTGCACGAGACGCAGGCGCGGGCCATGGGTGGCTGACGGTCCCCGGCATGCGCGGAGAACGTCCGCCCGGCCAACGGCTGCGGGACGCGAACGTCCGCCGTGCGGTTGCCGCTCCGCGGCACGTGCCGCGACCGGGGCGCTTCGCCGGTCTGCTCCGGCGCCGAGCCGCCAGGCCCCAGCCACTTCTCATTACCTTTCCCCCGAGGTCGTGTTCCACGGATGAGTCTGCTTGCCGAGATCAGGGAACGTTTCCGCCCCCCGCTGACCGCGCTTCTCGACGACGACCCGCTCGTCGAAGAGTCACTCGAGGCCATTCGCCGCAGCCAGGACCCGCGGTTCGGCGACTACCAAGCCAACTTCGCGATGATGCTCGGTAAGCGGCTGGGCCGGCCGCCGCGGGAATTGGCCGGGGAAATCGCCGAGCGGATTTCCATCGGCGACCTCTGCCACCCGCCCGAGATCGCCGGGCCGGGGTTCATCAACCTCAAGCTTCGCGACGCGACGCTCGCCGAGCGGTTGGCCCGTGCCGTGGGCGATCCGCGGCTGGGAACGCCGGAGATCGAGCAGGGGCGCTGCTACGTCGTCGACTTCTCGGCGCCCAACGTAGCCAAACCGATGCACGTGGGCCACATCCGCTCGACCGTCATCGGCGACGCCCTCTGCCGCATGCTGCGGTTCGCCGGTCACCGGGTGATCAGCGACAACCACATCGGCGACTGGGGGACCCAGTTCGGCATGATCCTTTACGGCTACCGCCACTTCCTCGACAGGGCGGCCTATGCCCGGCAGCCCGTCGAGGAGTTGGCGCGGCTTTACCGCCTGGTGCGGCAGTTAATGGACTACCACGAGGCGCGCGGCGATCTGCCGCGGCGGCAGGCGCGGCTGGCGGCCGCCGAGGCCGCCCT
>SKOZ01000006.1 GCA_007119795.1 Planctomycetales bacterium | reverse complement strand
TTGGGGATCTGCGTGTTGGCATGCAAGCCGGTCAGGCGGTCCTCACGGTCCATCAAGGGATCGAGGACGGCCCGGTGGTTGAAGCGGCGGGCCACACGCAAGTACTCCGCGTTGCCGGTGATGGCATAGATGTCCGCCATCACCTCGTTCATGCCGCCATGCTCGGCGCGGAGCATGTTCTGCATCTGTTCGTCGGTCAGGCCGGAGACGAGTTCTACGCACCAGTCGCCGAGGCGGACCAGCATGTCGCGGGCCTGCGCGCTGCCGGCGACGACGTAGGCATCGCGGAGCCCGGCGAAGGTCTTGTGGACGTTGTACCACGGCACCCACTTGCCGTTGATGCCGAAGTTGTGGGCGTCGATGCGCCCGGCGGCAACGTCGCGCCAGAAATCGTCGCTGCCCGGCACGCCGCCGATGTACCCGTTGCCGTGGGCCTTCTGGCAGCGTTCCAGCTCGGCGAGCATGTACGCAAGACGTCGCTGCAACTCGCCCTCGGGGGTATCCGCCCCGGAGGCGATCTTGAAAGCCAATGCCGAAAGGTAATGGCCGGCAGTGTGCCCGTCGAGCCCGCCGCTCTCCCAGTTCCCATACGATGGGGCCTTCGGGTCCAGTCCCGCCTCGCGCAGGAACGGCGCGAGAAGACGATCCGGATCGTGCGCCAGCAGATAGGCCCGGTTGACGGCCACTGCATCGCAGAACGGGCCGTCGGAGAGGCGCACGGAAGCCAGTGGGAACATCTGCGCGCGCTGTGCCGGCGCTTCGGCCGCCACCTTTGCGGCGGGCAGCGCCAGGATCGCGAGCACGGCAAGCACGGGAACAGGCCACCGGGGAGTGGAAACACAGGCGGGATGGAGTCGTCTCTTCATGCGCATCACCTCGATCATGCTGCAATCCGGCGGTCAGAGTTCCGTTCTTTCATAGTCGAACCAGGCGAAATCGGCGGGGGCCTCGCTCCGCGCGCCGTTGCCGGTGGCGTACATGCCGAAGTAGACGCCGGTGAAGCTCATCCCGGCACGGCGCGACATCCATTCGCTGGAGAGCTCCCGGGTGGGCTGGGAGCCGAGGCTCTGCAGATCGCCCCCCTCGGGCTGGTAGAAGAATTCGTAACGGAGCGGTTCGGCGATCACGGAGAGGATTACGTCCCCCTCGGGGAGCGGCTCGGGCGAGAGGACCTCCTGTTCCCCGCCGGCCTGTACGAAACGCAGGAAGGCATGGCGGCGGCCGTCCACGAGCCGCACACCGAGCTGGGTGTGGTACCTTTCGTTACCACGCAGCGCCAGGCCCGCCTCTTCGTTCTCGTGGGCCGGATCGAAGGATAGCCGGGTGGCGACGCGGCAGCCCAGGGCGGTCTGCCGCCGTCCGAGAAAGGTGGGGGAGGCGCGGTCCGCGAGTGTCTCGGCCGCTCCCGTCAGACGCAGCCAGCCGGGACGCTCCGCGAAGGAGTAGTTCTCCTTGACGGGATTGCGGACGTACTGCCACCAGGGAGGCAGCTCGGAGGTGTCGAACTCCTGCCGGACCGGCTCTTCCGGCCACGGATGCTCGGGCAGGCGCGGCGCGGGCATGACTTCGGCGATGGGCTCGTTCGCGTTGACCACCGGCCAGCCGTCTTCACTCCAGGTCACGGGAGCGAGAAAGGTCTCGCGCCCGATATGGTGGTAGCGCCCACCCTGCGGACGGAAACCGAGAAAGACCATCCACCAGCCGTCCGGCGTCTCCACCATGTCGGCGTGACCGAGCGCCTGGAACGGGTGATCCGGCAGATGGCGATGGGTGAGAATGGGGTTGTCGGGGTTCGACTCGAAGGGCCCCCAGGGCGAGTCGCTGCGCGCCACGGTGACTTTGTGCCCGTAGCTTGTTCCCCCCTCGGAGATCATCAGGTACCAGGTGCCGTCCACGTGGTACAGGTGGGGACCTTCCGGCCAGATCCCGCCTGTGCCCCGCCACAGCTCCACCATCTCCCCCTCCAGCTTGCCGGTCTCGAGGTTCAGCACCTGCTGGCCGGTGTACCCCCGCTCGCCGTCGACCTGGCGGTGGTAATAGACCGTCCCGTCCTCATCGAAATAGAGCGAGGGATCGATCCCCGTGCGATCGAGCCACACCGGGTCCGACCACGGGCCGGCAGGGTCGGTCGCGGTCACGTAGAAATTGCCGCCCCCCCACACCACGGTGCAGATCATGTAGAAGACCCCGTCATGGTGGCGGATGGTGGGCGCGAAGATGCCGCCGGAGGAGGGGACGTTCCTCACGTCCAACTGGCTCTCGCGGTCGAGGACGTTGCCGATCTGTCGCCAGTGGACCAGGTCCCGGCTGTGGAGGATGGGGACGCCGGGAAAGTACTCGAACGTGCTGTGCACGGTATAGTAGTCGTCGCCGACGCGGCACAGGCTCGGATCGGCATGGAAGCCCGGAAGGATCGGGTTGCGAAAGGTCCGCGGTGTCTCCTCCGGCGGGGAAAACCGCTCTGCCGTCTCGATCACGGCGTGGAAGGCCGGTTTCGGCTCGCCGGCGCGGTCGAACAGGAGCGGGTAGTTGGTGCGGCCACGGACGGGGAAATTGTTCAGCCAGGAGTCGCCGTCGGTGACGCCCCAGAAGGTGATCCGGTCCACGACGTCGCGATGTTCCAGGTACACCGCGAAGAGCTCGGAGTACCGCCGCGCCAGTCGCTCCTGCACCGCGTCGGGCAGACCGCCGGTATAGGGATTGAGCCGGTCGTCCCCCTGCTCGCGGCGGCCGATATCGGCGATCACGGTGCGCGAGCGCGAGGGGAGGACGCTGATGTCCAGCTCCGTGATCATGACCCGCAGCCCCAGCTCGGCGAACGCCTCGATGGTCTCCGCGACCAGCTCCGGCGAGGGCCAGGTGAGGCTGCCGTGCCCCTGGATGCCCACGGCCGCAACCGGCACGCCCGCCGCCTGGAGATTCTTCAGCAGCGCGACGGCGCCCCGGCGTTTGGCGGGGTTCTCGAGCGCATAGTCGTTGTAGTAGAGCTCCGCCTCCGGGTCGGCCTCGTGGGCGAACCGGAACGCCTGCTCGATGTAGTCGTCGCCGATGATCCGCCGCCAGGACGAGTCCCGCAGCGAGCCGTCCTCGTTGAGGGCCTCGTTCACCACGTCCCAGCCATGGACCCGGCCCCGGTAGCGCCCCACGACGGTGTGGATGTGGTCGCGCATGCGCTCCAGCAGGGCCTCCCGGTCCAGCGGGTTGCCCTCGGCATCAGTGAACACCCAGGACGGCGTCTGCGAGTGCCAGACCAGGGTGTGGCCCACGATGAACATGCCGTGCCGCTCGCCGAAGTCGACGAAGCGATCGGCCGCCGCGAAGTGGTACTGGCCGGGCCGGGGATGGATCGGCTGCCACTTCATGGCGTTTTCGGCAGTGATGGTGTTGAACTGCGCGGCTACCAGGTCCTCCCGGGCCGGGCGGGTTGCGGCGAAGTGCGACCCGTTCAGCGCGGCCCCGATCCGGAAGTGGTCTTGGAATGCATCCTTGAGCGCAGGACCGGAGGCGGCCGACGCCGAGGATGCGGCAAGGAGGGAGAGCAGGGCGGCAAGGGCAAACGGTCGGTTCATGGTGCTGATCCATCTGGAATCTCGGTTTCACACAGTCCCCGGCACGGCGGCCCTGGCGGTCGCCTCATGTGCCGGGGTGCTCCTCTACGGTCGTGGTAGCCGCAGAGCATAGGGCGACGCTGGTACCGCTCCAACGATTGCGTGCGGAGGAGAAGGGCGCCGTTGGGCTCGTCATCGGTCCTCTCCGCTGGCGGAGTCGCCCGCAACGGAAATCCACCCTGCCAGTATAACCCCGCAGCCACGCACCCTGGAGTCCCACCTCAGGCAGGAAACGAACGGCATAGGACCCCGCCCTCTTGATCATCCCGAGCGGGAGTGTCGCGGCCTCGGGCCCAATCCGCCGTGTTCCGCCGCAGCCCGAACAGGTCGGCCGGGGAGCTATGCGCGCGGTGCAGGAGCCACACCACGATCGTGCCAAACAGGACAAGCGATCAGGGAGAGCTTCCATGCCTACTGGCGCGGAGGCATGCCCCGCTCCGCCGAGGGCAACCGCGGCGTGGCGCTCCGCCTTCCCAGCATCCAGACGGCCGCGGGCACCAGGATGACGGCGGTCGGAACTCCCATGAGGAAGAGGCGCGGCAGCAGGATCAGCCCATTGGGCAGTGGTCTCCCCTACATCGGATACTCCCGGTCGGTCACGATGCCCGGCATGGGGACGGGATACTGCCCGTCTTTCATCTGCACGGGGGCGGGCGAGTCCATCGTCCACCGGTCCAGCCCCGGCGCGTACTCCTCGGGGCTGTTGAGCACCTCGTCCAGGGTGATCTCCCTGGCCGTGTGGGCTGCCATGCGCCCCAGCGAACTGACCGCACTGGCCATCACGCCGTACTCGAGCTCGTCGAACGGTCGATCATCGCGGATGGCATCGACCAGGGAGTTCCAATGGTTCTGGTAAGGGCTGGCCTCGCCCCGAGGAGTCTCCGATTGCCAGATTCGCTGCGCGCGCTCGAATGTGTGGCCCTCGTACGTGCTGGAGGGGCCGCCGCAGTCGTTGGCGCGCGAGGCGACGGCGCAGCCTTTTGTACCGTGCAACTGGCTGGAGAAATTGAAGTGGGCGCCGGGCATGCACCGCCCGTTGAGGTAGAGCTTGGCCCCGTCGGCGAAGGTGTATTCCACGGCGTAGGAGTCGAAGTTCTGGTCGACCCAGTTCCCGCGGTAATGGCGCCCACCCAGCCCCTGGGCCTTCACCGGCCAGGCGTCCTTCATCCAGCAGCAATGATCGATGAGGTGGATGTAGAAGTCGCTGAAAGCCCCCCCGCTGGCCCAGATGAACGAGTGGAAGCGCTGAACCTGCCAGAGCAGTTCCGAGGGGCTTCCGGGCCACCTTTCCGAAAAGGCGGAACCGAGCTCGGCGTGCATGCGGTAGGCCCGCATGAGGAGGATGTCGCCGATCTCTCCGTCGCGGACGCGCTGGTGGAGTTGCTGGAGGTTGCGGGCGTGGCGCGACATCAGGCCCACGGCGACCTTGAGGCTCTTCGCCGCCGCCTGTTGACCCAATTCGAGCATCCGCCGGGAAGTGGGCCCGTCGGCTGTGACCGGCTTCTCCATGAAGACATGGAGCCCCTTCGCCACCGCGTACTCGAAGTGCGCCCAGCGGAAGGCCGGCGGGGTGGCCAAGATGGCGACGTCGCCCGGTTTCAGGCAGTCCATGGCCTTCTGGTAGCCGTCGAACCCGACGAATCGCCGCTCCTCCGGCACGTCGATCTGCTGCTCGTAGCCCGCGTGGGAGAGGCGGTCGTACTGGGCTTCCACGTTCTGCCGCAGGCCGTGCAGGCTCGCCTCGATGCGGTGGGGAAAGACGTCGGCCACGGCTACCAGCTTCATCGGTCCCCTGGGAACGGCCAGGGCGTTGGCCACCGCACCGGTCCCGCGGAAGCCGCAGCCGATCAACGCCACTTGCAGGGTGTTGTCCTCGGCCGCGTGGACGCGCGGCAGGGCGCCTCCCGCCACGGCGGTGGCCGCCGCAATACGACCGGAATGCTTGAGGAATTCGCGCCGCGAGGAGGCGTGTTGATCGAAGCTATTCATGGAGGGTTTCCTGGGAGCTTTGTTGGCGTGGGATATGCATCCAGCCTGCGGTCGTTTCTGCACCGCCATCCGCTGCCGGAACCCTACCGGCGCGCAACGGCACCGAAACATGCAAAATACCACCGCCTTTCGGCATGTACAATGGAGCCGTTCGCTTTGCCCAGCAGCCCCATAATGAGGGGGATGTTTCTCGGCGACAGGATGCACTCGTCCGTACTGGGACGAGATCAAGCAGTGTTACGGCCGATCGAGCAGCCCGCCGGCGCTCTACGGGCAGAGGGGCATCCACATCGGCCTGGCGCGGCTGGCGCGCCCCCTCCGGCGACCCGGCGGCCGAGGAGATGGCGGCCGCGGGCCTGGGCCGCGACCTCGAGGAAGGCCAAGACCTCGCTGCCATTGCCCGGCGGCTCAAGCAGACCCGCTTCGCCCACTTCTCCAGCGACGGCAACCGCGGACACTTCCCCCGCGCCTGCTGGATCTTCCTCGACTTACCTCCAAGCGGCTCGACCGCCCCCCCAGTACGGGTCGGCCGCCCCACCTCCTCGCTAACCAGGAGATGCCGATCACCGGCCGATCCTGCCGGTCAGTCCCCCTTCCTTTCGCGTTCGAACCACCCGACTCCCCCTCGCGTGAAGAGACTCCCCTCCCCGCACAAGACGCATAGAAAAGGTCGATGAACCGCCACACAAGAGGGGAATGTCGCTGCGCCCGCGAGCAGCTAGAATGACGTTCTCGCATCCAGTCACTTCTCGATTGTGCCCGATCCGCCGCAGCGTCTTCCGGCCTTTCCCGCCCAATCGTTGCCCCAACGGATCGGCCGCTCATGTACGACGCTCCGCGAAGCCCTCACACCTTCCATATCCCTGTGATGGGCACCGGCTTCATGATCGATGCCCCCCTGCGGCTCGCCCGTTACGGCATTGGGTCGGTAATATCCCTGGTCGACGATGCGCTCATCGAGCAGATGCGCGCCCACTATTGTCGGCAGGAGGCGGAGCCCTACGAGAAGATCGCCGACGGCGACGAAGATGCCCGCGCCCGCCGTATTACCGCCTACCTGAACCTCGTCGACCGGATCGTCCGGCGCCAGGTCAACCAGTTGCGGGCTGCCCCTTTTGTACCCGGCAGCGAGATCACCCGCTACTACGAGCTGCTCCCCGAGTCGCCGCTGCTGGAGGAATACCGCGCGATGCGCGTGGCCACCGATCCGGACGACCGGCGCCGGCGGCAGGAACGGCTGCGCCGATCCGCGGTTTCCGGGAGCTGCGACGTGAACATCATGGCCAAGGGCGACCGCGAACCCTACCGGAACGGCGAAAAGCTGCCCTCGCGGTTCAGCGACGCCTCGGCGGCTCTCCGCGGCTTCGCCGAGAGCAGCCTCCGGTCGTCGCTGGTGCTTTCCGCAGGCATGAACCCGCGGCTGTACGGCTATCTGGGTGAGTTCCCCGACTTCTTCCCCGACGAAGCGGGCCAGCTCCGCAAGACGATCATCCTCAAGGTGGGGGACTACCGCTCCGCGGAAATCCAGGCGAAGTATTTGGCCAAGCGGGGGCTGTGGGCCTCGGAATTCCGCGTCGAATCGGGTCTCAATTGCGGGGGCCATGCCTTCCCCTCCCGCGGCCGTTTGCTGGGCCCGATCCTGGAAGAGTTCCGCGAAAAGCGCGATCGTCTCATCGACGCGTTGCACACCATCTACAGCCGGGCGCTGGCCGCCCGCGGAGGAACGGCCGGCAGCGAGCCCCGGCCGGTCCGCCTCACCGTGCAGGGCGGCATCGGCACCGCCGCCGAAGACCGCATGCTCCGCGAGTTCTACGGCGTCGATGGCACCGGCTGGGGCACCCCCTTCCTCCTCGTCCCCGAGGTCACCAACGTCGACGATGCGCACCTAGAGCTGCTCATTTCGGCCACCGCTGAAGATGTCGTTCTGAGCAATTGCTCCCCCTTCGGCCTTCCCTTTTGGAGCCTGCGGACTTCAGCCAGCGAGGCGACGCGGCGAAGGCGGATCGACGAGGGCCGCCCGGGCAGCCCCTGCACCAAGGGCTACATCAAGCTCTTCAACACCGAGTTCACCTCCCAGCCGATCTGCACCGCCTCGCAGCAATACCAGCAGCAGAAGCTCCGTCAGCTCGCCGAGCAGGACCTGCCGGAAGACCAGCGGGCGGCGATCCTGGAAAGTGTTCTCGGCAAGTCCTGCATCTGCCACGACCTCGCCGGTGGGGCCACCCAAAAACACGGCATCGATCCCGAAGCCACTCCCGCCGTCTGTTGCGGCCCGAATATCATCCACTTCTCGCGACGTGCCAGCCTCGAGGAAATGGTCGGACACATCTACGGCCACATCTCGTTGTTGCTGAAGAACACCCCTCGCCCACACATGCTCCTCCGCGAGTTGGCCCTCTACCTCGACTACCTTCGCGACCTGCTGGCCAAGCACGGCATCGGACTCTTCGCGGCTTCACCGGACTACTTCTGCGAGTTCACAGCCAATCTCCGTGAAGGCATCGACCTCTACCGGCGTCAGGCCGAGCACGTCGCCCACGAGGCGCTCCCGTCGTTCCTTTCCGAGCTGGATCGGCTGGCCGCATCGCTCGACGCCGTCGCCGCACCCTAGCGTCTCCGAACCCCCCTTCTCGGCCGCCCCCCCTCCCTGAAACCACGTCCTTGGAGGGGGGGATGTTAGGAACCTCTTGCGCGGCGTATTCGTTGGGGCGAGCAGCAGGGCCGCCGTGGATACCCGCCTTGCGAAAGAGTGCCGTTGCAGATACAATATTTGTATGTTCAATAAAAACCTCTCGTCAGCCCATCCCCCGAAGGGCATGACGGCACGAGTGGCCGTCACGCGTTCGGGTTTTCTCCAGGATCGGCAGGGACGCACGTTCGCCGACGTACTCAACGACCCGAAACAGCCGTTGGATGACGTACTGAGCTTTTTCAACGATGAGGACCGCCAGCGTCGCATGGAGGAATCCGAGATCCACCATGACCGGCCGCCTTTGGCGGGAGTGGTCCGCGAGCTGGAAGCACAACCGTCCATCGACAAGTCCCTTTCCTCACTGCACCCACGGTACACCAAACGATTGCGGCAGGTCATCGGCGTTGTCGTTCGTATGATCATGGAGCAACGGGGCTGGAAGAAGACGGGGAAGAAAGGATCGTTGGGCGTCCGCGCCAAGCCGCTCCACGAGACGGCGACACCGGGGGCGCATCACAATACCGGCGGTCTGGCCTTCTGGTTTATGCGCGGGGAGCGTTACGAACACCCGGAGTACACGACCTTTCCCACCGTGCGGAGTCGTGCCCGGCAGTTCCGGACGGCTTCGCCGGAGTAGCCGTCTGCGGAAGGGGAGGACAGGAGCCTTGGGGCGGGCAAACGCCGTCGGTCCAAAAATCGGCAGTAACGGGAAGAGGAATCCCATCTCATCGCAAAGGAACAACCCATGCCAGCGCTCGGTAGAACGGTCTTCCAGGGAGAATCCGGCCAGAGATACCGGTTCAAGGTTTTCCCTCTAGGGACGAGATTCCGCAAGCTTGGCGGCGTCTTTGTCATTGGCAGCCGCCCGCAGGGGGCCAGTCAACGCCGCAGGATCGTACCCATTTTCGTGGGCCACACGGAGGATTTTTCCCAACCCGCCGACCTGCACCTGAAGGCCCAAGACTTCACCGCCCAGGGCGCCAACTGCATCTGCGTTCAGTCCGATGCCGTCGAGGAGTCCCGCCGGACCAAGGAGCAGGATCTCGTCGCCGGCCTCCGTCCGGCGTGCAACGAATGAACGAATGAACCGCTCCTGCCTGCCGGTTTCCCGGAGCGTTCCGCGGGGCTATCGGGGTTAAGACCCATTCTCGCGAGGATGGGTGCTCCCCACGGTGCGTGCCACCGAGAGGAAGCCCGCGGATCCGCCAGGAGGGATTGGGTTTTTTGAGTCGACGATGAAGGAGATTCATGGCACGCAACAACAACACCTATGCCAAGCGAGCCCGCGATCAACAGAAGAAACAGAAGTCGGAAGAGAAGAGGGCCCGCCGCATGAAGAAGAAAGAGGCCGCCAAGAGCACCGACGACTCCGGTGTTGCAGGCGGAACGGCAGGCGAAAACTGACTCCTCCGGCCACCGCGGTGAACCGGTGGCCGGGGCAGCGCCCTACGCCCGAACCTTGCCCTCGATGGCATCACCTCGCCGTACCACGGACTTAAGGATCAGCAACGACATGCTCGATGCCTGTCTCAGTTCGCGCATGGCAAGACCTCCCACCGCCCGCCAGTTATCGCTCCGCCGCCGCGCGTGCCGGCTATCGCTGCGCAGTGCAGTGCACGTCGCCGCGGACGCCCTCTTCCAGTTCGACTACCGCGGGACGAACCACGCGGCCCTCTGGTGCAGCGTCGAGCACGTCTGGCTCGGGCGCGAGACGTTCTTGCACTGGGCCTTCTGCGACTCGGACATTGATATCCCCTGGGTGGTCGCGTGCGCGACGGATGCCCCTGGCGACAGCGACCTGCTCCACGTGGCAGTCCGTGCCGAACTGGTCGCCTACTGGAACGGGTGCCTGGCGTCGCTCCCCGGGACCGGCAAGCCGGCCTGGCTGCCCCTACCCTGAGAAGAGGGCCCCCTCTTCCTTCCTGTCAGAGCGCCCTTCGCAGGGTTCGGGAGTTCTTCCCGCGCACGTGCGGCCTCCCCGAGACCCGCGGGGTTCGCTTCCTGGTTCCTCGAGGGTGCACGACCTCCTTCCGGTCCGCACACTCTCGTGAGTCGCCATCGTCCGCAGCGCTCTGCCGCTGGTTCGGTCCAGCGGTGGCCTCGAGCATGGAGAGTTTTTTCTCCACCGACAAAGCCTGGCCGATCAGCCGCTGAATTGCCACCAGGTGCTTCCGCTCCTCTTCGTCACAGAAGGCGATGGCGACACCTGGAACCCCGGCCCGCCCGGTCCGGCCGATCCGGTGGACGTAGGTCTCGGCTTCGTGCGGGAGGTCATAGTTGACGACGTGGGAGATGCCTTCCACATCGATTCCGCGGGCGGCGAGGTCGGTGGCCACCAGGACCGCCGTCCGCCCCGATTTGAAGCCTTCCAGCGTCCTCTGCCGCGCCGATTGGCTCTTGGCTCCGTGGAGCACCCCCGCACTGATCCCCAACTGGTACAACTGCCGGGCCAGCCGGTCCGCACCGTGCTTGGTGCGGGTGAACACCAGCGCCCGCGCCACCGCCGGCGTCCTCAGCAGATCGGCCACCACGCGGGTCTTGTGCTGCCGCGGCACGAATGCCACCGATTGCTCGATGAGCTCCGTGGTCGCCCGAACCTGGGCGACGCGGACTTGCGCGGGCTTGCGGAGGATGGCACGGGCCAACTGTTCGATGCTCTCCGGCATGGTCGCGGAGAAGAGGACCGTTTGCCTCCGTTGGGGCAAGCGCGCAATGATGCGGCGAATATCGGGGATGAACCCCATGTCCAGCATGCGGTCGGCCTCGTCCAGCACGAACATCTCCACCGATTTCAGATCCACGAGCCCTTGGCCCATCAGGTCGAGCAGGCGGCCGGGTGTTGCGATCAGGATATCGATACCGCGCTTCAGGGCGAGCCGCTGAGGATTCTGACCGACCCCGCCCACGACCACCGTGTTCCGGAGCCCGGTATAGTGCCCGTAGGCGTGGAAGCTGTGACTGATTTGCTGGGCCAACTCCCGGGTCGGGGCCAGCACGAGGACACGGATGGGGCGGGTGCGGCCGGCGGGCGACGAGGGGAAATCGCCCAGGCGATGGAGGATAGGCAGGGCGAAGGCCGCCGTCTTGCCCGTGCCCGTCTGCGCACAGCCGAGCAGGTCGCGACCGGCCAGCATGCGGGGAATCGCCTGGAACTGGATCGGAGTGGGAACGGTATAGCCTTCGGCAGCGACCGCACGGAGGAGGGGCTCGGCGAGCCCAAGCTGATCGAACGTCATTCAAGGTCCTAGAGGGAGCGTTCCAGGACCAGATGCGAGCAGCGCGACTTGCGTTCTCAGAAAGCCATTGGTACCTGGCAGTCATCCAATGGCCAAGTGGCAAGTGGAGTGAATCAGCCCAATTCTAGCACAAGCCGTAGAAAAAGCCAGGGCGAGCGTGCGAACAGCCGGTTCCCGGCGTCGCCAAGGAGGAGCACAAGCCCACGTCGTCGGCATCGGCGAGGGGGGCATCAACCTTTTCCTCCGCCCTCACGGCGGCTCCAGCGAGGATTCGCGCGGCCACCCCGTTATCCGTTTTGCGGCTGGTGATCACGCCAGATTCGCGGAGGAGGTATTCCCCCGGCCGCGCGCGAAGGGCCGTAAACAAGATGGCAATGCCCGCAACGGCCATCGCCAGGAACGCGACGGCGGCGGAAACCGTCCTTCACTTCACGGCGTCCAATACCGCCCTTTCGATTGGCGGCTGCCGGCGAGCCATTGCTGACAGCCCCCACGCGTCGACCGTGCGGTCCCTGATCGATCGGCGACGGATCAAGCCCCCCGCATGTCCGAATCCTTGTCCGGAAAGGGCAAAGGGCCCGGCCGCCAAACCGACCGAACCCATGGATTTCCAGGTGGCTATCAGAGCGGAGGGCATGGGACTCGAACCCACAACCCCTTTCGGGGCACCACATTTCCAGTGTGGCCGCTAGCCATTCGCTTACCCTCCGGAGGGATAGGCCGCCGAGCGGCGGTTCCCTGTATCTATCGTGCCCGACTCCTGCCGCCGATGCAAGGCCGGCGGCGCACGGAATGGCTTCGGGCGTCGGGACACAGCGCGCCGGGATAGCCCCCCGCCTGCCACGGACGATCGAGGGCGGACCGCCGGGACCGCCGCGCCACTGCTTCCTCAGTCGTTGATGTGGGCGCCGCTGATCAGGTCGATGAAATCCTGGTTCGACTTGAACTTGCCGAGCTTGGCGGTGAGCTGCTCCATGGCGTCGACGTGATGCATCGTCGAGAGTGTGCGGCGGAGCATGGTGACCGCGTGCAGCGTCTCGGGCGGGAGGAGCTTCTCCTCGCGGCGGGTGCCCGACTGCGAGATGTCGATGGCCGGCCAGATCCGCCGGTCGGCGAGCTTGCGGTCGAGGACCAGCTCCATGTTGCCGGTGCCCTTGAACTCCTGGAAGATCAGCTCGTCCATGCGGCTGCCGGTGTCGATCAGGGCGGTGCCCACGATGGTCAGCGATCCGCCCTCTTCGAAGAGGCGGGCCGTGGCGAAGAGCTTCTTGGGGACGTCCATGGCCTTGATGTCCACGCCGCCGGACATGGTGCGGCCCGTATTGCCGACCCACTTGTTGAAGGCGCGGGCCAGGCGGGTGATCGAGTCGAGGAGCATGACAACGTCCTTGCCCATCTCGGCGAGCCGCTTGCAGCGCTCGACGACGAGTTGGGAGAGGCGGACGTGGCTCTCGATGTCGCGGTCCAGACTGCTGGCCACGACTTCGCCGCGGACGGCCCGCCGCATGTCGGTGACCTCTTCGGGCCGCTCGTCGATGAGCAAGACGATCAGCTTGCAGCCCGGGTTGTTCGTGGCGATTCCCTCGCTGATGTGCTGGAGGAGGATCGTCTTGCCGGTCCGCGGGGGAGCGACGATCAAGGCCCGCTGCCCTTTGCCCAGGGGCGTGAGCAGGTCCATGACCCGGGTCGTCAGCGGCGTGGGGCCCGTCTCCAGCTTCAGCCAGGACTCGGGGTTGATGGGCGTGAGCTCGTCGAACCCCTTGACCTCGCGGTACTGCTCCGGAGTCATCCCGTCCACGTCGTGCAGCTCGCGGAGCCGCGGCCCCTGCTGCTTGCGGCCGGGTTGCACCATGCCGTTGAGGTGAACCCCTTCCCGCAGCGCGTACTTCTCGATCATGCTGCCGGGTACGAAGGGGTCGGTCAACTGGCGTATATAGTTGGCGTTGGGATCCCGCAGGAACCCGTAGCCGTTGGGGTGCATTTCCAGCACCCCGCCGCCGGCGTGGAGCGGTCCCACGTCCCCATTCTCGCCGGGTTCGTTTTCCCGCACGACGTTCGGCTGCGGCCGCGTGTCGCGAAGGGGTCGGGTGCGAGCGCGGTGGCTCGGGCCGTGGACGCCCGTCTTGCCGCGCGGTTTCCCTTTCTTCCTTTTTCCCATGATCCACCTATCGAAGAACACAAACCACCGCTCGGGCACCGTGCGCTCCCGGGCGTCGTCCCGTTCCTAAGGACGGGCTCGACCGGGGGCTGAGGCGACCCGATTCCGGCGTGCCGAACCGCCCGTCCGAAATCCAGCGGCTCGGCGCACGAAGGAACTCCGTTCCCAAATCAGGGCAACGATGACCTCCTGGACCTGGCCGGTTCCTGAGAGCCGGCAGGACAATGCTGGAGCGACTCGAGAGTCAACCGCAAGGGGGAATAAACTGGTGCTGTCCGCACCCTCTCTATACCCGGACAATCGGGGAAAGATCACTCCGCGGAGCAATCGTGCAGCCCGGACCGTCGGCTCTGGGGTCCTCTCCCGCGCGCCCCGCAATCCAGCGATCAACGCGCCTCGCGGCGGATAGCGACCCCTTCACGGACACCACCGGACCGGCCGATAGCGGCCTCCGTGGTATTGTTTGTCCCCAGCACCACGCTCTGCCACCGGTTGCAACTCCCTCGGCATTCCGCCCCACCCGGCGCAAGGGCCAAAACGGGTGTGAACCGAACGAACCCAGACAGCAGGTACCTATTGTGCCTCGCCAGACGTGGACGCGAGGGGCTCACCGCTGAGCCCCCGGGAGAATCCACCCTCGGCACGGATAATCCAAGCACCAACAACCGATGCATTGCGGCCGACACGCGGCGCCCCAGCCCCGCTTGCCGCCACCTCTCGGCGCGGACAGCATGCTCCCCCGGCCCTCCGCAGCGCGGTGCCCGAAGTACCTTCGAAAGACACGCGCAGCCAGCCAACCTGCACGACCAGCCCTCTCGCCCCAAATCTATCGCAGCACGGCCGTGCAAAGCTGGAACCGGACGGCCCCATCTCAGCGCCGGTGGCCACCAAGCAAATGGCTCTACCGGCCGCCAAGTAGAACTCTCACTACGGCCATCTTAACTTTATGTCGGTTCCTGTCAAGGTTTGTATCGACAATTCGAGTTTTCGCCCTGCCGGCCACCCCCAATACCCCTCGCTGAGTCGCCGGTCGCCCCCCGCAACGCGCGAAGCATTCGCCGAACTACCGATGCAGTGGGGAGCCCACATTCCCCCCAGGGCCGCACAACCCGAAAATTCCGCAAACTTTCGTCGCACTTCCACACCAGGCGTTACCGATAACAGGCCCGGCGGCCCAAGAAAGGCCTCCGTTTTCGTCTGCCGAATCCGCGGTCGTCGCCCGCCAGTAGGGAACGCACATCCCCGTCCCATCCGGCGGGCGCTCCTCGTATCGAGTGGGAGTTCTTCGTATGAACCAGGCATGGCCTTGCTACACGTGGGTGTTCCTGTTGGCGTTCGCGCCGACGGCCAGCCTTTCTGCCCAGGAACTAGTGCGCTGGCAACCGGAGCTAGAGGCGGCGCAGCGCACGGCCGAGCAGAGCGGGCGACTCGTGCTCATCCACTTCTGGGCCGAATGGTGCGGCGCGTGCCAGGGGATGGAGCGGCAGGTCTTTTCCCGGGCCGACGTGGCAGCGGCGGTGGAGCGTGGGTATGTCCCCGTGAAACTCAATGCCGACGAGAATTCCCGGCTCGCCCAGGAGTTCCGGATCACGGCACTGCCGACAACGATCATCGTCACGCCGCAGGGGCGGGAGCTGGATCGCGCTCACGGTGCTTTGCCCGCTTCTGACTACATCTCCATGCTTACGCAGATCGCCAATGACACCCGCATCGAGGTCGGCGGGAGCCACTCGCAACAGGTGGCAGCCCCGCAAGGAGGCTGGCCCACCGACGGAGGGGCTCGCGAGTCGCACCCCACTGCGGATGGGTTTGGCTCCCAGCACGGCAGTCCTAGCGCCCCAGGCCCCGGTGCCGGGGCCGAGACCTCTCCGCCCTGGCAGACTTGGCCGCCGCGCGAGGAAGCTCGCCAGCCGGCAGGTCCCGTTCCCGGTGCCAACACGCCCCAGCCCCCCCCCTGGATAAGCCCGGCTCCTGTGACCGCAGACGCCACGCCCCACACCAGGGGAGACATATCCCCTCCGCATTGGCATACCCCAGGGCAAACTCAGGGGGTCGGGCAGCGCCCGGCCTGGGGCCAAGGCACCCCACCGCACGCTTCCGCCACGGCGACACCGCCCCGACCCGCCACCCCAACGGAACCGCCCCGCTCTCCCTCCAACCCGAGCTACACCGGCAGGAGCGACCTCGCCTTGCAGTCGCCGACGGAGCCCTCGCGTCAGGAAGCGG
>SKOZ01000075.1 GCA_007119795.1 Planctomycetales bacterium | reverse complement strand
TCGACAAGGATTTCGCCCGTCTCGCTGACGTCGTCGAAGCGAACGGAGACCTGCTTCGAAACGCCCGACTCCTGCATGGTCACCCCGTAGATGGTGTTGGCCGCAGTCATCGTCTTCTTCGAGTGGGTGACGATGATGAACTGCGTCCAGGCGAGGAAGTCGCGGAGCACGCCGCAGAAGCGGTCGATGTTCGCCTCGTCCAGGGCGGCATCCACTTCGTCGAGGACACAGAAGGGGCTGGGGCGGCTGCGGAAGATGGCCAGCAGGAGGGCCACGCAGGTCATCGTCTTCTCACCGCCGCTGAGGAGCGAGATGCTCCGTGGCTCTTTGCCCGGCGGTCGGGCGACGATCTCGATGCCGCTCTCCAGGATGTCGACCCCCTCTTCCAACACGATATCCGCGCGGCCGCCGCCGAAGAGATCGCGGAAGAGCGTCTGGAAGTGGCCGCGAACCGTCTCCAGCGTCTCCGTGAAGCGCTTGCGGCTGTCGCCGTTGATCCGCTCGATGATCTGTTCCAGCGACTCCTTGGCGGAGACCAGGTCGCGGTGCTGCTCGTCGAGGTGGCCGAAACGGCTCTCCAGCTCGTCCAGCTCGGCGAGGGCCTCGAGGTTGACGTTTCCCAGGCCGCCAATTCTTCGGCGGAGCTCGTCGATCTCCTCCTGGACTTCGGCGGTCTTCTCGGCCTCTTGCTCCTCGGGAGCGCGCGCGAGGTCCGCGTGCTCGATCCCGTAGGCCTCCTGGAGCCGCTCCGCCATGGCGGAGCGTTCCATGCGGACCGCGTTGGCGGCCAGCTCCTGGGCGTGGAGCTTCTCATCGAGCTTGCGGACGGCGGCCCGCAATTCCTGAGCCTCGACTTCCCGCGCGGTGCGGAGCTGCAGGAGGCCTTCGTGGCGCGCTGCCGCCTCGGCGCCCGTGCGCGCCAGGTGCTCCTTGGCGAGGTAGAGTTCGGCGATCTCCGACTCGGCGGCAAGGATCGTCCGTTCCGCCTGGCGGGATCGCTCCTGGCAGTCGGCAAGCTGCCCACGGCCTTCGGCGATTGCCCCCTGCAGCTCCCGACCGGCCTCTTCGACCTGGCGCAAGGCGCCGCGGAGGTTCCGCAGCCGCTCCTCGCTGGTGGCGAGCTCGATCTTGATCTCGGTGGTCGCCTCGACACCGCTCTGCTGCTGGGCATCGAGTGCCTCGATCGCCTTCTCGGCGGCGGAGAGGCGGCATTCCAGATCGTATTGGGTGGTCTCGGCCTCGGCCTGCCGCCGGCGGGCTTCCCCCAGTGCCTCGCAGGCAGCGGCGTGGCGTCGCTCGGCGGCGGCGCGGTCGGCTTCCAGAGCGGCGCACTGCCCGGCCCGCTGGGTGCGGACCGTCTCCTCGGCGGTGATCTTGTGAGCGTGCTCCGCCCGGGCTGCAGCGGCCAGCCGGTCTTCCTCGGCCGCCTCGGCGAGGGCCGACTGGACGGCCTGGAGATGCTCGCGCGCCGTCGCCACGGCCGCCTCCCCCGCGGCGCAGCGGCTCTCGAGCGTTTCCAGCTTACCGCGGAGAGCCCGCAGCTCGCTGCGGCGCGAAATCAGTCCGCCGCGCGTCGACACGGGGCCCACGCGGAGCGTGCCGTCGGCTTCGAGCAGCTCGCCGACGGCAGTGAGAAAGCGGACCTCGCCGGGCGCCTCCTCCGCCAAGGGTACGGCGGCCTGCAGCGACTCGACCAGCCAGGTCCGCCCCAGGAGCCGGTAGCTGAGTGGTCGGTGCCGCGGTTCGGTTTCCACCAGGCGGTCCACCCGCTCCACCACCCCCGCTCGACCGGAGAAGTCCGGCGCCGCGTCCGCCGGCCGGCCGGCGTCGCGGAGCCAGAGAAACGTCACGCGGCCGGGCAGCTCCGCAGCGCCTGCACGGAGCGCTTCGGCAAGGGGTCCCTGGGGCCTGGCCACGACGAACTGCGCGGCTTCACCCAGGGCGATCTCGATCAGGGGGGCCGATTCCACGCTCACCTGGACGAGATCGGCGACCAGGCCCACGACCTGCCCGAAGGGGCCTTCCGGATCGCGGTGCGCCTGTTCGAGGACCCCGCGGACGCCGGCGCCCAGGCCCTCACAGCGCTGCTCGAGCTCTTCCAGGGCCGCCACCCGCGCCGCGATGCGGGTGTGGCGGTCCTTGGTGGCGACGTGCTCCTCTTCCCGCGCCGCCAAGGTGCGTTCCGCCTCCTCTGCGGCGGCACGGGCCGCGGAGAGGCGGTCGCCGCACCGCGCGGCCGCCGCGGCGAGGGCGTCGCGGGTTTCGAGGAGGCTTTGCCAGCGGCCCTCGGCGGCGGCCTCCTCGGCTTCATAGCGCGCGCAGCGGTCGCGCGCGGTCCGGCAGGCCTCTTCGGCCTGCTCGACTTCGGCGGCCAGACTACCCAGGCGATTGGCCAAGGCGGCGGCGGCGCGGATATGCGCCATCAGCTCGCCGCGGCACTGCTCGTTCTCGCCGCGGAGATGGTCCAGCCGGGCGGCCAGCGCGCTCAGATCGCCTTCCTTTTCGGCGAGGCGGCGGGCGATCCGGCGGTGATGCCCCTCCGCCTCTTCGACCTCGGTCTCGGTGGCGCGAAGCTGTTCGGCAAGACCGCTGGCGCGGGTGGTGAGGGCCGTCAACCGCCGGCGGTGGCGGGCGGCCTGGTCGTCGAGGTCGCGGCAGAGGGAACGCTGGTGCTCGACCGTCGTCTCCCGGGCAGCGATCCGCTCGCGGTGACTGCCCGCCTCGGCTTCGTCGCTGCGGAGGGCTTCCTGGACGCGGGCCGCCTGCTCGTCGAGCGCCGCGAGCTGCGCCTCGACGCCCGCCGCCTCCGTCTTGGCCGCGGCGTGCTCCTCCGCCAGACGAGCGGAATGCGCCTCCAGCTCCTCGAGCCGCGTGGTAAGCCGCCGCCAATCGACCTGACCCACCTGGATGCGGAGGTCCTGGAGACGGTCGCTGAACTCGCGGAAGCGGCGGGCCTTGCCCGCCTGCGCACGGACCGTGCGCAGGCGGGCCTCGACCTCTTCGACGATGTCGGAAAGCCGCAGGAGGTTCTGCTCCACCCGCTCCAGGCGGCGGAGAGCCTCGACCTTGCGTGCCTTGAAGCGGCTGATGCCCGCCGCCTCCTCGAAGATTACGCGGCGGTCGCGGGGGGAAGACTGGAGCATGGTGTCCACCTTCCCCTGCTCGATGACGCTGTAGGCCTGCCCCCCCAGACCGGTGCCGCTGAGGAGGTCGCGGATGTCGCGGAGCCGCGAGGGCTGGCGGTTGATCAGATACTCCCCTTCACCGCCGCGGTAGACGCGGCGGGTGATGTGGACCTCGGCGGTGTCCACGGGAAGCATGCGCCCGGAGTTGTCGAACGTCAGGGTGATCTCGGCAGCGTTCACCGGCCGCCGCGCGCCGGAGCCGTTGAAGATGACGTCGGCCATCTCCGTGCCCCGCAGGCTCTTCACGCTCTGCTCGCCGAGAACCCACTTCACGGCGTCGACGATGTTCGACTTGCCCGATCCGTTGGGGCCGACGACCACGGTGATCCCGGGCGGGAACTCGAAGCGCGTCTTGTCGGCAAAACTCTTGAAGCCGACGATTTCCAGGGCCTTGAGCATGGGGCGGCGGAGCGGGGTCTATTCGTGGTCCTCGTAGGAGGCCGGCGCCACGGTGCCCTCTTCGTCGCGGAAGACCTCCTCCGCAATCGCCGCTTCGCGCCTCTCGGCGTCCGGCGGCGACGCCTCCTCGCCCCCGCCGCCGATCCGGGAGAGAACACGGCCGAGGGGGTTCCACCGCCAGCGCGACGGCTCTTCGACCGGGGCGGGCTCTTCGGCGAGGCGGTCGTAACTGCGCCCCGAGCCGGGAACGGCCTCGACTTCGAAGCGCACCGCCAGGGCGCCGCTGGCCTTCGCCTGCTGGAGGGCCTGGACGACGTCCGGATATGTGCCTCCCAGATCGACGACCGCGCGGACGATGTCGTCCAAATCCGTGCTGACCAGACGCCGCTGGTCGGCCTCACCTACCGCATAGCGGCTGACGCGGACCTCGGCGCCGTCGGCGACGACGAGGATGCTGTTGCCCGCCTCCAGGGCGAAGGGCGGCGTCAGGTGGATGCCGCGGCCGAAGACGACCAACTCGGGACGGCGGTTGCGAGTAATGTGGACCATGGGGGGCCCGGGGACGTCGAGCACGTGGTAGTGGAAGCCGGGGCCGAAACTCTCCCCCCGAATGAAGTTGTCGCGGGGATTCATGGCGCGGAGGGCGCGGAAGGCGCCGTAGCGGGTCTCCGCGCTGGGGACCTCGAGCAGTTCGCGCAGGGCATCGTAGGCAGTCACGTCGTTCATGGTTCCCAGGGCGGCGAGCGCGAAGACGCGGAACGCCGGCTCGTTCTGGGCACTCAGGCGGAGCGGTTCGGCGGCCTCGCGGCGGTCGAGGTAGGCGAGGGCCTCGGAGGCGAAGAAGCGGACTTCGGCGTTGTTGCTTTCGATTCCCGCCCGCAGCGTCTCCACGCCCTCGTTGCCCAGGGCCTCGAGCTGGCGGGCGGCATGGGCCGCGGTGATCGGCTCCATGAGCTGCTTCTCCAACAGCGCGATCCGCTCCAGGCGCTCCACTTCACTCTCGCGGACGACGACGGCGCGGACGACCTGGAGGTAGCGCTCGACGTTGTCGCGGTAGCGGGGGTGGACGCTCAGTTCCACGTACTTATCGGTCTTGGCCGTGGCCACGCCCATCTGGATCCCGTTCCGGTAGGTGTGGAAGCGGCGGTTGATGGCGTTGGCGATCCGCGCGGCGTTGAACTCGTGCTGGAAGCCCGGCTTGAGGACCAGGCCCACCGGTCGGGAGCGGAGGGCCACGCCGCCGCCGAGGACGCGGCCGCGGGCGGCCCAGACGCTTTCCTGCCCCGCCCCCGCCGAGGGGTCAACGAGCACCGGCCCCTGTCCGAAGCCGAGGAGTTCACCGCTGCGGATCTGGTTGTCGAGGAGGGCCATGGTCTTCAGCCGCGACTCCATCAGCCAGCCGCCGCGGAGGCTCGTCGTCTCGCTCCGCGCGGGAATGCGGACTTCGAGGTCGAAACGGTCGCCCTTCTGGATTCCGGGACGGAGAAATCCCTGCACCACGACGAGCGACGTGGTGTCGGAGGCGAGCACCGCGTTGGGCGTGGGCACACCGATCCGCTGCATCTCCTCGATGAGGAGGGCGCGCTGGGGCGAAGGGGGCGGATCGCTCCCCGTGCCCGCCAGCCCGGTGACCAGGCCGACCGCCTCGACGCGGATCGGGTACATGCCGAACTCCACGGCAAGATCGCCGACCAGTTGCGCACTGGCGATCGGCGGCACCTCGACCTCCGGACTCTGCGAACGCGCCGCCAGGACGTTCCAGGAGGAGCATCCCGCCAGCAACAGCCCTCCGAGACCGAGACCAAGCAGCGTGGATTTCATGCTCTCTGCACTCCCTGCATCGCCGCCCCGTACCGCGAACCAGTTCGTCGCCCGCGGCGCGGAAGGAATTTGGGTTCCACCGGATGCCGCCCCGGCGCGCTCCGCGAACCGCGCGAATTGCCGGGCGAACGATATCCACTCTGCCAGAGTGGGTCAAGGTGAATGCAGCACGGCTAAGCAACGGGGGAGGGGTGGGGGCAGTGATGTTGCCGGTCGCAGGGCACCTCGGCTCGTAAAGACAGGCGGTGCACGCAGGTGCGGAACGATGGTCCCAATGCGATGACTTGTTCCTTGACCGACCCCCGACGATGCGCCGTTTCACCAAAGCCTCTAAGTGCCCTGGATTAACGAGACGGGGCGGGGGTCGACGTTACGGGCGGCCCGACTATCGCGTGTCTCCGGCTCAGACGGTGCCCGGGAAGCGGGGGGGCTGCGCGTATCAATTCCTCGACGCGCTAATGATTCGCTCGCGGACCCTATCGCGAGCAGTCAGGACGGCCTCAGGCCAACCTACAATGGGTGCATGTCGGAGCGTATAATGGTTAAGGATAAGGGATTGCCTCCCCCCTCTCCAGCGGCAGGTCTATCGATAAGGAGCGTTCCATGTCAACGTTGATCCGCCTATCGGCTGTCGTGGCCCTCATCCTGCCCGCAGCTACGGCCGCCGCTCCTGCGGCCGATCCCGATTCGACCACTCCTTCGACCAGTCCGGTTCGCGGCTTGACCAGCCGCGAGGTCTTCCGCCACGACGGGTGGTCGCTCTACGCTGCCCCCGGCTACGAGGCGGCGCGGCTCCGCGCCCAGGGGCACGTGCGGCCGAATCTCTCCCGGGGGCAGAATTTCTACAACGCCCACGGCGCCCGGCTGGGCCGCTCGGCGACCACCGCCTCGGGCCGCGAGTTCTTCTTCGACAACCGGGGCGGGCTCGTCGGCCGCTCCGTCCCCGGCGTCGACGGGAGCCGCAGCGTCTTCGACGCCCGGAGCGGCTTCGTCGGACGCACGCGGGAGCGCTTCTTCGACCGCCACGACGCCGCCGGCAGCCGTCGCGGCCTGACTTCCCGCTGAAGACCGGTTCGGGGCAGCCTCGCCGCATACCGTTGCGGGCTCTTGGTGCCATGAAGACGATCACCACCTTGATGACGGTCTATCTGCGCCACGGCGCCCAGCGGCGGAACCTGCAGATCCTGCTGCGCTTCCTGACTGTCTTCGTGGGCCTGGTGGCAGCCTACAGCGTGGCCTTCCACATCCTGATGGTATGGGAAGGTCAAGAGCACAGTTGGCTCACCGGGGTCTATTGGGTCCTGGTGGTGATGTCCACCCTGGGATTCGGCGACATCACCTTCGTCTCCGACGTCGGCCGCGTTTTTTCCGTCGTAGTGCTCATCTCGGGGATCCTTTTCCTCTTGATCTTGCTGCCGTTCACGTTCATCCAGTTCTTCTATGCCCCGTGGCTGGAGGCCCGGGCGGCGGCGCGGGCCCCGCGGGAGCTCCCCCCCGGCACCCGTGGCCATGCCTTGCTCACCGCCTACGGCCCCATCGAGACCGCCCTGATCCGCAAATTCCAGCAGTACCACTATCCGTATGCGGTCCTCATCTCTGACCCCACCCAGGCCCTCCTCCTCTCCGACGAGGGAGTCCGCGTCATGGTCGGCGATCTCGACGATCCGGGCACCTACCGGAAGGCGCGGGTGGATAATGCGGCGCTGGTTGCCGCCACCCACAGCGACACGCTGAACACGAACATCGCCTTCACCATCCGCGAGATATCCCAGAAGGTAACGATCATCGGCACCGCCGCCCACTCGGCCTCCGTCGACATCCTCGAGCTGGCCGGCTGCCACCGGGTGCTCGAGCTCAGCGTGCTCTTGGGCCGCTCGCTGGCGCGGAGGGTCATCGGCCGCGACGCCAAGAGCCACGTCATCGGCCAGTTCGACGAGCTCCTCGTCGCCGAGGCGTCGGCGGCGAACACGCCCCTGGTGGGGAAGACGCTCCGCGAAATCCGGCTCCGCGAGTACGTCAACGTCAACGTGGCCGGCGTCTGGGAGCGGGGCCGTTTCCAGTCGGCCGGTCCCGACACGCGGATCACGGCGAATACCGTCCTCGTCCTCGTCGGTTCGCAAGAGCAGCTCGCCACCTACGACGAGCTCTTCTGCATCTACAACACCTCGGATGTGCCGGTGGTGATCATCGGCGGCGGCCGGGTGGGCTGGGCCACGGGCAGGGCCCTCGCTGCCGAAGGGGTCGACTACCGCATCGTGGAGAAGGCGCCCGAGTGGACCGATGACGCGCAGCACCTGATCCCCGGCGATGCCGCCGAGCTCGAAGTGCTCGACCGCGCGGGCATCCGCCGCTCGTCCACGGTGGTCATCACCACCCGCGACGACGACGTGAACGTCTACCTGACCATCTACTGCCGCCGGCTAAGACCGGATATCCAGATTGTCAGCCGTGCCGCGCTGGAGCGGAATATCACCACGCTGCACCGCGCAGGGGCCGACTTCGTCATCTCCGCGGCTTCCATGGGCGCCAATGCCATCTTCAACCTCCTCAAGCGGAGCGACATCCTCATGATGACCGAGGGCCTGGACGTCTTCAAAGTGCCCGTACCCCCCGCGCTTGCAGGCAGAACCATCCTCGACAGCGCCGTCCGCCAGGAGACCGGCTGCAGCATCCTCGCCGTCCACACCAACGGCCGTACGGAGGTGAACCCCGATATCCGCCGCCCCTTGGCATCCGGCGCCGAGCTGATCCTCATCGGCGACTCCGAATCTGAAGAACGCTTCCTCGAACGGTTCGTCCGAAGGTAATCACCTGCTGTCGGCAACACTTCGACGAACGCAGGCAGCGCTCTGGGACGGGCCGGACGGGCACTTCCCGCCTTCCGAGCCGAGCCTGCCTCTTGAATAGGGGATAACGGACGGCATTGCCCATCCATCCGGACGACCTCCTGCGCCGGGGGCGGTCCGGCCGGCTGTTGCGTGGTAAACTGAGAGTGGGGCCCCCTGTTTTCCGAAGTCTCCGCACCCTATTGCCCTGCTTCGCAGAACGGACTCTTGGGCGTGGTGGTGGTTGACCGGCGGCCGGCGACTCAAAATCCGCACCCTACGCCCCTGGCGAGCGCCTGACCCCCAGTCTCCGGCCGGCCCCTTCGCATCCCCGGGGGAGCATACCACCGAATCGAGTTCTCCCTCACCGGTCACCAGCCAACAATCCTCACTTCATTCCTATGCCACGGCATCGCTTGATCGTCTTCGGGGCAGCATTGGCGGCCTGGCTGGCATTTGCTGGCTGGCAGGTCCGCGAGTACCGCCAGGAGCGCGCCGCCGCCCGCGAGTCGCTCGCCGGGCAGGCCGAAGTCCTCAGCCGTGCCCTGGTGGGTGGGATTCGTTCCCACCGCCGCTTTGGGCCCTTTTTCGAAGACCAGCTCGAGGGGATCGTCGAAGAGCTGGCCGGGTCGCCAGGGCTTCTCGCCGTGGCGGTCGTGCCTGACGAGGGCGAGCCGGCCGCCGCGGCTGGAAAAGTCGAGCTCCTGGGGATGGTAGGATCGGCGCCGCCGGAGGAGGGTGCCGAGTGGGAAGCCGCCGGCCTTCGCTACGTGGCAGCCTTCCGGCTAACGCCGGAGCCGCCGCACGGCCAGGGTCTCGGACCGGGATTCGGCCGCGGATGGGGGATGCGGTGGAGGGCGGAGCTGGGAGAGGAGGAAGCGAGGCCCGTGGGGGCCGAGGGGGGGCGATTCTTCGCCGTGCTGGTGCTGGACCGCGCCGCGGTCGACGCGGCGTGCCGCCGTGCCGCCGTGACCCGCACCACGGTTGCCGGGGCGGGGGGGCTGATCCTCATCCTGCTCGCCGCCGCCTGGCAGACGACCGTGCACCTGGCCGATGCCCGCGGTCGCGAGCGGACGCTCCGCGCCGAAGCCCGCTACCTTCGCGACCTGGGTCAGGCGGCCGCCGGACTGGCCCACGAGACCCGCAATCCCCTGGGATTGGTCCGCGGCTGGACGCAGCGTCTGGCCAAAGCCGAAGGCATTCCCCCGGCACTTCAACGGCAGGCGGAATCGGTCGTCGAGGAGTGCGATCGGGTCACGGCGCGGATCAACCAGTTTCTGGCCTTCGCCCGGCCCTGCCATCCCCGCCGCGATCCGGTCGATGCCCGCGCCTTGATCGAAGAGCTCCGCGGACTGGTGGAGCCGGATTTCGAGACCCACGCCCTCAGCCTGCATCTGGACGCTCCGGAAGACGTCGCCGAGGTGAGTGCCGACCGGGAGATGCTCCGCCAGGCGCTCTTCAATCTGGTAGACAACGCCGCTGCCTTCGCCCCAGAGGGGGGCGCCGTGGAAGTCTCCCTCGACCGCCGCAATGGCGCTTGGCGAATCGAGGTCGCCGACCGCGGGCCCGGTGTCGCGGCCGAACAGGTCGAGTCCCTCTTCACCCCCTACTTCACCACGCGCCCCGGCGGCACGGGCCTCGGGCTGGCCATCGTCGCGCGGATTGCAGCCGCCCACGGTTGGCACTGCGGTTACCGGCCGCGTCCGGGAGGCGGAGCGGTCTTTTTCCTGGAGGGGATCGATGGTTGAGCGAGCGGCCACGGTCTTGATCGTCGATGACGAAGCCTCTCAACGCGAGTTGTTGGGGGGCTTCGTCGAAACGCAGGGCTACCACGTCGTCGAAGCCGCCTGTGGCGAGGAGGCTCTCGATACCATCCGCCGCCAACGGCCGGCGATGGCGCTCTTCGACGTCCGCATGCCAGGCATGTCCGGCATCGAGCTGCTCGAGGAGGTCCGACGTTTCGCCGCCGACCTGCCCGTGGTCCTCATCACCGCCTATGCCGACCTCCGCGAGGCCGTGGCCGCCGTCAAGAGCGGCGCCGACGACTACCTTGCCAAGCCCATCGACCTCGACGAGCTGGCGGCCATCCTCCGCGACACGCTTGGCCCCCGAGAGGCGACCGGCCCGGCACTCCCCTCCGAGTTGCCCGCCGATTTCGTCTGCGCCAGTCCGGCGATATGCCGCGTCGTGGAGACGGCGGCCATCGTTGCCCCCTCATCCGCTCCCGTGCTCATCACGGGGGAAAGCGGCGTGGGCAAGGAAGTCGTGGCCCGCCTGATCCACCGGTGGAGCCCGGTACACGGAGGCCCCCTCGTAGCCGCCAACATGGGTGGATTCCCCGAGACGCTTATCGAGAGCGCGCTGTTCGGCCACACCAAGGGGGCCTTCACCGGCGCCACGGAATCGCGGCAAGGCCATTTTCGCGCCGCCCACGGGGGCACCCTGTTCCTCGACGAGATCGGCGAGCTGCCGCTGCACCTGCAGCCGAAGCTGCTGCGGGCACTGGATTCCGGCGAGATCACCCCCGTCGGCGGCGACCAGCCGATTCCCGTTCAGACCCGCATGATCGCCGCCACCAACCGCGACCTGGCCGCCGAGGTGACGGCGGGCCGTTTCCGCGACGACCTTTACTACCGCATCAACGTCGTCGAGCTCGACGTGCCACCGCTGCGCGACCGCCGCGACGACGTCCTCCCCTTGGCGCGCCGCTTCGCCACCGACTTCGCCGGCGGACCGGTCCGCCTCTCCCCCCAGACAGTCCGCTGCCTGCTGGCTTACCGCTGGCCGGGAAACGTCCGCGAGCTTCGCAATGCCGTGCAGCGGGCCTGCCTCCTCTGCCGGGGCGATGTGGTCCTCCCCGAGCACCTCCCTCCCAAGATCGCCGCCCTCGCCGACCACACCCCGGGGCCCGATGACGACGGCGACCGCCTCTCCCAGGTCGAACGGGCCACCATCCTCGCCACCCTCGAGGAGTGTGGCGGCAACCGCACCCAGGCCGCGAAGAAGCTCGGTATCAGCCGCCGCGCCCTGATCTACAAGCTCCGTGCCTTCGAAGGCGCATAGTCCGCCGTGCAGGTCGAGACGAGGAACACCCCGACGTCGATGACATCCCGCCATGAAGCGGCGGCATCCCGGAAGCGGGGAATCGTCAGAATCGAGGACCGCAAAGGGCCGTCTCTTTTCGTTCCGCAGAGGTTCACGGGGCGGCGGCAGGCGCGCCCGCCGGCTAGGGGGCGTTGGACCGATAGCTCTCCGGTAGCAGCGCCCGCACGTGCTCGACGATCCGGTCCTCGACGGGCGGCTGCACGAGCTCCGGGTTGCCGAGCGAGATCCTCGAGCTGAGCGAGTTCTGCACCTCGTATCCCCCTTCCTCGATGAGTCGCGCGGAGACGACGTACCGCGAGATGCTGTTGCAGTAGGCACTGATCCACAGGCGGCTGCCGTCCAGCTCCCGCTTCAAGCGGAGTGCGATGTCGACCACCATCTCGTCGGAAAGAAAGACCATGGCCAGCTCCTCACCGAAAGCCCACACGGTGGTCTCGATCGTCTGGGGGGAGGGTAGGCTCTCCCCGTCCTCGAGCTGTTGCAGGAGGCGCTCGGCGGCGGGGGAATCGGCGGATAGGCGCTCGAGCTCCTCGAGCGACGGCTCGAAGGAGATCTCGAGCGGCGCCTCGCGGGCGACGAGCTCCGGCGTTACGGGCCGGAAGGGACCGGCCATGAGCCGCTGCACCTCGTCGGCGATCGCCCGGCCGTGCTCTTCGCTCAAGGCGACGGCGTCCCCGCCGGAGTCCGGATCGGAGCGGCCGTGGGGATAGGGATCCGAGTCGGCCCCGCAACCGACGGTCACCAGGGCCACCGCACCCGGATGGTCGGCCTCGATCGCCTCTTGCGCCGCGGCCGCCCAGTCGCCGTGGATCTCCACGAAGTCATTCCGCATCGTCGTACAGTGGCAGGCGTAGTTGACCACCAAGGCGATCGGCTGGTCGTCCTCGTCGGTAACCCGCAGCAGAGGCAGGCTGTGGTCCACGGCCCCCTCCGGGACGGCGCCGAAGCCGGTCCACCGGCCGTCGGTGAGGACGCGGCGATTGGCCGCGAAGCCGACTGCGCCCTGGGTCCACGCCAATCGGCCGGGCCGCCGCGCCGCCAAGGCCTCGAGAACGACTTCCTCGAGGCGGTCGGCCAGCTCGCCCGCGTAACGCTCCATCCGCTCCCGCTCCTCGCCCTCCAGGCGCCGCGCTGCGCCGACGTTGGGCCCCGCGTGGGTGTGGGAATTGGCCAGCACGAACCGCTCCGGCCGGATCGCAGACTGCGACTGCACGCGGCGAAGCACCTCCGCGCGGATCTCGCTGGGCACCGACCCGCAATCGACGCAGAGAAGCACGGCCGGGCCCTCCCCGCCGTCGCCGCCGATGGCCAGCGCTCCGGCCCAAAGCCGGCCGGCCACCCCTTCCGACTCCGTCGTGCGGGAGGCATAGCCGTACATCCGCACCGGGTACTCGGGCGTGATGTCGACCTTGGCCGCGCCCACGGGAACCCATTCTTCTCCCGAGGCCGCCTCCCCCGCCCATCCCAACCCCAGCAGGACGACCAGGCCGAAGGAGGCAAGAACGCCGGGAATCCCCGGCCGGCCGCTACGACCTTCAGAAGAGACGCAATCTCGTGCGGACATGGCCGACTTCTCCCTGGGGTGAGGAGGCAGAGAGGTAGGGGTACTGTCAAGAGCAGACCGCGTGGCAGCGGTACTGTCAAGAGCTCGCCAGTGCCGGCTCCACCCGCCGGCTCACCATGACCACTTCCTGGTCGCGGTCTTCGTCCATCTTGAAGCCGCGATTGCGGAAGGTGGCCAACATGCGAACGTTGTCCTTGGACGTCTCTGCGACGACATTTCTGACGCCCCAGCGTTTTGCCACCTCGAGGCAGTAGTCGGTCAGGAGGCCCCCCAGGCCGTGGCCGTGCCAGCGGTCGACGACGATCACGGCGTACTCAGCCGTCTCGTGGTCGGCGTCGGCCACCAGCCGGCCCACGCCGATGAGCTTGCGCTCCCCCTCCTCTTCGACCTCGGCCACGATCCCCATCTCGCGGTCGTAGTCGATGAAGCAGTAGCGGGAGGCCATCTCGTGGGTGGTCTTCTTGAAAAGGTAGCTGAAGCGGAACCAGATGGACTGCGTCGAGCAGCTCCCCAGCAGCTCGTGCCACATCGGTTCGTCTTCCGGCTTGATGGGCCGCAGGACCACGGGAGTGCCGTCCTTGAGCCTTCGCGTCGTGACGAACTCGTCGGGATAAGGGCGGATCGCCAGGTGCGCGTAGGGGCGTACGGAGTGGAGTACCAGGCTGTGGTCGACGATCACCCGGGCATCGAGCGCGACCACCTCTTCGGGAGTCACGAGTAGCGGGTTGACGTCGAGCTCCTTGATCTGGGGGTAGTCGGCCACCAGGTAGGAGAAGCGCATAAGGATCTCGATGAGCCGGTCGATGTTGGCCCCGGGCTTGCCCCGGTAGCCCTGCAAGAGGGGCCAGGACTTGAGCGACTCGAGCATCCTTCGCGCCAGCGACTCGTTCAGCGGCGGCAGCGCCAGGGCGCGGTCGCGGAAGACCTCGGCCGCCACGCCGCCCATGCCCACCATGATCACGGCGCCGAAGACGGGGTCTTTCTTGGTGCCGATGATCAGCTCGAAGCTGTTCGGGTAGGCGATCATCTTCTGGATCGTCACCCCCATGATCTCCGCGTCGGGGCGGCGCTCCTTGGCTCGGGCGACCATCTTCTCGAAGGCCTCGGTGAGGGTCGCGTCGTTGCTCAGGTCGAGCATCACGCCGCCCACGTCGGTCTTGTGGGTGATGTGCGGCGAATGGATTTTGGCCACCACGGGATAGCCGATCATGTTCGCCACCTTGACGGCCTCCTCGGCGGAACGGGCCAGGTGGGGCTTGGTGACCGGAATCTCGTAGGATTCCAGGAAGGACTTGGAGACGTTTTCGGAGAGGATTTCCGAACCCTCGGAGAGGATCGTGGAGAAGACGCCTCGGAGCTTTTCGCGGTCGATTGTGAAGCCCAGGGGGATGTCGCGGGGCGTTTCGTGGAGGATTTCCAGTTGGCGGGCGTGGGAAACGAGGTGCATGAAGGCGCGGACGGCCTTCTCCGGGGTGGTGTACGTGGCGATCCCGGCCTTGTTGAGGATCTGGACGCCTTCACTCACCGCGCGTCCTCCCATCCAGGCCGCCAGGACCGGCTTGCGCGCCTTGGCGCTCGCCTGGGCCACGGCCTCGGCGGTCCCCGTCGGATCGGTCATCGCCTGCGGGGTCAGAATAACGAGCACGGCATCGACGCCCTTGTCGTGCAGGACGATGTCGAGCGCCTTGGCGTAGCGCTCCGGCGGCGCATCGCCCAGGACGTCTACGGGATTGCCGTGCGACCAGTAGGGCGGCAGCACCTCGTTGAGTTTCTCGATCGTCTCCTCGGAGATGGCCGCCATCTTGCCGTCGCGGGCGATGAGCGTATCGGTGGTCATCACGCCGGGACCTCCGGCATTGGTGACGATCGCCAGCCGGTCGCCCCGGGGATGTTGCTGGCGGGCGAGCAGCTCGGCACAGTCGAACATGTCGTCGACCTCGGAGATCCGCACGATCCCGGCCCGGTTGAAGGCGGCCTCATAAACGGCGTCCACCCCCGCCATGGCGCCGGTGTGCGAGGCGGCCGCCTGCGCCGATTCCGCGTAGCGCCCCGCCTTGTAGGCCACGATGGGCTTGGTGCGGGCAAAGGCCCGCGCCGCCGACATGAACTCGCGGGACTCGCCGATCGACTCGATGTAGAGGATGATCGATTGGGTCTCGGTGGCCGAGCCGAAGTAGTCGATCAGGTCGCCCATCTTCACGTCGAGCATGTTCCCCACAGACACGAAGTAGGAGAAGCCGATCCCCTCCTCCAGGGCCCAATCGAGCACCGACGTACAGAGCGCCCCCGACTGGGAGATGAAGCCGATGTGCCCTCGCTTCGGGGTGGCTGCCGCGAAGCTGGCGTTGAGGCTGATCCCCGGGACGATGACCCCCAGGCAATTCGGCCCGAGGATCCGCATGTCGTCGAACTTGGCCTGCTCCTCGAGGATCTGCGCTTCGAGCTTCTTGCCCTCCTCGCCGATCTCGCGAAAACCCGCCGAGATGACGACGATGCCGCGAGTCCCCATCTCGCCGCACTGGCGGACCAGCCCCGGCACGGTAGCCGCCTGGGTGCAGATCACGGCCAGGTCCGGGGCGTGGGGGAGACTGGAGGGGTCTTTGTACGCCTGAATCCCCTGAACCGCCTCCCGCTTCGGGTTCACCGGGTAGACGACCCCGCGGAAGCCCGAGCCGATGAGGTTATTGAAGACCGTGTAGCCCACGCTCGACGGAGTATCACTGGCGCCGATCACGGCGACGCGGTGCGGATCGAAAATCTTGTCGAGGTTGCGGATACTCACGGCTGGCTCCTGGTGATCCAATGCTGAAACAGAGCCCCAAATCGCGACCGGCGCGGCAATGGAAATTGATTCGGCGCGACGAGATCGCAGTTCGGATTGCCCCCATTAAGGAGGGGAGCACCGGTCGGCACCCCTTCGCCTGAAGGCCACCGCTAACTCCTAGTTCGACGCAGGCGGCGGAGGGATTGAGGCTTGCGTCGCGATGCCATGTTGCGGCGAGTGTGCCGTTAGCGTCGTCTGCAAGGATTGCGACAACACTGAAGTCTGGGCAAGCCGAGCAGAAGCATCGTGTAGTGTAACTCCGCGCTGGACCGTTGAACAGGCACCCACCGTAAGCAGGGGTTGAGGTGCCGGCCATGGTGGGGCCACTCGACCTGCCACCAGCCCTGGCGCCCGCTTGGAGACTCTGATACCATTGGGCATTCCCTGAGCGGCAATGCCCGCTCGTACTGGTGAGCCGCTCCACATTCCGAATCCGCGAAGGAAAACGCCGTGAGACTGATTACCTATCGTAGCCCCGACGGTCCGCGAGTGGCCGGCCTCCGTGAGGACGGGGTGGTCGATCTCAACCAGACCGATCCTGCGGTCCCCAGTTGTGTCAAAGCGCTCCTCCGACATGGTCCGGAGGGGCAGCAACGGGCCGCCGCTGCTTTAGGCGAGGGAACGGCGATCCCCCTCGAGGCCGTCGAGCTCCTTCCACCGGTACCCATACCGGAAAAAGTGTTCGGCATCGGGCTGAACTACGCCGACCACGCCCGCGAGACCGGCAAGGAGCCGCCGCCCGAGCCGGTCGTGTTTGCCAAATTCCCCACTGCCGTGATCCCTTCCGACCGCCCCATCGTACTCCCTCGATTGAGCACAGAAGTTGACTATGAAGCAGAGCTGGTCGTCGTCATCGGCCGCCCGGGGCGCCACATTCCCCGCCACCAAGCCATCGAGCACGTAGCCGCCTTCTGCTGCGGCTGCGACGTCTCCGCCCGCGACTGGCAGATGCGCAAGCCGGGCGGCCAGTGGATCCTCGGCAAATCGTTCGACACCTTTGCCCCCATCGGTCCTGCGCTGGTCACCCTGGACGAGGTCGGCGACGTGGGCGATCTGCGGATCCAACTGCGGCTGAACGGCCAGACGATGCAGGACTCGACCACCGCCCAGCTCATCTTCCCCGTCGAGGAACTCGTAGCCTATCTCTCGAGCATCTGCACCCTCTCTCCGGGAGACCTGATCTTTACGGGAACGCCGCCAGGGGTAGGTGTTGCCCGCAGGCCGCCCGTATTCCTCCGGCCCGGCGACGAGATCGAAGTGGAAATCGATCGCATCGGCGTGCTCCGCAACCCCGTCGTCGCCGAAGACGCCGCAGCCTGAACTCCGGCGTGCCCCCCTACCGGTGTGATCTGTGGCGGCGCTCCGGGATAGTCGGCTGTGGTCGTCACTCCCGACGGACCGCGGACCGGACACACGTCGCATCACCTGCCCGTACCCAAGTGGCGGACTCGGCCGGGGGGCGGCACTTGGCGGAGCGAGCCCTCACCCGTCCGCCGTTTTCAGACCGGGCGCGATCGCCCCATGCTCGACGCGTTCGGCAGGAACGCAGAGGTTGCCGGTCGGGCAGACCGTGCCGGCCGGAGGGGACTCGGAGGGCGATACGACATCTGCCGGCACGGACCTGGAAAAACCGGCAAGGAAGCGGCGCTCCGCGTTTGCCCGGCCCCGGAATGGCGGCAATGGTTTCCCTGGTGGATTCCGCGTTGTGTGCTCTTTGCCGCGGCGGTTCGGCTCCCGCCGAGCCGCCGCGGCACAGCGGGCCGGGGACGGCTCACGCGGCACGCGGCGCGTCAGGGACGTTGGGAAAGGAGTGATCCCATGCGCGCAATCGTCTTAACGGTGACGGGGTTGTGGCTCGGAGGGCTGGCGCTGCCGGCACTCGGGCAGGGCGGAGAATGGGGCGGGGGGGCCTTCTGCAGTTACGGCCCAAGCACGACGGCGCACCTGCCCACCGGCTGCGCGGCGCCCGATCGGTGTGCGGGCGTCTGGGACGGCTACTTCGTCGAGCAAGCGCGGGCGCGGACTTGGAGCCAGGCAATGACGATCCAGCCGGCGGTGCCCCGCATGCGGACGGCCCGCTGTCCGGCGCCGCCCTGCACCTCGGGGGCGTTCTTCGCCGGTTCCAGCCACGCTTGCCTGCCGGACGAGGTTGGCCAGGAATCCCTCCAGGCGGAACCGCCGCTCCCTCCGGCACCACAGCCGACGGCTCCCGACGCGGGGGAGGCGATCTCCGAGCCGGCGACCGACTCGGAACCGCCTACCGCGCCGTCGTCCCCTCCGGAACCTCTGCTCGAGGAGCCCGACTTTCCCGAGGACTCTGCCGTAACCCCGGTTCGCCTCCCCCCGGTCAAAGGCCGCTCCGGCGCGTGGGGCTGGGGGCTTGCCTGGCCCAGGAACTTCGCCGTGGGCTCGGGCGAGGAACGGGGACGGTAGCCGATGAGGGTCGCTTCGCCGGATGGTGAAGGGCTGCCGTTTCTGGGGACGGTTGCCGCGTGCCGAGCCCGCGGCATGGCCCTGCGGTGTGCGGTGGAGCGAATCCCGGCCGAAAACGGCTTCAGCACCGCCGCTGCGGCGACCGATACCAGAATCATCACCTCGCCGGGAGGGCGGGATGCGTTGTGTCCCGTTTCAGGATGAAGACCATGGCATGGCGATGGAACGTCGTGCCATGGTCTTTTTCATAGCGCCCGCACGATGAGACACTTCAGGTAGTCGCCCTCCGGGCAACTGGCGAGTACGGGGTGGTCGGGGGCGGCGCCGCGGCGCTCGAGGATCTGCAGCTCGCGGCCGGTCTGTTGGCCGACGCCCACGAGTACGTCGTGGAAGTCTTGGCGGCCGACGTGCCCCGAGCAACTGCACGTGACCAGAAACCCGCCGGGCTCGACGAGGCTGACGGCGAGCCGGTTGAGCCAATGATAGGCGCGAAGGGCCTCGGGGAGGTTGCGGCGGCTGCGGGCGAAACGGGGCGGGTCGAGGATCACCGTGCCGAACCGCTCGCCCTGGGCGAGCAGCGACTCGAGCACGGCGAAGCCGTCGCCGGCCTCCACGCGGACGTTGTTCAGCTCGTTGAGCTCCGCGTTGGCCCGCGCCAGGGCCACCGCCTTCGAGCTGCTGTCGAAGGCGAGAACCTCGCGGGCCTTTCCCAGGCCGGCGGCGGCGATGGCGAAACCGCCGCTGTAACAGAACATGTCCAGCACGCGCCGGCCGTGGCAATAGCGCGCCGCGGCGCGGCGATTCTCGCGCTGATCGAGGTAGAAGCCCGTCTTCTGCCCCCCGGCTAGATCGACGCCGAAACGGATCGAACCGTCGTCGATACACACCGGCCCGGCGGGCGGTTCGCCCCAGCGCGGCCCGTTGGCCGTCTCGATGCCCTCGGCCCGCGACATGCCCAGTTCGAAGCGTACCATGATGCTCAGGGGCCGCACGATGTCGACCAGGGCGGCGATTATCCCCTCGAGGCGGCCGGCCATGGCCAGGGCCGTCGGCTGGACGACGAGGTGTTCGCCGTAGCGATCCACGATCAGGCCGCTGAGCCGATCGCCTTCACTGAAGACAAGGCGGGCGGCCGCCGCCCGGTCGCCGTAGCCGAGCTGGTTACGCAACTCGACCGCGGCAGCCAGCCGCCGCCGCCAAAAGGCGTCGTCGATGGCCTCCTCCGCATTCCAGGTGTACAGACGGCAGCGGATGCGGCTGCGGCCGTTGTGTATGCCGCGGGCGATGAACTTGCCCTTGTCGGAGATGAGGTCGACCACATCCCCGTCGCCGGGACCACCCTCCAAGCGGTCGATGGCCGAGTCGAGAACCCAAGGGTGCCGGGCGTAGAAGGGCCCCGCCTTTCGGGGCTTGAGCACGACTCTTTTCACCATGAACGAGACGGGGGAAGAAATGGTCGGTTGTGGCTGGTAACGGGTGGACAGCGGCTGGATGCGCGGTGGCCGGCGGCTGCGGCCCTTGCTCCCTTTCCTTTGGAACCTGGAGGCGCTCAGGGCTGCCGGACAGGAATATCCGCCCTACCAGCCACCAGCCACTAGCCACGACATTTGCCCTGCCAGGTGTCGCGGCGGGCCATCTCGGCATCGATCTTGGCGAGAATAGCCGACTTCTGCTCCGACCACAACGGGGCCACCAGGTAGGGTCGCCGCGCCTCGCCCACCAGGCGGTCGACGACGCACTCCGGCCGCAGGTGCTCCAGAAAGGCAAGCACGTGTTCCATGTACTCGTCGGCGGTGGGCAGGCGGACCGTTCCGCCGGCGACCATTGCAGCCAACGGGGTGCCGCGGACGGCGTGGAGGTGGTGAAGCTTCACCGAAAAGACTTCCAGGCGGGAAACCTCCGCCGCCGTCGTGCGGCTCCCGTCCACCGTCTCGCCGGGCAGGCCGAGGATCAAATGGACCCCGAGACGGAGCCTGCGGCGTCGACATCGTGCCACGGCGTCGACGAAGGCCGCGTAGCCGTGCCCGCGACCGAGCCAGGCAAGGGAACGGTCGTCCATCGATTGCAGCCCCACCTCGATCAGCAGCCAGGTTCGCCCGGCGACCTCGGCCAATAGGTCGAGCGTCGCTTCCGGAAGGCAGTCGGGGCGAGTGCCCACGATCAACCCGGCGACGGCCGGGTGGCCGACGACCTCATCGAACACCGCGCGGAGAGCGGTCGTCTCGGCGTGGGTGTTCGTGCCGGGCTGAAGGTAGGCCAGGAACGGCGTGCCGCTCCTTCGGCGGGAGCGTACCGCAACGGCCTCGGCAATCTGGTCACGAAGAGGCAGCACCCCCCTCCTGCGAGCGGGACTGAACGAGGCCGGATCGCAGAAGATGCATCCCTCCCGCGCGATGGTACCATCGCGATTGGGACAACCGAATCCGATATCCAACACCACCTTGCGGAGCGGGGCTCGGAATTGCTCGCGGACGAAATGACTGAAGCGATAGTACCTCAGGCCGGCAGCTATCCACCCCTTCCCAGGAGGGCGAGGGTAATGAGTTGACGACACCGTAACACCCGTCTACACTTCAACGAAGAGGCCTGACAGATCATCATCATAGGGTAGGCCACACCCCATCATAAGGTAAGGCTTCATGTTTGGCGAACTCGTGCCTGTCGGCGGCGGCGACCCGATTCCGCTGCTCAAGAAGGAGCTGTTGGTCGGTCGCCGCGAGAGTTGCGACATTGTTTTGCGATTTTCCAATGTCTCGGCGCATCACTGCGAGCTGAAGGCCATCTCCGGGTATTGGTACGTCCGCGACTTGAACAGCCGCAACGGCGTGAAGGTCAACGGGGTCCGTGTCCAGGAGAAGCGGGTGGACCCGGGCGACATCCTCTCGATCGCCAAGCACAAGTACGAGATGGTCTACTCGCCCGTAGACAACCTGGGCGCCATGGGGCCGCCGCCGCCCGATGCCATCGAGACCGACATCTTCACCAAATCGCTCCTGGAGCGGGCCGGGCTGGAACGGAAGAAGCCCGCCCGGCAGAAGGAAGAATCCGGCGACCCGAAGGGCTCCTCGCGGTACGACATCGCGAATGACGAGGGGCCGGCCTCCCGCCGCAACAAACCCCTTTAGGCGCGGCCGCCTCGCCCCCCCGCTTCCGGGGTTACGCGGCAGTTGCTCGATCCCCCGGCTTTGGTCCGAGGCGCCAGGAAGCCCGGCTATAGCGGTCGCCGTCCATCCGCCTCCAGGGGGGGCGCTGATCTCCGGCACGCCTACTCCCGAATGGCCAAGAACAAGAAACGCAAGGTTCGCGTCGACTTCCGCAAGAACCGCACGCAACCGCCCCGTCGTAGCGATTGGACGCGCCGCTTTGCCGACAGCGACCCGCGAGCCGAAGAGGCGGCGGGCACGGAGCGGATCAGCGGCAAGGGCGACCTGACGCGCCGCCGCACCGTACGGGGCGAGGTGCTCGCGTCGGCCGAGCAGGCGGGCTTCGCCGTCGATCTGGAGGTCGACACGTCGGTCTGTCGCCGCGGCCGGGTGCTTTCCGTCCACGGGCTGACCTGCCTCGTGGAGGACGACACGGGGCAGCCCTATCACTGCGCCGTTCGGCGGCTGCTGAAGACCCTGGCAACCGACCAGCGGCACGTCGTGGTCACCGGCGACCGCGTCTGGTTCCGACCCGTCCCCACGGCCGGAGCGGCCGCGGAGGGAATCGTCGAGCGCGTCGAGCCGCGCTACGGAACTCTCTGCCGCCAGATCCGCGGTCGCCAGCAAGTCATGGTGGCCAACATCGACCAGCTTCTGATCGTCGCCAGCGCCGCGCAGCCGCGGCTGAAGCCCAACCTCATCGACCGCCTGCTGGTCGCGGCGGAAAAGGGCGGCGTGCAGCCGGTGATCTGCATCAACAAGATCGACCTCGTCGCCCCGGCTTCGTTGCAGCCGCTGGCCGGGGTGTACGCGCAGATGGGGTATCCGGTGCTCCTCCTGAGCGCCGCGACGGGAGCGGGCTTGAGCTGCCTGCGACGGCGGTTCGCCGCAGGGCAGAGCGTCGTCGCCGGCCAGAGCGGCGTGGGCAAGTCGTCGTTGCTCAACGCCGTGGATCCCGGCCTGCAACTGACCGTTCGGGAAGTGAGCGAGGAGACGGAAAAGGGACGCCACACCACGACCACCGCCCGGCTCCTGCGGCTCGCCCAGGGGGGGCACGTGGTCGATACGCCCGGTATCCGGCAGTTCCGGCTCTGGGACGTCGTAGCCGAGGAAGTCTGCGGTTATTTCCGCGATTTGCGGCCCTTCGTCAGCCGCTGCCGTTTTCCCGACTGCACCCATACCCACGAGGAGAGCTGCGCGATCAAGGACGCCGTCGCCGACGGGCGGCTCGATCAGCGCCGTTACGAGAGCTATTGCCATATGCTGCTGGGGGAGGAAGATTGACGGGCTGCAGGAGGGGGCAAGTGCCCGGAGGGGGTGAACCATTTCGCCGCACGTTGCGTCGGAGATGGGAAGGCCCGAGAAACGGACGCCGGGAGTTGCATCCCGGACGCTGAAGAGGACGCTGAAGAGTACGCCGCACAGGCCTCCGTGCGGTGCGGCGCGACGCAAGACGTCCGATGGGGAGTCCGGGATAGCGCGGGAGGGATCTCGGGGGTGGGAAGTGTTCCTTCGACCGCGCACGGCACAAGGGCCTGTGCCGCATACCACGTAGACCAGCCAGAATAACCAGGCACTAACCACACAGAGGCACCCAACTATCGTGTACGAGACGGACCGCGCCGAAGGCGTCGCCAGCGAGAAGGCGATTCTGGTCGGAGTGTTGCTTCCGGAGACGCGGGGCGAAGAGGCGCCCCTCTCCGAGCTCGAGGGGCTTGCCGAGGCCGCAGGAACGCGCGTCGTGGGTCAGGTCCTCCAGCGCCGCGACGTGCCCGACGCCGCCACCTACCTGGGACGCGGCAAGGTCGAAGAGCTCTCGGCGCTGGTCGAGGCTCGCCAGGCGGACCTGGTGGTCTTCGACAACGACTTGAGCCCCGGGCAAGCCCGCAACCTGGAAAAGGCCACGGGGGTCAAGGTCCTCGATCGCACGGAATTGATCCTGGACATCTTCGCCACCCGCGCCCGAACCCACCAGGCCCGCCTGGCCGTCGAGCTGGCGCAGCTCGAGTACGCCATGCCCCGCCTCAAACGGATGTGGACGCACCTCTCGCGCCAGAAGAAGGGGGTGGGTCTCCGCGGCCCGGGCGAGAAGCAGCTCGAGGTCGACCGCCGGCTGGTGGAGCGGCGGATCAGCGACCTGAAGAGCCAGCTCGCCGCCATCGAGCGGCGGAAGCAGCGCGAGGTGGCCGCCCGCCGCGAGGTGAAGACGGTCTCCCTGGTCGGCTACACGAACGCCGGCAAGAGCACCCTGCTCAACGCCCTGACCGGTGCCCGGGTCCACGTCGAGGACGCGCTCTTCGCCACGCTCGATACGCGGACTCGCCGCTGGCAGCTCCCCGGGTGGGGGCCGGTGCTCCTGAGCGACACGGTGGGCTTCATTCGCAACCTCCCCCACCACCTCGTGGAGAGCTTCAAGGCCACGCTCGAAGAGGCCCGCCAGACCGACCTCCTGCTCCACGTGGCCGACGCCTCCAGCCCTGCCGCCTTCGAGCAGGTCTCGGCCGTCTACCGGGTGCTCGAGGAGTTGAAGATCGAGAGCAAGGACACGCTGCTGGTCCTCAACAAGGTCGACCGCCTCGCCGACCGCGCCCGCCTCGGCGGCCTGAAGGATCGCTATCCCGGGGCCATTCCCGTCAGTGCCGTCCGCGGCGAAGGGCTCTCCGCCCTGGCCGCGGCGGTCAGCGAAGCCCTCAGCCGCAGCTTCCTCGACGTCGACGTGGAGACCGGCGTGGAGAACGGACGGCTGATGGCCTACCTGGCGGCCCATGGCGAAGTCCTCTCCAAGCAGTACAGCGACGGCCGCGTGGTGATTCACTGCCGCGTCCCCCGCCACTGCCTCGGCCCCATCCGCCACGACGGCGGTCTTATCCGCGATCACCGCAACGGGCAGGGTATCGAGGTGCCGAGCAGCGAGTCGCAGGAACCGTAGGCGCGCCGGGCCGTCGCCCCAGCCGCACGGCAGTTCGGAGCGCCGCAGCCGGGCCCGTCTTCACTGGAGCCGGGCGAAGCGGAAAAGCTCGGCCCGCCCGCTTCATTCTGCGGCACTCTCGATCTCCGGCCGGACCGGAACGATGGGCGCATCCTCAACGAGGTGGCGCATGAGGGCGTAGAAGACCTCGTAGCGGAGGAGGGTGGCCTCGTCGGGAGAAGCCGACCAGGCCCCGCCGAAACTCTCGTCAGTGAAAAGCGCCCCGAACCCCACGGCGAGGACGGCACCCCGGCCGTAGTCGATGCGGGCCGCCGCGGGCACGTCGGCCACGTGGGCCAAGGGATCGCCGCCGACGACCTCACCGCTCGAGGCAGTGCCGAGGTCGGGCCAACCCTCGTCCAGAGTGAGTTCCCCCTCGCGAACCGCGCGATGGCGGATCGCCATGCCGAAGGGCCAAAGGAGGCTGTTTGCCGTGGTGCCCCGGTTGCCGGGGGCGTCGATCACCAGGACCCGGCCGCCACCCTCCACGTAGTCGAGAAGTCCGTCGAGGTATTCGTCGCTGACCGACAGGGTGGGGGTGATGATCACCAGGGCATCACCCGAAAAGGCCTCGCGCCCCTCGCGGCGCGTGGGGAAGTAGCCCAGCCGTCCGATCCAGGCCTCCATGACGCCGTATCCGCTGCCGTCCGGGACTTCGGAAAAAGCCCCTTCCAGGAGCGGGGCCTGCGAGACGGTACGGTCGACGACGATGCGGGTCATGGGGCGTTGCTGCTCCGGCTCGGGGATGGCCCAGGCGCTCGCCTGGTAGATCGCCATCCCGGCAAGCGTCCAGCCGAGCAGGCCGGCCGTGGCGGCCAGCAGCCAGCCGTCGCGCTGCCGCCGCCCGGAGACGGGGACCAGCGCGACGCCCGCCGCCAGGGGGATCAACCCGAGCACGAAGAGGAGGCGGCGGGGGTCGCCGAGACGGTCGCCGTGGTTGAGCCACTCGACCATCCCCATCCACAATTCCGCTTTCCCGGGCTGAAAGGTGCAGAAGTTGGAAAAGATCGTCGAATCGGTGAAGGCGACCACCCGCCCGCGGCCGTAGCGGGCCGCCCACGTCTGCACGAAGGCCCCATAGCGCATTTCGGGCAGGTAGGCCGCTTCGGGAAAGTAGTTGGAAAGGTGGTATCCGGGGGGCAGGTTCCACAGCCCGGTCCCTCGCATCACGGTGCGCCCCCAACTGCGGCCCGGCTCGATGGAGTTGGCCACCGCGTAGTTCATCGGCGGCAGGTGGCGGATGGCCGGGTGGGGCACCAGCGGCAGAGGATAGGGCTGCAAGTAGGCGGAGCCCACGCAGTAAAGGGCGTCGTGGCGGAAGGCGAAGCCGAAGTTGCGGACGATGTCGTTCAGGTAGGTCCCCATGTCCATGACGTTGTTGTGGTCGCCGATGAGGAGAAGTCCCCCGCCGTTCTCCACGAAGCGGACGACCGCCTCGACCTCGCGCGGGCTGTAGCGGGCGGTGGGCGTCTTGATGATCAGCACGTCGCACTCGGCGAGCCGGGACTCGTGGATTACGTCGTCCTCGAGGAGTTGCGAAGCCGTGTAGTAGTGCGACGAGTAGTCGTAGATCGCCGCGTAGTTGTAGCCTGAGTCCTCGCCGTACCAGGTGGTGTCGTAGGGGCGCGTGGTCGGCTCCCACTCCGAATGCCGCTCCACGACCATGACCCGGCCTTCCTTGCGCCGACCGACCGGGTCCCAGTAATAGCTCGTGGTGAGGACGGCCGCCGCCAACCCCACCAGCAGGGCCGATGGCACGAGGGCCGGCTGCCAGGGGAGACGCCTCGTCCAGCCGGCGCCCTCGGCGGTGACGCCCATGGCCGCCGCCGAGGCGCGTGGCGTTCGCCGCCGGTCGGGTGCCGTGCGGATGGGGATCGAACGGGCGGGAGCCGGGACCGGCCCCCCGAGCCGATCCATGCTCGGCACCCACCAGACGGTCAGCACCGCCAGGCCCCCTAGGCATAGGAAATGGACCCACACGCTCACGAACTGGTTGCCGCCGCTCATCAGGGCCACCTCGTCGGCCCCCGCCATGCGGTTCAGGTACAGTCCCAGCAGCAACGCCGCCCGCAGCGGCATCCAGACGAGCAGCACCATCGCCAACCGCCCTGCGGCGGCGAACCAGGCCGCGCGGCGGGCGCCGGACGGCAGGCGAAGGCATTCCAACCCCAGTGCGGCCAGGGCACCGACGAAGAAGACCAGCGAGACGGGATCGAGCAGCAGACCCCAGGTAGGCGCAAAACGGTAGACCTGCCCCAGCGAGCGGACGGCCACGTCCGTCCCGTTGTACACGGACTCAACCCCCAGAAGCCCCACCAGCCCCGCCAGCCCGTGGCCCGCCGCGGCGGGCAGGTCGTGGTTGTAGCTCGTCCCTGCGGCGTAGATCTCCAGCACCACGGCCTGGACGAAGAGCACCGCCCCCGCCGCCAGGGCGCCGCCGGCGAGCCGCCGCGGCCAGCGGCGGGCCAGCGGCAGGAGCGCGAGCATCATTCCCCCCAAGAGGAGCACCACCATGACCTTGAAGGGCCAGGGCATCCACCAGGCGACGGGGACGAGCAGCACCGCCATCACCGCAGCGGGGCGGCGATGGGGAAAAAGATCCATGCTGCCAGCCAGAAGGAGCGTCGCCGCAACCCACGCGGCCACCCAGGGGAGCGCGCGGGCCGGTTCATAGTAATGCAGCCCCCATAGCCACGACGTGGCCAAGAGGGCGAGAGCCAATGCGGTGCGGAGCGTCATGGGTTCTCCTTGACGTGCCTGGAATAGCAGTATCAGACGATACCACGCTCCGCAAAGCACGGCAAGGATGGGAACGCGCTACGGCAATTGGACCGTCCCGTTGCCGGAGAAGGAAAAAGCTCAGTTCGAGCTCAACTCCAGGGGAATATTGTTTCTCCCCGGCTCTACGGTAACCCGAAGATCCGAGGTGCGCGGGTCATTGTAACGCTGCGGCACCACGTGCTCCACTTCCATGGGAGCGTACTCGTCAACGGGTTGGTAGGGCACCCCCAGCTCTTCCGCCTGCTCCGGCGACAGGGGGACCTCCACAATCGACTTGACCACGCCCACATAATACTCCCCGGGAGTCGTGCCGCCTTGAATGGGGGCCTGCACTTCCCCGGTGATCTGTGCGGTGAGCCGGTAGACGCCGTTTTCGTCCGTGTAACCGGTGGCCGGCGTCCCCTCGCCCTCCGTGACGGGGATAAACGTTACCGTCGCCTCCGGGACGGGAACGCCATCTACGGTGACCACGCCCTCGACGAGCTCGGTTTGCAAGGTCGTCCCGTCCCCGCAGCCGGTCAGGGGCAGGCACAAAGACACCATCACCACGAGAAAGATCGATCGGTACATTGCTCTTCCTATCGGGCAGCGAAAAGGCCGAGAAACAACCCGAGGATCGGCGGAGGGATCCCGGCGGGCGGTGCTCCGCCGCGCCGGGGCCCTCGCGATCCAGAATGCCAACTTGTGGCGCAACCTACGGCAGCGCGACCGTCTCGTTGCCGGAGGACGTAGCCATCGCACCCCAGATGCCTCGCAACGAGGGCCCCTGGTAATCCTGGGGCCGGCTCGGATCCATGGCAACGTCCCGCTCGTTGAGCGTGGGGTCGCCGGCATCGACGGTCTCGCTGACGAAGCGGACCGAGCCGTCGACCATCGCTACGTTCACCCCACCGGGATGGTAGCTGCTGGCGGTCACCAGGGCCCAATTCTCGCCGTTGTTGCCGCAGCTCGGACCGTTGGGCGGCAGCACCGCGTGCCACTGCGTGTAAATCGAGTGGGCATCGCCCCAGCGCCAACCCGCCAGCCAACCGGGGCCTTGGATGGCGCCCGTCAGCTCGTTGCCGGGGCCGACGCGCGCCGTGCAGATGCTCGGCGGGGAGTAGTTTCCCCAACCGCCATGGTTGACATCGTTGGCAAATGCCTCCGTGACCCGGCGGGTGCCACGGACGCCGATCTTCACCTCCGAGAGCAGGAAGGTGTTGCTCGTCCCGTCGGTAACCGTCGCCATACTGTGGACGAGGTGCTGGCCGCTGCCGAACACGCCACGGCATTCGTGCGCCGTGTGCGAGAGCCACATGTCGCCGCGGTTCGCGTGGTAGCTGGTGGGCGTCTTGCCGCCGTTGCCGGGAAGTTCGATCCTCCCCGAACGATCGGAGGGGCAGATGATCGTATCGATCCGCGTCTGCGTAACCGGCGTGTTGTGCCAGGGACGTTCGTAGCCGATGTGGGAGTCGGCCAGCTCATCATAAAGGGGCTGCTGCTCCATGAAGGGCAGCAGCACGGTGAGGTAGCTCCAGCGGTCCCTACCTTCGACATTGAACTCCCCATCGGACGGCCGCCGCCAGAGCTTCTGGCGGATCGCCGAGGGGAACTCGTTGTGGACGTCGTGGAAGTTGTGGCAGGCGATGGCCAACTGCCTCAAGTTGCTGGAGCAGTTCGAGCGCCGTGCCGCCTCGCGGGCGGCCTGGACCGCCGGGAGCAAGAGGGCGACGAGGATGCCGATGATGGCGATGACCACCAGCAGCTCCACGAGGGTGAAGGCCCGCCGGCAGTAGCCGGCAGCCGACCTTCCGGTCGTTGGGGAGGGCATACGAAGATCTCCTGATTAACCGAGACAAGAAAACAGGAACCGACGCTAAACGAGACCTCTTCTCCGATGCCAATTCTCTGCACTGCCCCGCTGCCCATTCGAACCCGAACGCCATCGCCCCCGCAGAAGCAGAAGCTTCGGCGAAGCCAGGAAGCCAGGCCCGGGCGAGCGGTACAAAGCCCACCTTGCATTCTAATTTGCCCGGTGGGGATTCACAATATAGCTTGGCGGCCAATTTGTGAGTAGCGCCCCTTTCGGGGGGGCAGGATAGGCTCGAGCTGGCCGCTGGCAGTGCGCGGCCGTGAGCGGCTCCCCTTGGAACCGGCCGGGAAGCCGGATCTCCAGCACCGAGGTAAAGCCGATTTTGCCGGCGGGAGCCGCGGGCAATAAGGATACACTTGGCTCGTGGAGGTCCCGGCCTGCCTTCGCGCGCCGGCCATCCCTTCGGCCGCCCGGTGCGGCGCTGCCCGCGGGCCATGGTACAATGGGCCTGCCGCTGCCGGCGGCGCAGCCGAGCGCCACGCTCGGACGCTCCCGTTGTCACGCCCCGATCCTCGGCACCTCCCGGAGAGATTTCACCATGAGCGACTCGACGTCCATCCGCCGCCGCGACTTCTTTTCCCGTTCGGCCGCCCTTGCCGCCGGCCTTGCCCTCGCACCGAGGCTTTCGCCACGCACCCTTGGCGCCGAACCTGCCGAGGCGACCTGGCAGATCGGCTGTTTTACGCGCCCCTTCGGACAATTCGAGTTCGCGGCCGCCTTGGACGGGATTGCCGAGGCAGGTTACGGCTACGTCGGGCTCATGTCCATCGTTCTGCCCGGCGGGGCCGTGTCATTGCCCAACCTGACCGAAGAGCAGGCTGCCGAGATCGGCGACATGATCCGCGAGCGGGGATTGAAGACCGTAAGCACCTACTACGGCGGGCCGCCGGTGGGCCAGTCGCTGGCGGCGGGCATCGAGCACATGCGCAAGCTCATCGACAACTGCCGGGCCGCCGGCTGCGCCTCGATCCTCGCCGGTGGCACGGCCCGCGAGGACCACTACGACGACTACTACCAGGCGATCGCCGAATGCTGCGATTATGCCGCCGAGTGTGGGGTGAGCATCGCGCTCAAACCCCATGGCGGCCTCAACGCCACCGGCCCCCAGTGCCGCGCGGCCGTCGAGCGGGTCGGCCACGAGAACTTCACCATCTGGTACGACCCGGGGAACATCTACTACTACTCGGAAGGCGAACTGGACCCCGTCGACGACGCCCCCACGGTCGACGGCCTGGTGACCGGGATGTGCGTGAAGGACTACCAGCACCCCCGCGAAGTGGCCGTCAATCCCGGCAGCGGCCAGGTCGACTTCCCCGAGCTGATTGCCCGCCTCCGCGCCGGGGGGCTCACCGGCGGACCGCTGGTGGTGGAAACGCTGGCCCCCGGCGATCTCCCCACGACCATCGCCAACGCCCGCACCGCCCGCCGCTTCCTCGAAGAGCTGGTCGCCTGAGGCGCCCCGGGCGAAGTCCTGTGCCGCGCAAGACCGTACCGGCCGCGGGCGCGCTCCGCGCCAATACGGGAACCACCGCTTCCTTTCGGGGCCTTCATCACACCCCCACAACAGCGAGGAAGCGGCGATCCCGGCACCGCGATCGCCTCACCCCCGCCGCCGGGAACCCCCTTGCGTGCCGGGCGGCATAGCGGTAGATTTGGGGTTTCGGAACTCGGTCTCGGGCCCTGGTGGTAGCTAGCCGCGGTCTGCAATGAGGGAGAGCTTTCGGGCTCCGCAGCAAGGGACATCAGTCGGATGGCGCAGGAATGTGAAGTCTGTGGCAAGCGGGCCGCAACGGGCAATCGGGTGACGCACCGCGGTCGGGCCAAGTACCTCGGTGGTGTGGGGACGAAGATCACCGGCATTACCCGCCGCCAGTTCCGGCCCAATTTGCGGAAGGTCCGCGTGACTACGGCCAACGGCACCCACAAGAAGGTGCGGGTCTGCACGCAGTGCATCCGCAGCGGGGCCGTCGTGAAGCGGATTCGTCAGGCCCCCTTCAAGCTCCCCGCCGACGAAGCCAAGGCAGCCAAGTAGCCTCTGGCGGCGAAGGCTCGCGGCCTGGAGAAGATCTCGATGGGCATCTCGCGCGAAGAGGTCCGCAAAGTCGCCCTGCTGGCCCGCCTCTCCCTCTCGGAGACCGAGGTGGCCATGATGGCCGATCAGCTCGGCCAGGTCCTCGACTACATGGGCGTCCTCGCCGAGTTGAATACCGACCGGGTCGAGCCCATGGCACATGCCCTTGAGGTGGCCGGCGCCTTCCGCCCCGATGTCGTTGCCGGGAGCCTCGACCGCGAGACCGCCCTGGCCAATGCCCCGAGCCGCGACGGGGAGTGCTACCGGGTCCCCGCGGTGCTCGGCGAGACCTAGAGGCCCCGTCCCATGTCGCTCTCCGACCGCTCGGCCCATGAGCTTCTGGCCCTTCTGGAAAGGGGCGACCTGACAGCGGCCGCACTGGCCGAGCGCTGCCTCGACCGCATCGCCCACGATGATCGGGCGATCGGCGCCTTCCTCCGCGTCGACCGCGAGGCAGTCCTGGCCCAGGCCGAGCGAATCGATGCCCGGCGCCGCGCGGGCCAACCCCTGGGACGGCTGGCCGGGCTGCCGGTCGCCGTCAAGGACCTCCTTTGTGCCGCGGGCGAGCCGATGACCTGCGCCTCGCGGATGCTGGAGTCTTATCGGCCCCCGTTCGACGCCACGGTCATCGCCCGCCTCAGGGCTGCCGACGCCGTCCTGCTCGGTCGCACGAACATGGACGAGTTCGCCATGGGAAGCTCGAACGAGAACTCCGCTTTCCACCTCACCCGCAATCCGTGGGACCTCTCGTGCATCGCCGGCGGCTCGAGCGGCGGATCGGCAGCAGCCGTAGCAGCACGGCTGGCCCCCCTGGCCATAGGCAGCGATACCGGTGGATCGATCCGCCAGCCGGCGTGCCACTGTGGCGTGGTGGGGATGAAGCCGACCTACGGACGCGTGAGTCGTTTGGGGCTCGTGGCCTTTGCCAGCAGCCTCGACCAGATCGGCCCCCTGGCCACCACCGTTGAGGACGCCGCGCTCCTGCTCGAGACGATCGCCGGGCACGATCCGCAGGACTCGACCTCGCTGGACAAACCGGTTCCCCCATGGAGCGAGACCGTCCGCCAGCCGTTGAAAGGGCTCCGCTTGGGGGTGATTCGCGAACACTTCAGCGACGGCCTCGATGCCCAAGTCGAGGCAGCCGTCCGCGAGGCCATCGAAGTCTACCGGTGGTTGGGTGCCACGATCCGTGAGGTCTCGCTCCCCCACAGCCGCTTCGGCGTGGCGGCCTATTACATCATCGCCCCCTGCGAGGCCTCCAGCAATCTGGCCCGCTACGACGGCGTCCATTACGGCTACCGCAGCGATGAGGCGACGATGCTCCGCGACTTGGCCGAGGAGCGGAGGGCCCTCGAGGCCGCCGGCGATACCGCCGCCCTCGACGAGCTCGACACCCCCCTGGTCCGGCTCTTCCGGCGGACGCGGGCCGAGGGTTTCGGACCGGAGGTCAAACGCCGCATCATGCTGGGGACCTATGCCCTGAGTGCCGGGTATTACGACGCCTATTACAAGAAAGCCCTCCAGGTCCGCCGCCTGATCCGCGAGGACTTCGATCGCGTCTTCGCCGAGGTCGACTTACTCATCGGCCCTCTGGCCCCGACGCCGGCTTTCCCCATCGGCGAGAAGGCCGACGACCCACTCTCGATCTACCTCCTCGACCTGTATACCGTGGGAACCAACCTGGCCGGAATCGCCGGCATCTCGGTCCCGTGCGGCTTTGATGGGCGGGGACTCCCCATCGGGCTCCATCTCCAGGCCCCTCCGCTGGAGGAGGACCAGCTCTTCCGTGGAGCGTGGATGTTCCAGAACGCCACCGACTGGCACACCCGCCAACCAAGTCTCCATTCCTAGTAACCGTCCACGGGGGACTGTCCCGATTTTCGCGGCCTAGAGAGTATTCCTCGTGGACGGCCCTATTCGGCCGCGAAAATGGGACTGTCCCTTCGCCCGGTACGCCGCGGCAGGGAAGGGGACCGGTCCATTTTTCGGGCATCGGTGGTCGCTAAAGACAGGGTCTATTGTCTATTGGCCGAATAATGGACCAGTCCCCGGCCAGCTCGTGAACGGTTACCTTTCCTGAGAGGGAGCGCAGCGGAGTCATGGAGGGTTGATGGGGGGGAATGATGCCCCGCCACCCCCTCGATGGAGTCATCCCATGCCAGCCCGGTTCGTGGGATTCGGCCAAGAGAAGACAGCCGAGGCGCCCCGTTGCGGCAGTCATTTCGACGACTTCCGGGCAGATCCTTCACGATCGGCTGGACGCCTGACGAAAACTTGATAGAATAAGCGGTGTCGGGTGGCCCTTGTAGGGAACGACCCACAAGAGGCCGACACCATGGCGCGGGGTGGAGCAGCCCGGTAGCTCGCGAGGCTCATAACCTCGAGGTCGCAGGTTCGAATCCTGTCCCCGCTATTTTCTCTAATCTCTTGCCGAATCTGGCTTTAGATGCCCGCTGGTTGAAGCCGATAGGGGTCTCAGTGCCTGCGGCTCTGCGGCATAAGGGGCTTGTCGTAAATAGTATGCGGGCTATCGGTTGCGGGCGCGATGGCACAGTGGTATGCGGCCCGGTGAAGCGGTGGTCCCCGGAGAGTGGGGTAAGCGGCGCCGTAGCCAAGCGGCTAAGGCAGCGGATTGCAAATCCGCCATCCCCGGTTCGAATCCGGGCGGCGCCTTTTGGGCGTGGCTGCATGGAAAGGCCCGGTGCGATGGGCACGAGCGCACCGGGCCCTTGTCTTTTCCGGGAGGCGGCTTTAGCGATCGACGCGGGTGGCCGCGGGTGGCCAGGAGAAGGGCGATCGGGGCAGTATAATGGAATAGGGGGTGTACGAGGTGTATGCGTGGATGCCGTTGGCGGCGGGTGATGCGACCAGGCGAATGGTAAGGATCGGGTGACCGGACCGATGAGCTCGTGGAGGGCACTGGGCGGCGGGCTGACCGCGTGGCGGCTCTCCCGCTGGCGGCAACTCGTGCCGCGGATCACCGCGTACGAACCGGAGCTGATGCGGCTCTCCGGCGGCGAGCTCCGCAAGCGGAGCCTCTCGCTGCGCTACCGCGCCAAGAGCGGGGAGCCGCTGGTCCGCCTCTTGCCCGAGGCCTACGCGCTGGTCCGCGAAGCGGGTCGCCGCACCATTTCCATGCGGCACTTCGACGTGCAGCTCATCGGCGGCATCGCCATGTTCCACCGTTCGATCGTGGAGATGCAGACCGGGGAAGGGAAGACGCTCACCGCCACGCTGCCGATGTACCTCTACGCCCTGCCGGGCAAGGGAACCCAGCTCGCTACGGTGAACGACTACCTGGCCCGCCGGGACGCCGACTGGATGCGCCCCATCTACGAGGCCCTGGGGCTCTCCGTGGGCGTGGTCGAGACGCAGATGCAGCAGCCGCAGCGGCGGAAGGCCTACGGCTGCGACGTGACCTACGGCACGGCCAAGGAGTTCGGCTTCGACTTCCTCCGCGACCGCCTCCTCCTGCGGCGCATCCGGGAGGGGCGGAGCGACGTGATCGGCGGCATGCTCGGCGGCGGCGGCAGCGAGACGAACGAGAAGCCCGTGCAGCGCGAGCCGTACTTCGCCCTGGTCGACGAGGCCGACAGCATCCTCATCGACGAAGCGCGGACCCCCCTGATCATCAGCGCCCTACCCACAGAAGAAGAGCGCCTGGCCGTGGAGTGCTATCGGTGGTCGGCCGAAGTGGTCGAGCATTTCGAGGAGGACGTCGATTACGAGTACGAACACGACCATAAGCGGGCCGAGCTCACCCGCGAGGGTCGCCGCAAGGTCCGCAGCCTGCCCAAGCCCGCCGCCATGGATGCCGTGGGCATGGTCCTGATCTACCAGTACATCGAGCGGGCCATCATGGTCCACCGCGAGTACCACCGCGACCGCCAATACGTGATCCGCGACGGCGAGGTGGTCATCGTCGACGAGTTCACCGGCCGGCTCGCCGAGGGGCGGAAGTGGCGCGACGGCATCCACCAGGCCGTCGAGGCGAAGGAGGATGTCGAGGTCACCGTGGCCACCGGCCAAGCGGCGCGGGTGACGGTGCAAGACTACTTTCTGCGGTACGAGAACCTCGCCGGTATGACCGGCACGGCGGCGGCCTCGGCCCGCGAGCTGCGGAAGATCTACCGCTGCAAGGTGATTCCGGTCCCCACGAACCGCCCCATGCAGCGGCATGCCCTGGCGGCAGCAGTCTTCGGAAATACGGAGGCCAAGTGGGCCGCAATCGTCGAGGAGGTGGCCCGTGTCCATGACGAAGGGCGGCCGATCCTCATCGGCACCCGCTCGATCGACAAGTCGGAGCATCTCTCCCGGCTGCTCACGGAGCGGGGCATCGCCCACCAGGTGCTCAACGCCCACCAGATCGCCGAAGAGGCAGAGATCGTCGCCCGCGCCGGGCAACGTGGGAAGGTCACCGTCTCCACGAACATGGCCGGCCGCGGAACGGACGTCAAGCTCGGCGAGGGCGTCAAGGGCCTCGGCGGAATGCACGTGATCTGCACCGAGATGCACGACTCCGCCCGCATCGACCGCCAGCTCATCGGCCGTTGCGGCCGCCAGGGCGATCCCGGCACCTACCGCCAGTATCTCGCCCTGGACGACGACCTTTTGCTGGCGGGCCTGGGACCGAAGAAGGCCCGCAAGCTCCACGCTCTGGGCGCCGGTCTCAACGGCTCGGCGCGGCAGACGGCGGAGCTCTTCCGAAAGGCGCAGAAGCGAGTGGAACGCCGCCACTTCAGCGACCGGCGGGCGCTGATGTACTTCGAGAAGCAGCGCAAGAAGGTCCAGATCCAGATGGGCCAGGACCCGTACCTCGACACCCCTGGTTAGGGAGCCACGATGATCTGCGTGATCGCCACCATCGAGATTGCCAAGGACAAGCGGAAAGACTTCCTTGCCGAGTTTTCCAAGGTCGTTCCTCTCGTCCGCGCCGAAAAGGGATGCATCGAGTACAGTCCCATGGTCGAACTGGCGACGAGCATTCCCCTTCAGCCGCCGGTCCGGGACGACGTGGTCACCGTGGTCGAGAAGTGGGAGAGCGTCGCGGACCTCGAGGCCCATCTGGTCGCCCCCCACATGAACGACTATCGCAAGGCCGTTGAGCATCTCGTGGTGGGCGTCGGCCTCCAGATTCTTGCTCCGGCCGAGGCGGGCGGGTAGCGGATCGCGCGCCGCCGTGCCGCGGGTCTCGCCGCGCTCGGCGGAGCCTGCGCCGGGAGCCGACGGGCATGAAGAACGCCCGCGGCGAGCGAAAGGCTCGCCGCGGGCGTTGCTGTTTCGGCCCGGCTGGCAGCCGGTGGTTGCTTGTCGGGGGGGACGGGCAAACCCGCACCGCCCGGTTAGCTGAACTCGCCGACGAAGGAGGTGAGGGCCTTCATGTAGTTGCCCCGCTCGAAGGCGGCGGGGTCAGGACAGTTCTGCTGGCTCATCGAGCCCTTGAGCTGCGCGATCGAGCTGTACTCCTTTTCCTCCATCCACCGCGTCAGGCCGCCGACGATGGTGGCCAGGCTGTCGCAGCCCTCCTGGTAGAGGACCGAGGCGACCATGCCCACGTCGGCGCCGGCGAGGAGGATCTTGGCGAGGTCCTCGGCGGAGTGGATGCCGCTGGTGGCCGCCAGCGAGGCTTGGACGCGGCCGCGAAGGATCGCGATCCAGCGCAGCGGCAGGAGCAGCTCGAAGGAGGTGCTCAGCTCGACCTTCGGAGAGGTCACGAGCGTGTCCAGGTCGATGTCGGGCTGGAGGAAGCGGTTGAAGAGGACCAGGCCGTCGGCCCCCGCCTCGGCAAGCCGCTTCCCCATGTGTGCCATGGAACTGAAGTAGGGTCCCACCTTCACCGCCATGGGGATCGAGACCGACTGCTTGACGGCGGCGACCAGATCGAGGTACCGGGACTCGACTTCGGCGCCGCTCATCTCGCAGTCGGCGGCGACGAAGTAGATGTTCAACTCCAGGGCGTCGGCCCCGGCCTCTTCCATCATTTTCGCGTAACGGGTCCAGCCGCCGCGCGAGGAGCCGTTGAGGCTGGCGATAATGGGGATACCCACCGCCTTCTTGGCCTTGCCGATGTAGGCGAGATACTCTTCCGGGCCGCTGCGATAGTCGCCGGGCTCGGGGAAGTAGGTCAGCGATTCGGCGTAGTGGTGGCTGCGGCGCTCGTGGGCCTCGACCAGCGCCACCTCCTCGTGGACGATCTGCTCCTCGAACAGCGAGGCGAGCACGGCGGCCGAGACCCCCGCCGCCTCGAGGCGGCGGAGGCAGTCGAGGTCGATCGTCAACGGGCAGGCGGCAGCCATCAAGGGTCCGCGGAGGGACAATCCCAAGTACCTGGTCGAGAGATCCACACTCATGCTTGTACCTCCTCCTCGGCCTGCTCGGCCGCCTTTTCGCCGTTGCAGCCGTCGCCTTGGGCGATGGGCCGCTCCACACCGGCGAACTGCTCGTAATAGTGCCAACGCGCGTCGATGTCCTGCTGCGCCATCCGCTGGAGCCGCTCGGCCTCTTCCGGCCGGGAGCGGGTCAGCATGGCGAAGCGCGCCTCCTTCATGGCGAAATCGCGGAAGCTGCCTGTGGGCTTGCGGCTGTCGAGGCTGAAGGGGTGCTGCCCGGCGACCGCCTTGCGCGGATCGTATGTGTACAGCGGCCAATACCCGCAGGCTACGGCCTCCTTCTGGTGGGTCATCGAGGTGCTCATGTCGATACCCTGGCCGATGCACGTCGAATAGGCGATGAGGATCGATGTCCCCCGGTAGGACTCGGCTGCCCGGATCGTCTTCAAGGCGTGCAGGGGGTTGGCCCCCAGGGCGATCTGGCCCACGAAGACGTTGCCGTAGGAGATGGCGATCATCCCCAGGTCTTTCTTGCCGCCCGGCTTGCCGCCGGCGGCGAACTTGGCGATGGCACCGCGCGGGGTGGCCTTCGAGGCCTGCCCCCCCGTGTTCGAGTAGATTTCGGTGTCCATCACCAGGACGTTGATATCCCGGCCCATGGAGAAGACGTGGTCGAGACCGCCGAAACCGATGTCGTAGGCCCAGCCGTCGCCGCCGAACGCCCACACGCTGCGGCGGACCAGCGTATCGGCGAGGGCCGCCAGGTCCTTGGCGGCGGGGCTGCCGATCTCGGCGAGCTTGGCCCTCAGGGCCCGGACGCGGGCCCGCTGGGCGGCGATCCCTTCGTCCTCGTCCTGGTTGGCCTCGATGAGCTCGCGGACCAGGTCATCGTCCAACTGCGGCGCCAACTGCTTCAGCAGCACGTGGGCCACCTTGAGCTGTTGGTCGAGGGCCAGCCGGAAGCCCACGCCGAACTCGGCCGTGTCCTCGAAAAGCGAATTGGACCAGCTCGGGCCGTAACCCTCGGGCGTGGTGGTGTACGGCGTGCAGGGGAGATTGCCGCCATAGATCGACGAGCAGCCCGTGGCGTTGCCGATGAGCATGCGGTCGCCGAAGAACTGCGTGATCAGCTTGACGTAGGGCGTCTCGCCGCAGCCGGCGCAGGCGCCGTTGAACTCGAAGAGCGGCAGGAGTAGCTGCGAACCCTTGACGGTCTCGACCTTCACCTGGCGGCGGTCCACATCGGGAATGGTGAGGAAGAAGTCGAAGTTCTTCCGCTCCCGCTCGAGGTGCTCCAGCTTGGGCTCCATGTTGATCGCCTTCCGTTTGGCGACCTCCTTGTCCTTCGCGGGGCACACGTCCACGCACACGCCGCAGCCGGTGCAGTCGTCGGGAGCGACCTGGAGGGTATACTTCCAGCCGGGATACTCCTTGCCGCGCCAATCGGTGGAGACGAAGCCCTCCGGGGCGCCGGCCAGCACGGCCGGCTCGTAGGCCTTCATGCGGATCGTGGCGTGCGGGCAGACCAGCGAGCACTGGCCGCACTGGATGCAGAGCTTTTCATCCCAGATGGGAATCTCCTGGGCAATGCTCCGTTTCTCGTATTTCGTGGTCCCCATGGGGAAGGTGCCGTCGGCCGGCAAGGCGCTGACGGGCACCTCGTCGCCGCGGTTGGCGATCATTACGCCCAGCACGTTGCGGACGAAATCCGGCGCGTCGGCGGGCACCGGCGGAACCTGGTGGTGCTTGGAACTGACCTCTTGGGGATATTTCACCTCGGCCATGCCGCCCAAGGCACCGTCGACCGCGGCATAGTTGCGGTTGAGGATCGTCTCGCCGCGGCCGCCGTAGGTCTTCTTGATGGCGTCTTTGATCTGGGCGATGGCCTCCTCCTCGGGGAGGATGTTCGCCAGCTTGAAGAAGCAGGTCTGCATCACCGTATTGATCCGCACGCCCATCTGGGCCTCGCGGGCCACGCGATAGGCGTCGACCACGAAGAAACGGAGCCTCTTGTTGACAATCTGCTCCTGGACCTCGATGGGGAGCGTGTCCCAGACCTTGTCCGGCCCGTACGGCGTGTTGAGCAGGAAGGTGGCCCCCGGCTCGGCCATGGAGAGCATGTCCAGCCGTTCGGGGAAATGCGACTGGTGGCAGGCGACGAAGTTCGCCCGGCTGACCAGGTAGGCGCCCTCGATGGGGCGGGGGCTGAAGCGGAGGTGCGAGACGGTCACCGACCCGGCCTTCTTCGAATCGTAGACGAAGTAGCCCTGGGCGTACATGTCGGTGTTCTCGCCGACGATCTTCACGGAGTTCTTGTTGGCCCCCACCGTGCCGTCGCTGCCCAGGCCGAAGAAGACGGCGCGGGTCACGTCGTCCGGCTCGGTGGAGAAGCTCGGGTCGTAGGCGAGACTGATGTGGGTGACGTCGTCGTCGATGCCCACGGTGAAGTGCCGCTTGGGCTCCGCCTTGGTGAGCTCATCGAAGGCGGCCTTGACCATCGCGGGAGTGAACTCCTTCGAGGAGAGGCCGTAGCGCCCGCCAATGACCCGCGGGAGCGCGTCGCTGCCGGTGTGGGCCTTCCACCCTTCGGCCAGCGCCGTGATCACATCCTCGTAGAGCGGCTCGCCCGGAGCGCCCGGCTCCTTGGTGCGGTCCATGGTGGCGATGTGCTTGACCGTCTCGGGAATCGCCGCCACGCAGGCCGCCACGTCGAAGGGCCGGAAGAGGCGGATCTTGAGCACGCCGACCTTCTCGCCCGCAGCGTTCAGCTTGCGGACGGCCTCGCTCACCGCACCGCAGGCGGAGCCCATGATCACGATCAGCCGCTCGGCGTCCGCCGCCCCTTCGTAATCGAAGAGGCGGTACTGCCGGCCGGTCATGGCCGCGAAGCGGTCCATGGTCTCCTGGACGATACCCGGCGCGGCATCGTAGTAGCGGTTGCAGGCCTCGCGCGCTTGGAAGAAAACGTCGGGGTTCTGCGCCGTGCCGCGGAGCTTGGGCTCGTCGGGGCTCAGCGCCCGGCGGCGATGGTCCTGGACCAGCTCCATGTCGATCATGGAGCGGACGTCCTCTTCGCTGAGCTGCTCGATCTTGTTCACCTCGTGCGAGGTGCGGAAGCCGTCGAAGAAATGGAGGAAGGGAATGCGGGCCTCGAACGTCGCCGAGTGGGCGATCATGGCCATGTCCTGGGCCTCCTGCACGGAGCTGGAGCAGAGCAGGGCCCAGCCCGTGGTCCGGCAGGCCATCACGTCGCTGTGGTCGCCGAAAATCGACAGCGCGTGGGTGGCCACGGTCCGGGCGGAGACATGAAAGACCGCGGCGGTCAGCTCGCCGGCGATCTTGAACATGTTGGGGATCATCAGCAGCAGGCCCTGCGACGCCGTGAACGTCGTCGTCAAGGCCCCTGCTTGGAGCGAGCCGTGGACCGCGCCGGCGG
>SKOZ01000071.1 GCA_007119795.1 Planctomycetales bacterium | reverse complement strand
GTCTGCCAAGAGAGGGGCGGGAAGCACATGTTCACCCTCGGGTCGGCCACCCCGTAGATGCCGCCGCACTCGTCGTCCCGGCCGTCGAGGCCGAAGGAGTCGAGCACCTGCACCTCGTAGCGCCCCTGCAGGTAGACGCCGCTGTTGCCGCGCCCCTGCCCCCGCGCGAAGGGCATAAAGGGGATCATGAACTCCACGTGGAGCTTGTGGTCCTGGAAGCTCGGCAGGCTGGTCTGGCCCTCGCGGAGCAGCCCCTCCTCGGTCATTCCCTTGCCGCGGAAGTGCTCCGCGGTGGTGCCGTCGAAGAGGACCGCGGCCCCTTCGGGCGGCTCCTTGCCCAGCGTGGGGCTCTCGCGGAGGGTCTTCTCCAGCCTGCCTAGCTCCACGTCGTAGGCATCGCGCACTTCGATGCTCTCGTCCCTCACGGTGGCCACGGCGGCGCCGTCGAGCACCTCGAAACGGACTCTGCCGTCTACGGTCGCTGCCTCCGTGGTTACCGGCTCGCTGCCGTCCCACCCGTCGCCCGGCAGTCCGCCGCGGAGGCCCTTCACCAGGAACCGTCCATCGCCAAGAGCCACCACCTGGGCCGCCCAGGTCTCGCGTCCGTTCTCACCCTGCAACTCGCCCACGTACTCGCCCTGAATGGCGAAATCGGGCCCCGCCTCCTCCGGGTCGAGAAAGACATCCGCTGCCGCAACGGCAGCCGCCAGACCGAACGCCAGAACCACCGCCAACGCCAGGTTGAATCTGCTCATGGTGGGCATCGCCAATACCTCGGGAGTCTGCCAACGGAAAATCCGAGCCGAACTGTCGATTGTGAGGCATGGAGCGGGCGAAGGCAAGCGTGACAACCCCAGGGGCAGGGGAGATCGTGCAGGTCGGTCCGATCGGCTGGGTGGTGTAGATGGTGTAGATCGGTGCAGGTGGTGTAGATCGGGACGCGCCGGAGGGGGGTGGAAGGGTGAAGGGTGAAAGCCGCGCCGGAGGCGCGGGAATGGTTCACCGGCGGGGCCGGCGGCAGATTGCCCCGGGAGGGCTTTCGGAAGTGCAGTGCTGGCGGAACGAGGGACAGGAGGGGATAATTCGAGGCCGGGTTGGTAGTTGTCAAGGAGAGATTGGCGTCACAAAATTGCCAAATTGCCAGGCAAGCGGTTACAACGAAAGGTGGCTTTGCGCCCAATGGCTTTGCGCCCAAAAGGACGTGTAGGCCGGAGGGGCGCAACAGGGTCCCGACCCGCTGGCCAGGCGACTCAATCCTAGGCTACTTCAACACCTGGCAGAGAATATCGAAGGCAGAGCGGGGGCCATTCTGACGATGGGAGACAGTTCCATGACAGCGTACCAACACACCAACCGCCGCGGGGACGTTTACTACCTTCAGTCCGGCAAGACGAAGACGGGCAAGCCCCGCTATTACCTGGGACGCAAGTTGACCGGAGCGCCGGTCGAACGCGTCCCCGACGGCTACGAGATCTGGGAAAACCCGGCGAACGCCCAGGTGTACGTGCGGAAGTTCCGTCCCTCGCCCATCATCGAGGCGGAGCGGGAGTTTCTGGAGGAGGCGATCCGCACGCAGGCGGGACTGGCGCATTTCGTGGTCGACATCGAGGGTCCACACCTGGTGGTGTACCTGATCGACCAGGATCCCGACGACGTCGCTGGGTTGATAGGTGGCATGTTCGGGGCGCCGGACGGCTTGTTCGGCGCGAGCCGCGATTGGGCCGTGCGAAACGCGGAATATAGCAAGATGATGCGGTTTACACTCGTCGATGAAGACGAGCGGATCTTTGCGGTGGAACGCTGGTGCTTTCGCGGCTCCATCGACGACTGGTCTCCCCTCTTCGGTCGCGGGCCGCTGCCCGACGTCGTGGACCGATACGTCGAGCACTTGGGGCAGGAGAGCTTTTACGAGTTGATCTGAGGGGGCGGTCAGCTTGACGGTGGGGGCTGCGGGCGTATCATGGCCACCATCGGTTTCTGGGATAACGGCGGGGCGGCGGCGATAGCGGGGTGGATTGGGAGAGGTCATGAAGATCGGATTGGTCGGCTACCAGGGATGTGGCAAGAGCACCCTCTTCGAATGGCTTACCGGCGTCTCGGCCGATCCGGCCCTGGCGCACTCGGGGCAGTCGGCCATGGCCCCGATCCCGGAGCCGCGGCTCGACGCCTTGGCGGCCGTCTACCGCCCCAAAAAGATCAGTGTCGCCGCGCTGGAGATCGTGGACACGCCGGGGTTGAGCCGCGGCCACGAGGGGAACGCGTCGCGCCTGGCGGTGATCCGCGAGGCCGGCTGCCTGGTCCTCGTGGTGCCGGCCTTCGGCGGCGCCGACACGGCGGCCGAGTACCGCGCCTTCGACGAGGATCTCATGCTTGCCGACATGGAGATCGTCAGCGGGCGGATGGCGCGGATTGAGGAGGCCGTCCAGAAGCCCATCCCCAGAAAAGAGCGCGACCAGTTGCTCCACGAGCGTCAGACACTGGAGAAGGTCTACGCGGGGATGGAGGCGGGCCGACCGCTCCGCGAGGGCGACATGACCGAGGAAGAATTGCGGGTTACCCGCTCTTTCCGCCTGCTGAGCGAGAAACCGCGCCTCGTCGTGGTCAACACGGCCGACGACGAGCCCCGTCCCGAGCAGTACGCGGAGCGGCTCGGCGGCGAGGTGCCTGTCTTCGCCGTCCCCGCGGGCCTGGAACTCGAACTGGCCCGCATGGCGCCCGAAGACCGCGCCGAGTTCGAGCGCGAGATGGGAATCGGCCGGGCCGACCGCGATGCCCTGATTCGCGAAATGCTGGCCGTCTCCGGCTACATCATCTTTTTCACCGCCGGGGACAAGGAGGTCCGCACTTGGCTGCTTCGAAAGGGCGGCACGGCCCTGGAGGCCGCCGACGGCATCCACAGCGATTTGGCCCGCGGCTTCATCCGCGCCGAGGTGATGAAGATCGACGATCTCCTCCGCTTGGGAAGCGAGCGCGAGGTCAAGGCCCAGCACCTCGTCCGCCAGGAACCGAAAGACTACGTTGTGGCCGACGACGACATCGTGTTCGTCCGCTTCAGCGTCTGAGGGCCGCGGCGCGAGGTGCGGCGGCTTCCTTGTCCCGGGGGCGGCTTTGGCCGACAATAGTGTGAGGCTGCGGTCACACTGTGCAACCGGGCAGGCCCAGACGGTTCCACGGCGAGGACCCGCCATTGACCGATCGCAAGCGAAATCGCAGAGACGAGACCTCTTGGACGAACCCACCCGCCAGCGTTTCGACCGCCTCCTCGAAGAGGTCCTGGCGGCGATGCCCACCTTGGTTCACGAGTTGATCGAAGAAGTCCCCCTGGTGGTCGAGGACCACCCCTCGCGGGAGGTGATGGAGCAGATGGATGTGCGGCACCGGGAGGATCTCTGCGGGCTCTACACGGGAATCCCCATCGATGAACGGAGCGTCGACCATTCGGCCACCCTCCCCGACAGTGTGGTGATCTATCGTGAGGGCGTTCTCGCGATGGCCCGCGACGAGTGGGGCCGCGTCCGCCGCGGCCGGCTCCGCGAGGAGATACGTATCACCATCCTCCACGAACTGGCTCACCATCACGGGCTCTCGGAGGAAGAGCTCACCGACCTCGGCTACCAGTGAAACGGCAGCCTTTCGCGGGGGGTGGAACGGCGATCAGCTACGGAACCTTCGTTTTCACCACCCCACCCACAAACCACAGCCTGACCACGAATGACCCGAACAGCACGAACAGGGTATTCGAGCGACCATGAGCCATGGCAATTCGTGGCATTCGTGTGATTTGTGGACCAGTGTATTCGAGCGAGGATTCCTCCTGGACGTGGGAATTCGAGGCCGCGCCGATCCGCTGCACGTAGTCGGCCTTCTCCTCGATCGTCTCCAGCGTCCGCGGCGGCTTTCGGGCATGATCACCGCGATGGTCGGCCCCATGGACTGCACGAGCGAATTCGTACATGAAGGGGGGGAGGCGGCACCAAGGTTCTCACACTACGAGGAAGAACCGCCGAGTAGCTGCCGCGCGGCGGGGAACGGCCGGGGGCTTCGCGCCCCTCGCTTCGACGTCGGTTGACAGCCGTTTGGCCGGCCTCTAGGCTGGTCGCATCGTGGTTTCCGGGGGGGGCGCATCCATTCGCACGATGGCGGGCCAATGAGCGAAATGCCTGCCGCCCTAGTCACGGGTGGCTCGCGAGGAATCGGCAAGGGCATCTGCCTGGAACTGGGACGGCTGGGCTACGCCGTGGCGGTGAACTACGCCACCCGCCCGGACGCTGCCGAACAGGTCGTCGCCGAGATCGAGGCTGGCGGCGGTACGGCCGTGGTCGCCAAGGGCAATGTGGGCTGTGCGGAGGATCGCCGGGCGCTCGTCGAGACCACCCTTGAGGCCTTCGGCCGGCTGGACGCGCTCGTCAACAATGCGGGCATCACCTCGCAGGGCCGCAAGGATGTTCTCGAGGCCACCGAGGAGAGCTGGAACGTCGTCTTCGATACGAACCTCAAAGGGCCCTTCTTCCTCTCCCAGCTCGCCGCCAAGGCCATGATCCGTCTCATCCGCGCGGAGACCATCCCCGGCGGAAAGATCGTGAACATTTCCTCGATTTCCGCCTACGTCGTCTCCACGAACCGCGCCGACTACTGCATGACCAAGGCAGCACTGGGCATGATGACGAAGCTCTTCGCCGTGCGGCTGGCCGAGGAGAAAATTGGCGTCTTCGAGGTCTGCCCCGGTGTGATCGCGAGCGACATGACCGCCCCGGTCAAGGAGAAGTACGACCGGCTGATCGCCGAGGGGCTCTGGCCCATCCGCCGCTGGGGCCAGCCGGAAGACGTGGCCAAGGCCGTGGCCGCCATCGTCAGCGACGCGTTCCCCTTCAGCACGGGCGATCGGTTGAACGTCGACGGCGGCTTCCACATCCGCACCCTATAGGGGTCGGGAGGCACCATGTCCGAGGCGTCCAACCCCTCCTGGATGCTCTACGGAGCCAACGGCTTCACAGGAAGCCGTATCGCTGCGGAGGCGGTCCGCCGCGGCCTGCGCCCCCTCTTGGCGGGCCGATCGCCGGCGGGCATCGTTCCCCTGGCCGAGGAGCTGGGCTGCGCCCATCGTACCTTTCCGCTCCGCGACGCGGCCCAGGTTGCCGCCGAACTGGAAGGGATGGAGTTGGTGCTGCACTGCGCCGGCCCTTTTTCGGCCACCGCGTTACCCATGCTCGATGCCTGCCTCGAGGCGGGCGCGCACTATCTGGACATTACCGGTGAAATCGAGGCCATCGAGGCAGCAGCCGAGCGCCATGCCCGAGCCGTCCGGCGGGGAATCACCCTGCTGCCGGCTGTGGGTTTTGAAGTCGTCGCGGGCGATTGCCTCGCGGCCATGCTCGCCGCCAGAATGCCCGCGGCCACCCATCTCGAGCTGGCCGTCTCCGGGGTGGGAACGGTGAGCGCGGGCACGGCCCGGACGGTGCTCGAGCAGATACCCAAGGGGGGCTGCGTGCGGGTCGGGGGGCGGCTCGAGCGGGTGCCGCTGGCCTGGAAGACCCGCGAGATAACGTTCCCTGACGGGCCGCGCAGCGCAGCGATTATCCCCTCGCCCGACGTCGCCACTGCCTGGTACTCGACGGGCATCGGCAACATCGAGGTCTACATGGTCATGCCGCGGCGGCAGGTCAACCTCCTGCGACTGACGCGGCCGCTGTTAAGAGCACTCCGGCTGCTGCCGGTGCCATGGGTCCGGCCGTTATTGCGGTGGTTCGCCGGCGGGCAACCCGCAGCCAAACGCCCGCCGGGCGCTTTCCTTTGGGGGCGCGTCCGTGATGCCGAGGACCAAAGTGTCGAGGGAACGCTGCATACTCCCGAGGGATACGAGGTGACCGTGCTCGCCGCACTCGCCGCCGTTGAGCGGACGCTTCTCGGCGACTTTCAACCGGGCTTCGCTACGCCTTCAAAGGCCTTCGGCGCCGACTTCGCCCTCTCCCTCCCCGGCACTGTCAGCGGCCTGCAGGAGATGCAGGAACCACGGTGACGAAACAGAAGAGAAGACCGGGAGAAGAGGAGACGCGCCGAGACCGCCATTGCGATGTCGACCACCCCTTTGCGGCCGCATGACGAACGGTGTGATCCGCATCGGGCGCGTCGCCTCTTCTCCCTGTTTCTTTCACCGTCCTCCCCCTCCCCCCGGCTGGACCCCAAGGGGGGAGGTGGTGATGAACCGGTAGAGGATCTCGGCCGCCCGCTCGACCTGGGCGAGCTCGATCCACTCGTCGCGGGTGTGGGCCTGGGCGATCGAGCCGGGGCCGAAGACGACGGCCGGGACGCCGGCGGCGGCGAGCCAGGCGGCGTCCGTGGCGTAGGGAACGCCCTCGACGATGGCCTCCCCCTCGACGCTGCGGACGGCGGCGGCAAGTCCCTCCGCGAGCAGGCCGTTCGTCTCGTCGGTCAGCGCCGGGGCATACATCCACGGCGGGTCGTGCTCCACCTGCGGAGACCTAAAGCCCCGCTCGGCGAGGGAGTCCACAGCCGCTTGGCGGGCCTCCTCGGGGGATTCGCCGGGGACGAGGCGGCGGTCGATCTCGATCGTACAGCGGTCGGGGACGGTGTTCACGCTTACCCCCCCCCGAATCGTCCCCACGCTCAGCGTGGCACCGCCGCATCGCGGATGGGTCGATTCGATGCTGACTTGGTCGGCATACGATTCGAGTACCGCCAGAAGGTGCCCCATCCGGTAGATGGCGTTCTCGCCGGTCGACGGGGCGGCGGCGTGGGCGGCCCGCCCCAGGCTATTGCACCGCCAGCGGACCACGCCCTTGTGCGCGACGACGATCCGGAGGCTGGTGGGCTCGGCGACCACGGCTGCATCGGGTCGCCGGGGCAAGAGGCCGCCGTCCGCGGCGTCCTCACTCCACAACCGCGTCAGGGCCTTCACGCCGCTGAAGCCGTGCTCCTCGTCGACCGGAAAGGCCAGCACGACCGTCGGCCGGGGAACGGGACGCTCGCGGGCGAGGCGACTCACCGCAGCCATCATCGCCACCATCCCCCCCTTCGTATCGCAGGCACCCCGACCATAGAGGCGACCCCCGTCAATGTGCGGCACAAAGGGCTCGATGGTCATGCCGTCGATGGGGACGGTGTCCTGGTGTGCGTCGAAAAGGATCACGGCATCGCCTTCCCCCGGAGCCGGTTCCCCTTCGAGGCAGACGAGAAGATTCTCCCGCCCAGGTGCCACCGGCTGGCGGGCAAGGCGGCAACCGGGGAGCCTCTCGCAGCGGGCGACCAGCAGATCGGTAAGCCGCGTCTCGAGGGCCCAGGCCTCGCCCGCACAATCGCTGCGTCCCATGGGGTTAACACTGGGAGTAGCCACTAGCTCGCACAAGAACGCTGCCAAATCGTCCATCGACCTCACCAGGATTCGGAAAGACTCCGCACAGGATACCTTCTCCCCCCCTCGGAAACGCCGCCGGCCCACGGTCATCTCCACAGTGTCGAGATAACGGTTCAAGTATCTGAAAACAAATGGTTTACGCAATAGCTGCCCGGCATGAAACACGACTGGGCAGGAGGTTAGTAAAGGAAAACTCCCCTACCCGGTCGGTCGTTGAAGGTGAAGGGCAGACAATCCTATCCAAAACCCCCCGAAAGGGCAGTTGTGCGACGGGCGTGGTCGGCCGATAATTAATAGTGCGTGAGGGGAAACCCTCACCGACACTGCCCTTCGTAGGTCCCTGCCCCGCCTACGAAGGGCTCTTTTTTTGCGCCGTGCTGGAGTTGGGGAAAGAACCTCCTCAAAAACCCCCCGAAAGAGCAGTTGTATCGAGGCCATCTCTGGCCGATAATCAGTCAGTGCGTGAGGGGAAACCCTCACCGACACTGCCCTTCGTAGGTCCCTGCCCCGCCTACGAAGGGCTCTTTTTTGCGCTCCCGGCATCAGGTCCGTGCCACTCCGACCGAGGCTTGTTTGTATGTCGTGCGCGAGCTTTGCGCGCGTGGGTCCAAGTCCCCCGTCGATGGCCTGGTATCCAGGACCGGCCCGCGTAACGATTACCCGTGATGGCGTCCTCCCGGCACCCTCGCCATGACCGATGTGCCCCGGCTGATGTTCCTTACCGTCGTCCTCTGGACTGTGGGAATGTGGCTCGTATTGCCGGGAAGGGGAAACGGCCGGCGCTGTATGGGGGCCGCCCTCTTAGCGGTGGCTTTCACCTTGGGAGCTGCGCACATGCCGCGGACCGGCACGCTGGCGACGGATGCCGCTGTGCTCGTTCTCGTCGCTGCAACGGTGGCGGGTGCCGTGGGGACCGTCGCTGCGCGAAAGCTGACGGGCTCGGCGGCTTGGCTCGTACCGGCCGTGGTCGGCCATGCCGGACTGGTTCTTTTCGCGCGGGCGCCAGCGGCCGCCGCGGCTGGGAGCGTCGTCTTCGCCTGGGCTCTCCTGGCGGCGCTGCTCTTCGTGTTCCTCCGCAGGGAAGCGAAGGGCAATGTCCTGGATGCCGGCGCCTGTTGGGAACCGGCCCTTTCGGCGGCGGCGGCCACGGTATTCGCAAGCCTCGTGGCCCTCTCGACCACTGCCGCCCTCCGTAGCAGGGGCGCGACGGATCCCGGCGAGCTCGCCTTGGCAAACCGTCTGCTGGTCGTCGGCGCCTTGCTCTCGGGCATCGGGCTTACGGGTATCCTCGCTCGGCGAAACCTCTTGGTCTCCTTCTTCGCCCTGGGCCTCTTCCTCCTGGGCGCGATCCTGAGCCTAGTGGCCTTCGGCACCCTGCACGAGGACCGAGGCGGTGAGATGCTCGCTGTGGTTGCTATGGCCGCGACGGTCTTCCACACCGCACTCGCGCTGGTCTTGGCCCTGGCGGCCCATCGCCACACCTCCAGCCTCGACGTGGCCACCTACCAGGAGCTGGGCGAGCCAAATGGATAGCATCGCCCTGCTGCTGGTTCTCGTGCCCGCACTGCCGCTGGCGGCGGCCGCCGCCACGACGCTCCTCGGGCCGCGGTTGCTCGGGCCGCGGACTCACTGGCCGATGGTCGCGGGGCTCTCCGCGGCCCTGTTGGCGAGCGGCGCTCTCGCGATCGAAGTTGCCCGCCAGGCACACGATGCAACCGGAACGGCGGGGTACGAACGGGTCGTCACCCTGGGACGCTGGCTGGTGGTCGAAGGAGCCTTCCCTTCCTTTGCCGGCGGACGGAACCTGGCGGTTGAGATAGCATTGCGGGCCGATCCCCTCACGGCGGCGATGCTCCTCACGGTGACAGCAGTGGCCCTGCCGGTTGCGATCTACTCGGTCGGCTTCCTGCGCGGGGAGGCCGGCTCCTGGCGGTTCTACACCACCTTGAGCCTCCTCGTCTTCGCAACGCTCATGCTTGCTGCGGCGAGCAACTTTCTGCTCCTGTACATCTTCTGGGAAGCCGCGGGGCATTTTGCCTATCTCCTGATCGCCTTCCGGCACGACCACCCGGCGGCTGTCGCGGCGGCGCGCAAGGCGCTGCTCGCCCACCGCGTCAGCGCCGGGGCGCTCGCCGCGGGGATCCTGCTGATCTGGACGACCTTCGGTACGCTGAGCTTCCACGATACCGTGGTCGGCGGCGCGGCTGTCCCCGGTGTGCTGGGGCAGGCACCGGCGGCCCTGACGGAGGGCTACGCCGGCAGCGGCTTGGCCGCGATCATCGCTCTAGCACTGCTCGTCGCCGCTGGCAGCTGCGGCGCGCAGGTTCCGCTGCACGGCTGGCTCGCCGACGCCGCAGTAGCCCCCCCGCCGGCCAGCGCGCTCATCCAAGGAGCGGCGGGAGTCGCCGCCGGCGTCTACCTGCTGGCCCGCTGCATGACGCTGCTCGTCGCTTCGACCGAGGCCACGCAGGTCTTGGCCGTCGTCGGGGGAGGCACCGCGCTGCTGGCGGCGGCGGCTGCCTTGGTGCAAACCGACCTGAAGCGGATCCTGGCCTACGCGGCGATCAGCCAGGCCGGTCATGCATTCCTCGCCCTGAGCGTGGGGACCGTCGCCGCTCTGGGGGCGGCCGTGTTCCACCTGGTCGGGCACGCCTTCTCCATGGCTGTCCTGTTCCTCGGCGCCGGCAACGTGGCGTACGCCACGGCGGGAATCGTCGACGTGAGGCAGCTTGGGGGCCTGGCGCACCGCCTGCCGCACACGCACTGGACGTTTCTCTTCGGCTGCCTGGCGGTGGCAGGCGTGGTCCCCTTCACCGGCTTCTGGAGCAGGAACCGTGTCCTGCTCGCTTTGACCGGGGCGGGCGAAGGTGAGGGGATGGGACTCTGGGGGGTGCCGTTCGCGGCGGTACTGCTCACGGCGCTGCTCACGGCGGCCTATTCATTCCGCGTCTACTTGCTTGTCTTCCGCGGCCAGACGCGGATAGGCCATGAGGCCGGGCGCCGCCTCAGCGAGGTCCCACTGGTGATGACCGGCCCGCTGGCCGTGCTCGCCGTCTGTGTGCTGTTGCTCGGCGGATACCTCGAAGCGGGCAACGCTCTCTTGGACTTCCTTGCCAGGACTCCCTCTCTGGCATGGGTGGAAACGGCCGGGGGCTGTCAGCCCTGCGATGCCGCGGGCAGCGGTCTTCCCGGCGTTGCCCTGGCGAGCACGGCGGCCACGCTCGCAGGCATCGGCCTGGCGTTCGGGTGGCACCGCTTTGTGGAAGGCCCCTTGGGCCGCGGGCAAGACCGCGCGCCCCGGGCCGGGACGACGGCCTTCGCCGCCCCGTCCGCAGGCCGACGCACGATCGACGGCCTCACCCGGCCGGTCTCCATCCGGCCGCTGGCCGCACTGGGGCGGCTGTGCCATTGGCTCGACGACTCCGTGCTCGATCGACTCCTCACCGCCCCGGCCCGCCTGCCTGCCGTCCTCGGTGCCCTGCTGAGGCCCTTGTCGACCGGCCTGATCCCGTTCTACGCCCTGGCGATGGTCCTCGGCCTGCTGGCCCTGATTGCGGCGCTGGCCGGCTTACGGTAACCATTACGGCGACGTTCCGGGTGACTTTGCGGCGGTCTGGCTGGAGGGTGGACGTGCACGCGGCACCGGGAGCCCGCGCGGCGCACTCCATGAGGGGCTGCCCTCGGTTCACGAAGCCTTCGGAGGATTCTTCGGGTCCACCACGAAGCGGCTGAGATTGATCCCCCCCCGGAGCTCTTCCTCGAGCAGCTTGATGCGCGTCTCCAGCCGCTCGACGCGGCGGCCGAGTAGGCGGAACTGCTGGGCGACGTTCTCTTCGGCTTTCTTGGGGCGGGGAACGCTGGGGTAGCCCAGGTGGCGCTGTAGAGCGGAGAAGAGATAGAGCGGGTCCTTGCGGCGGTTGGCCAGGGCGATCTTCCCCTCCTTTTCGCCAAAGAGGATGGCCTTGCCGGCGGTCGCCTCCTCGCCCCCTGTCCGGCGGTAGAACTCACTACGCACGTAGATCATGTCGGCGAAATCGACGATGCCCACCTGGCGGCGGACCGTGTCGATCCATTCCCGCCAACCCGCGTCGTAGATCGGGTCGGCCGCCACGGCAGCCAGCCCGCGGTCGTACCCCAGCCGGTTACGGCAGAGGGATTCGAATTGATAGAAGAAGAGTCCCTGGGGCGTGGCGCCCCGGGCCCGGTACTCGGCCTCGCGTTGGAGGATTTCCAGGGCAACGCGGAAGTCGAACCGCCCCTCCGCCTTTTCCGCCTGGGCGACCACGAAGGTCTGGAATGGTGTGAAGTAATGCCCCATCCGCTGCATGGCCGTGGCGAAGCCGCCGGTGTGCCTGAGCTCGTCGGCCATATACCCGAGGGCCAAGGGCAACTTTGTGGTGGAGAGGATCTCCTGGCGGATGGCGTGCAGCAGCTCCTGGGTCGAGTGCCCCAATTGCATCCGCTCGCCGAGGGCGCGGAAGAAGTAGGCTTGTTCGACGAATTCTTCGCGGTCGAGCATGCGAGCCGTGAGGAGGGACGGGGGTGGTGGCTTGACGCCTCGGTCTGCTGCCGGTCCAATGAAACGCTTCGATGTTGCGCCATGGTAGCCTTGCCGCCGTCGGGGGGCAATGGCGGCCCCCCCTGTGTTCCTTCCCTGTGCTGGAACGTGAGCGAGCCTGCTTCATCACCTTCTCTGCCCGCCGCGCTCGAGCACTTCGGCATCGTCCTGCCGCCGCCGCAGGTCGATGCCCTGGCTCGCTATTGCCGGCTTCTCTGGGAGTGGAATACCCGGCTCAATCTCACGCGGCACACCGACTACGACCGCTTCGTGGCCCGTGACCTCGTCGACAGCCTGGCCTTTGCGGAACTGCTCGAGGAGGGGGAGCGGGTCCTCGACGTGGGAACGGGCGGGGGCGTACCGGGTGTGGTGCTGGCGATCGTGCGGCCCGACCTCAGGGTGACGCTCTCTGAATCCGTGGGCAAGAAGGCCCGAGCGGTTGAAGCCATCGTGCGAGATCTCGCTCTATCGGCAGCCGTCTATCACGGGCGGGCCGAGGCGCTCCTCGACGACCGGCTCGCTGCACCCCCGTCTCCCGCCGGGCGGGCCGTTCCCCCGGCCGAGAGCGGTCGCTCGGCGGGCAAGCCTGAGGCAGCGCCGGGGGACGGCTTCGACACGCTGCTGGTGCGGGCCGTGGCCCCCCTGCCCAAGTTGCTCACCTGGTTCCGCCCGCGATGCGACGCCTTCGATCGGCTCCTCGTCCTCAAAGGGCCCGGTTGGGTCGAGGAGCGCGGCGAGGCCCGCCACCGCGGCCTGATGCACGGCCTGGCCCTGCGGCGGCGCAAGGTCTACGCCACTCCCGGTACCGGCGCGCAGAGCGTCCTGCTGGAAATCCGCCGCCGCTAGCCTTCACCGGATGGCGAAGAGCCGCTCCGCGTTCGCCGTGGTCTCGGTGGCAAGCTGTTCGGGGGCGACCCCGCGGAGTTCGGACAGAGAGGCGGCCGTGAGCGCGAGCCGGGCGGGCTCGTTCCGCTTCTCCTTGCCGCGGAGGGGGTGGGGCACGAGATAGGGGCTGTCGGTCTCGATGAGCAGCCGGTCCGCAGGAACGGCGGCAGCAATCGCCCGCAGGGGCCGGAGGCCCTTGTTCGTGTAGGTCACCATGCCCGCAAAGCTGAGGAAAAACCCCATTTCAAGGCAGGCCTCCGCCGTCTCCTGCGTGCCGCTGAAGGCGTGCATCACCCCCCGCAGCGGGCCGCGCATCGCCGCATCGCCGAGCATCCGCAGCACGTCGCTCTCGCAATCGCGGCAGTGGACGACCAAGGGGAGTCCGCGGAATTGGGCCAGGCGCAGGTGGCGGTCGAAATAGTCCTCCTGCAAGGCGAAGGGAGTGAAGTCCCAATGACGGTCCAGGCCGGTCTCGCCCAGGGCCACCACGCGGGGGTGATCGGCCAGAGCGACGATGCGTTCCCAGTCGTCCCTGCCCGCTTCGATTGCGTAATTCGGCTGGATGCCCACCGCCGCGTAGACCCCTCCGTAGCGCTCGGCAAGACGGACGGCGGTCTCGCTGCTGGCGGCCGAAATACCCACACAAAGGAGCGTACACACCCCCTGTTGGCGGGCACGATCCACCACGTCGTCCCGGTCCGGATCGAATGCCTCGTCGTCGAGGTGGACGTGGGTATCGAAGAGCAACATGCAGAAAATCCCGGGAGCGCGAAGGCTCACCCATCAGCCTGCACGGGTTTTTCGCGCTTGATCGCCCGCGTCAGGGCCTTGTCGATGAAGGCATCTTTGAAGACGAAACCGGCGTCGCGCAAGCGACGGGGGAGGACACGCATGCTGGCGAGGAGCATCTCGTCGGCCATCTGGCCGAGGGTCAACCGGAGGGCGAATGCCGGAGCCGGCAGGAACGCGGGCCGCTTCAGGACGCGGGCCAGCGAGTCGGTCAGATCGCGGTTCGTCACCGGCTGGGGGGCGGTGACGTTCACCGGCCCGGAGATGTCCTCGTGTTCGAAGAGGAAGCGGATGGTGCGGACTGCATCGCGGAGACTCACCCAACTGACGTATTGCCGTCCGCTACCCAACTTGCCGCCCAGTCCCTTGCGAAAGAGCGGCAGCATCTTGCCCAAGGCGCCTCCCCGGGAGGAGAGGACCATGCCGAAGCGCGTGTGGACCACGCGGATGCCCGCCCGGGCCGCCGGCTCCGTCGCGCCCTCCCAATCGCGGCAGACGTCCGCGAGGAAGCCTCCTCCAGGCGGGCTCGACTCGTCGAGCTCCTCGGCACCGCGGTTGCCGTAGTAGTTGATTCCCGAGGCAGTCACCAGGACGCCGGGCTTGCCATCCAGGCGGCTCAGGGTATCGGCGAGCATCCGGGTGCCGATCACCCGGCTGTCGCGGATGCGGGCCTTCCGCCGGGCGGTCCAGCGGCCGGCGACATTCTCCCCGGCGAGGTGCACGACGGCATCGAAGTCCCTCAACGCCGTTGCGTCGATGGCCCCGGCCTCCCAGTTCCAGAGGACTTCACCGGGCCGAGCCTGGCCTGCCAGGTCCTCGGCAGCGACGCCGGGGGCGTGCCGCAGGCGGACCACTTCCTGACCGGCCCGCTCGAGCGCCTCGCGCAGCGCCGAGCCGATCAGTCCACTGCCGCCGCTCACGAGCACTCGCACGGGATGAACTCCTTTCCAACTCAGCCCCTGCGGGCGGCGAAGTCAGCCATGAATTCGGCCAGCATCTTCACTCCCTCGAAGGGCATGGCATTGTAGATCGAAGCCCGGCAGCCCCCTACGGAACGGTGTCCCTTGAGCTCGCAAAGCCCCTTTTGGGCAGCCTGCGCGAGGAAATCGGCCGTCAAGGCGTCGTCGGCAAGGCGGAAGGGGACGTTCATCACCGAGCGGCTTGCCGGCTGGGTTACGTGGGGTTCGTAGAACCCCCCCGAGGAATCGATTGCCCGGTAGAGCAGGTCGGCCTTGGCACGGTTGTGCGCCGCCAGCGCCGGCAGGTCGCCGAACTCCCGCTGCACCCACTCCGTTACCAGCTTGACGAAGTAGATCGAGAAGACCGGAGGCGTGTTCAGCAGCGATTTCCCTTCCGCCAGCACCCGGTAGTTGACCATCGAGGGGAGGTCGTCCGACGAACGTTCCAGGAGGTCGTTGCGAATAACCACCACCGTCACGCCCGCGGGACCGACGTTCTTCTGGGCGCAGGCGAACAGAATGCCGAACCGCTCCACGGGCACCGGCCGGCTGAGCAGTTCCGAAGAGGCATCACAAACGAGTGGGACGGCGCCGGTATCGGGAATCTCGGCGAACTGAACGCCCTGGATGGTCTCGTTCGAGGCGATGTAGGCGTAGGCTGCCGCCGGAGCGAGTTCGTACTCGCTCCGCACCGGGGCGCGGCTGTAGTTCTCCGGCTTGCCGTCCCAGACAACGCGGACCTTCCCCTGGGTCTGGGCCTCGGCCACCGCCTTCTTGCTCCACGATCCCGAGACGATGTAGTCGGCTGTCGTGCCTTCGCCGCGGAGGAGGTTCATGGCCACCATGCCAAACTGGAGGAGAGCCCCTCCTTGGAGGAATAGGACCGAGTAGTCGTCCGGAATCGCCAGGAGAGTGCGAAGATTGGCCTCAGCCGCCTCGATGATCGCCTGAAACTGCTTGCTGCGGTGACTGATCTCCAGAATCGAGATCCCCGCTCCCGGGAGTGCGAGGAGGTCACGCTGGGCCTCCTCCAAGGCAGGGAGGGGTAACATGGCCGGGCCGGGCGAGAAGTTATAGACGCGCTGGGTCATGGGGACGCCTAATGAATACGGGAAATGGTCACACCGGGTTGTCGGCGGAATGGCCGGATGAGGGCCGGAAGGGGCCTCCACACCACCCCCACCGTTCGGACAGTCTATCGCAATCACGCCCCGTGTCCAGGCATGGCGCACGGCCCGTGAGCCGGCACGTTGCCTGGCCCCCGCGAAGATCGAAGTGATCGTCTGGGGCATCGGAATCTGCCAGCCTCCCATCCTCTTCGACACGGAGCCCCGGGGCTCTTCGGGCACCCTGCCTTTGTGGGGGCACCGCTCAGCCCCGGCCCACGACAAGCACGACGAGTCGGCGGCTTTGTGCTCGCCAAGAAGCCCTCGATTTCGGAATCGTACTAGGCCGATGACGAAATACGCAACTTGCTGGGGGGAAAAAAACGGCGGACGCTGCCATCCCCCCAACGTCACCACGAACGCTCCACGGTTCTCCGCCCTTGCCGCGATCCACCAGTTTGTTAGACTATATCGTTGTGTCGGGTGGTTGAGGTCATCCTCCCCATCTGTTGCACCCCTAGCTCAATTGGATAGAGCATCGGTCTACGGAACCGAAGGTTAGTGGTTCGAGCCCACTGGGGTGTACT
>SKOZ01000038.1 GCA_007119795.1 Planctomycetales bacterium | reverse complement strand
GCCCTCTCGTGCGCCCTCCGCCCCTCGCAATGGAGTGTCCTGCGATGCGCAGCACCGCACAGAGGCCTGTGCGGCGTACCATGGTTAGTACGCGGCACAGGCCCCCGGTGCCGTGCGCGGCCGAGAAAAGCCCTTCCAACCCGCGGCCCGCTCGTGCGCCACCCCCATCACGCAATGGTTGGTCCTGCGATGCGCAGCACCGCACAGAGGCCTGTGCGGCGTACTTTACGCCCTCGACGAGCGCCTCTTCGCCCTCCAGGACGCCAACTGGAACGTCACCGCCGTCGCCGACCCTACCGGCGCCATCCAAGAGCGCTACGCCTACACCCCCTACGGCACCCCCTTCTTCCTCTCCGCCACGTTCACCCCGCGTGCCAGCTCGCAGTACGGCTTCGCCGCCCTCTACACGGGCCGAGAGTATGATGCTCCCACCGGACTCCACCGTTATAATGGGCGGCATCGGCGTCGGCCGGCGGGGGCCGACCCGCTCCCGACGTTCCTTTCCAGGGGTCCGGCCGTGGCGCGATTCGTCTCGTTTGCTGTCCTGGTGGCGATCCTGCTGGCCATCACCTTCCTCTTTTTCCGGGTGATGGCCAATTTTCTCCTTCCCGTCTTCCTGGCGGTGCTCCTGGTGGTCATTTTCGCCCCCCTGCACCGCCGCATCCTCGAGCGGTGCGCGGGGCGCGAGCACCTCGCGGCGGGGCTGACGACACTCGCCATCCTGCTGATCTTCCTCGTGCCCATGCTCGGGATTCTCTTCCAGGCCGCCCGCGAGGGGATCGTGGTCTACAAGCAGATCGTCCGCAACGTGGGCCTTTCACAGCAGGAGGAGATGGCGACGCCCCCGCCTGCCGACGCCGGTTCGCCGGCCGCCGCGCCACCGTTATCGGAATTGCCGATCGCTCCGCAGGGCGAAACCCCCGCCTCCGCCGAGCAGTTGCATGCCGGTGCCACACCCTCGTCCGAGGGGCTTGCCGAGGTGGCCTTCCACACCGACCTGGACGATCAGGAGGTCTCCGACGTCGTCCTCCTGCAAAGGGCCGCGGCCAAGCTCTTCGCCCGCGTGGGCGGCTATTTCGGCCTCACGCCCGAGGCCAGCCAGGAGATCGTCCGCACCCGGGCCCAGGAGTTCCTCGCCCCGCTGGCCCTCTCGACCACCCAGTTCCTCGGCCATCTCGTCATCGGGCTCTTCGTGCTCATCGTCTCGCTTTTCTATTTCTTCGCCGACGGCCGGCGGATGCTGCGGACGGCCATGAACCTCATTCCCCTCGACAACCGCTACCTCGAGGAGCTGGTCGCCGAGTTCGGCCGCATCAGCCGCGCGGTGGTGCTGGCCGCCGTGCTGGCCGCCATCGCCCAGGGCCTGCTGGCGGGCATCGGCTTCTTCTTCGCGGGAATCAATGCCGTCTTCCTCCTCATGGCCCTGACGATGCTCCTGGCGATGATTCCCTTCGTCGGCGCCGTCGCCGTCTGGCTGCCGGTGAGCCTCTGGCTCTTCTTCTACGCCGACCGCCCCGTGGCCGCGGTGATCCTCGCCGTCTACGGGGCCTCGATCGTCTCCACCGTGGACAACATCATCAAGCCCGTGATCCTCCACGGGCAGTCGAACCTCCACCCCCTCCTGGCCCTGCTGAGCGTGCTGGGGGGGGTGCAGGCCCTGGGGCCCATCGGCATCTTCGTCGGCCCGATGGTCGTGGCCTTCCTCCACGCGCTGCTGAAGATGCTCCACAGCGAGCTGGAGACCTTCGCCGAGAAGGCTGCGAAGGAAGGGAAGGGTGAAGGGTGAAGGGGGAAGGGGGAAAGATGAAGGCAGAGACTCTCCCTTACTTTTGGGAGAGGGTTGGGGTGAGGAAGGGTGTGGGAGCAGGCCTTCGGTGGCCGGCGGTTGACGGTGTGGCGGGTGAGGCGGTAGGGTGCCGCTGGGGAGTGCGCGGACGGTTCCAGGGGAGATCTGCCGATGCTCACGACGCCGCTGCTTATGGGCCAGCTCGTTTCGCTGGCCCTCTTGGCCGGGCCCGCGCCGCCCTGGTCGAGCTGGCCAATCGACCCGACCGGGTGCACGGCTACTGGGTCAACTCTGCCGATTTCTTCTATTACTTCGGAACCAGCAAGGACTTCAAAAAGGAGACCACCAGATGAATATCGTGAGGTGCTGCGTCGCGCTAGCGGTTCTCGCCCTATCCGTACTAACGGCGAGCGCCGACGATCTCCGGACAGGCCTCTACCGGATATCGGACGATGAGACCGGCCAGGTTGTACAGCGTTCTGACACAGCCACGGGCGGTGAGGTCCGCTTAAGCGATTTCCTTTCGGAGAACCTGAGCGAAGCATCGCTTCTGTCCGTGGCTAACGACAATAGCCTCTATCGTTTGTCGTTGAAGGCGGGCCCGATACCCAAGGGGGAAGACAAGGGGCGCTTCGCGGTGGTTGTGGCTGGTCTATGCATGCCCGTATCGAGTCATTCGGATCGGCGTGAGGACGGTTCACTTGAAATAGGCTGCATGGTAGCGGGCGAGAAAGCCGGCAAGACGATCGCCGAGGCACTGGGGATCGAGCTGCAACTTCGCAAGCACCCCGGCCACGAGTTGCTGGTGACGGTGGAACCGGAGCAACCAAGCTATCGCCCTGGCGAGGCCGTGACGCTGGTGATGACCATCAAGAATGTCGGCGAGACGACGGTCAGCTTCTTCGATGGCGGCCAGCAGCGGGGCCCACGCAACAACCAGTTTTCGTTCATCGCGTTCAGCAATGCAGGTTCTGGGCGAGCTTTACCTGACACAGGCGATCCCACCAACCTCGGTGGCCTTGCAGGCATCAAGAGGCTCGGCCCGGGTGATGTCTTCACCAAGGGGGTCCTCTTGACAGACTGGTTCAAGTTCAGTGAGCCGGATTCCTTCCAGATAACAGCGATATACCAGCTCGGCTTGCTCGGTGAAGACAGCTTTCGCACCATATGGGAGGACTTTGCGGTGGCTCAATGCTTGGTACGCGTAAGTGCTCCTGAACCGGCCAACAATTGAATATCGAGGACGGCCTGTATCATGTGACCAGCCGCGGCTGGCGGCGGCGGGTCATGGTGCGCGACGACCGCGACCGGCAGCACTGGTTCGAGCTGTTCGGCCGCGTTGTCTTGCGATGCGGATGGCGCGTGTTCGATGGAGCAGCTACCCAGACTTCCTGGGAATGCGGAAGGCGCCGGCCGGGCAACGCCGAATAGTGATCGATGATGGCCAGTAGTTCGTTGTCAGTGTTACGCGCGGATTGGCGAAGGTAGTCCTCCCCTCTCCGCCTCTGCCCCTCTCGATTTGGGAAAGGGTTGGGGGGTTAGGAAGGGTGTTTCGGTGGCCGGCGGTTGACGGTGTGGCGGGCGGCGCGGTAGGGTGCCGCTGGGAAGTGCGCGGACGATTCCAGGGGAGGTCTGCCGATGCTCACGACGCCGCTGCTTATGGGCCAGCTCGTTTCGCTGGTTCTCTTGGCCGGGCCCGCGCCGCTGGCCGAGCTGGTCGGTCCCGATCGGCGGCCGCTGCGCGAGCCGGTCTACGAGTCGGAGACGCCCCTCTATTGCCTGCTCGTCTTCGGACCGCAAGCGGAGACCCGCGTCTGGCTGGTCCTCGACGGCGACGTCCTCTACATCGACCGCAACGGCAACGGCGATCTGACCGATCCCGGCGAACGCATCGAGGCCCGTTACGCGTACTACCGGCCGGAAGTCCGCCCGGAAATGGAGTATCAGCGATTCTTCAGTCTCTCCACCGAACAGGCCCCCGTTCTGTCTTGCGTCCCCATAGTGAAAGGGATGATCGTCACGCAGCTTCAGCCGCGCGACGAATACCGCGACGATCCCCATTGGGGGCGATTCTGGGAACGGCCCTTCCGAGTTTCTCTATGGGGTCAAGATAGCAGGATGGCCTTTACTGAGCGGCCCGAGGACGCCCCCGTGGTCTGGTTCCTGGGGCCGGTCGAGGCGATCCTGGAGGAGGATTTCTCTGCCGACCAGTTCCGCGGGGGAGAGCCGTCGCAACTCAGCGCACGGATGATCACGCCGGGAATCGATTCCACCGTCAGGACCAGTTTTGCTCGAATCAAGGGGCCCTATGCCGTAGCCGATATCGAGTTTCCCCCGCGGCGGCCGGGCGGCGCGCCGATCCGCCGCCGCGTCGAGCTGCGAGAGCATGGATGAGCGGGGAGCATCATCTGGGGCTCGTGTCGAGTCCCCTTCGACGTCGGCAGTGGTACGGCGCGCGTCTCGATCGACCTGGTTGGTTGGGACGAGAGTGTGGTCACGCCGACTACTCTCGAGTTGCCAGTCCATGCTGTCTCGTGGCGAACGATTCTGGCCTATGGCGGTGGCTGGACCTTGGCGGTCCTCTCGGTGGCAGCCGTGGGCGGGCTGGTCGTCCGCAGGCGGCTGTGGCTGCTGGGGCTGCTCGCGGCCGTGCTCGCCGTTCCTGTGGTCCATGCGGGCTTGACCTTCCCACAGCACGGTTTCGCCCATTTCGTGCTCAGCCACAACCTGGTCGCCCTTGGCCTCTGGGGCCTGATCAACTTCGCCGTCTGCCTGCTGGTCGCCACGTCAGCGCTCCGCCGCCGCCCGCGGCTTTCCGCCGGACTGCTCTGCATCCTGGTGCCCAGTACGCTGGCCCTCGTCGCGCTGCTGCTGGCGGTGTGACCGTTCACGGATTCACGAATCACAAACGAGCACGAATGGCACGAACGGGCTTGAACAGGAGAAAACAGAGAAAACAGAGCGTGAAGGAGGCAGTTCCATCCCGTTTTCTCGGGCACGGTTTCCTTCTGTGAATGGTTGCCCGGCCATCCAGGCTCGCGATTCGCCTGCAGCTTGTGTTCGTGTGCGGCGCTCTATTCGACGGTCTCTTCCGCGGGCCGGGAGGCGAAGGGGCGGGGTTCGTCGAAGAGGGCGTGGAGGTTCTCCGCGGGCGTCTCCATGGCGAGCGTGCAACCGGAGCTGAGCACGAAGCGGCGGTGGCCTTTCTCGGCCACGGCCGAAAGGGCCTCGCGGACGGCGCGGCGGACGTCGTCCGGCGAGCCGCGGCTGAGCAGGTCCACCGGATCGAGGTTCCCCCAGATGCCCACCTCCGGCCCCAGGACGGTGCCGGCGCGGCGGAGGTCGACCTGGTGGTCGAGCTCGAGGACGTCGGCGCCCGTGGCGGCCATGTCGGGAAGCAGCCCCGTGGCGTCGCCGCAGATGTGCATCGAGACGGGCAGCGCGGTCGCGGTCTTCAGCTCCGCAACCAGGCGGCGGGCGAAGGGGAGTGCCACGCTGCGGTAGCGGCCAGGGCCGATCAGCCCGGCGGGCGAATCGCCCCCGCTGAGCATTGCCGCGCCGGCCTCGGCCAGCGCCCGGGCGTAGGCGGCGGCGTACTCCAGGCACCGTTCCATGAGGGCCTCGAGGAAAGGGGGATCGTCGATCATGGCCGTCAGGGCCCGGTCGATCCCCATCAGCGACGTCGCCCGCGAGAACGGGAACTGGTCGAAACAGGCGACGACGAAGGTCTCTTCGCCGATGGCCTGGTGGACGAGACGGAGGGCCTCGAGCAATAGCGGCATGCGGCCCTGGGAGTTCGGATCGGCGGGGGAGATGCGGTCGACGTCCGCCGGCCCTCGGACCAGCGGCTCGCCGCGGCCGCCCAGCGGCTGGTCGTCGCCCGGGAAGGCCACGCGGGCGCCCATGGCCTCGGCGGTGACCCAGGTGTCGGCGGAGATCCAGACGGCATCGGGCCGGAAAGCCTCGTAGTAGCGGAGCACGCAGTCGGCCAGCACGCAGGGGTCGGTGGTGTACTCGCGGACCGAGACACCGCAGCGGCGCGCGCAGTAGTGCACGGCGAGGGGGCCGACGGGGCAGCGGGGAACGGCGCGCCCCGCGAGGGCGTCGGCGACGACCCGTTTGCCGCTCGGCGGTGGCATGGTCATGGGGCACCGTAAAGAGACGGGTGAGACAACCGCAGATGTGAGCGGCATTCTCGCCGGGGAAGTCACCGCCTGCAATGCTCGGAGGATGCCGCGCAGCGGCCTGCGACAACCGGCGGAACGCCGGTCGGCTCGTGTGGGGCGCGCAGGGCTGCCATCCGGGCAGCTTGGGACGGGTTGGCATCCGAGCGGAACGGCAGAAACGGCCTGCCGGCCAAAAAAAAATCCGCCCCCGGTCAAGCCACAGCTCAACCGGGGGCGGATAGGTCACCTGTCAACGAGCGGCCAGGCGGCGGTTTGACGCGGCCTGCGCCGATACTCGCCCCCCCAACGACGGGTCGCTTCCCAGATGTGGCCGGGAGGACAAGCCCGTCTGTTTGGAGGGAAGTGCAGGAAGTTGTCGGACTGGCGAGTCGTTACCGACCCGAAGACCGTACGACACGGCCCCCCCCCTGGGGGGCACCGCCCGTTCAGACGGGAGTGACGTTCTCGGCGCGGGGGCCCTTCGGGCCGCGGCCTTCCTGATACGTCACGGTCTGACCGACGCGAAGCGCCTCGATGGAGGTGCCTTCGACAGCGGAGTGGTGGAAGAACAGGTCGCCCCGCTCTCCATCGATGAAACCAAACCCTTTGTCGGCGACCAACTTCTTGATTGTGCCCTGCGGCATACCACAAATCCTTCAGCAGAGAGAAAGAAACACTTAGCACACGATTCCTTCTCCCTGCATCCCCAATCGTCGAGGGAAGGTCGCGGCCCAACACGCGAGTGACGAAGCAGGCCGCGACGGCCGGTTGGCATTCAAGGGGGGATGCCAAGAGCCACATCGGACGGCAGCGAAACGAGTGCACGTTCCTGAAACTCGCGTCGCCTCGCACTACGCAATGCAACTATAGCAGACCCGGCGGCCGGTGGGAAGGGGTTCTCTCGGCCAAGTCGCAGCTTTTTATGGAAAATGGGGCTTGCGAGGGGCGCCCCCCCCGCAGCCGGCCGCGGCCTGGGGGCCCCGCAACGGCCCACCATCGTCCCCTAGGCCACGCGGCAGTGGCGAAGGATGTCGCGGGGTGGGGCCAGGTAGCCGACGTAGAAGGGCCCGAATTCGCCGAAGCGGGCGCTGGCCTCGTCGAAGCGAAGACGGTAGACGATATCCTTGAGGTACTGGGGGTTGCGGGCCCAGAGGGTCACGCCCCACTCCCAATCGTCGAGCCCCACGGCCACGGTAACCAGTTGGGTCACCTTGCCGGCGAACTCCATGCCCGAGGCGCCGTGCTCGGCCATCATCCGCTCCCGCTCCTCGAAAGGGAGGCGGAACCAGTTGTCGCCGCCGCTCCGCCGCTTGTTCATCGGGTAGAAGCAAACCGCCGGCCAGACGGGCAGATCGGGCTGCAGCCGCTGGCGGACCATGATCTCGTACCGCCGCCGGTACTGCTCGAGCTTCACGCGAAAGGCGTCGCTGCCGCGGTCGAGCCCCTCGGCGGCGAGGCTTTCGCCGTATTTTTCAACGTCGGGCAGGTATTCGGAAACCTCCGTCATGGAGACGAAGGACCACACCGCCTGGATGGCCGTCCCCAGGGGGCCGGACATCAACCGCTGGTGGACACCGTCGATCTTCAGCGGGTCTTCATCCAGGAGGATCGTGGCGAAGTCGGCCTTGTGCCCGCCGACCAGCCACGTCTGCAACCGCGAGGGGGCCTGCGGATCGGAGGCTTCGAGCACGGCCGCGAAGCAGGCACAGCCGTCGCTGATCTCGGCGGGTGCCAGGTTCCTGAGGCGGGAACGGTCGAAGCGGTAGAAGTAATGGCCGCAATGCAGTCCGGCTTGGGGCGTCAGGGAGATTTCGCCGCGGGGATCTTCAGCCATCGCTCTCTCGTTGCGTGTTCGTGCCGGGGGGAACGGGCGGCCCCGCTCCCCTGCCTGGTGGCGAGAGCCGGCTGCCGAACGGCCGTTGCCTGCCCTTGGCAGCCCAAGCCTCGCCCGCACGGACCGGCGTGGGAAGCGGTTGCCTGGGGGGACAACCCCGGCGAGCAAATGGTATGCCGCCCGCCAGGTCGCGGCAATCGGGCGCGGGCATCGGGTGCGATGGCATATCGGCCGGCGTCCCCGTACAAAGCCTCGCCACTGCAAAAAAGCCGCTCCGCCGGCCTGACAGGCGCTCCCTGTCATGATGTAGACTAAGGGTTTCGGCTCCCCCTTTTCTTCCCGATCGTTCTCAGTCAACCGAGCCCCCTGTGAGCGGACCGACACGCGAGATCCTCGAGACTTTCGAGAACCGCTATCCCGATCGCGACTACACCATCGAGATCGTCTGCCCCGAATTCACCTCCGTCTGCCCGAAGACCGGCCAGCCGGACTTCGGCGCGCTTACCATCACCTACGTACCCGAGGCACGGTGCGTGGAGCTGAAGAGTGTGAAGCTCTACCTGCAGCAGTTCCGCAACGAGGGCATCTTCTACGAGAACGTCACCAACCGCATCCTCGACGATCTGGTGGCCGCCATCGCCCCCCGGCGGATGACGGTCGTGGCCGCCTTCCACGCCCGCGGCGGCATCACCACGACGGTCACCGCCCGCTTCGAGGCGCATAGCTAGCTGCTCCAGTCCCGGTGCAGACTGTCCAGGGAGCTGCGCCGCGGAAGTCGATCCCCCCACACCGGCACGCGACCGGGTTGGCTGGCGCGACAAGGGGCGCGCCCTGTTTTCCCTAACCGCAAGATAACAGCGGAGATCGGGGGGATCGCGGCCCGGGATCCCCCCTTGGAGTGCACGCCAGATTGGCCTAACCGGGGGTTAGGGGCGTCGATTTCCGCGCAAAACGCTGGGATCGTTGCGCGATTGCGAATATAATCGGGCCCAAAAGGACCTTGTCTTCGCCGGCGAGCAGCGCGGAGGGAATAATCGCCGGCGGGATTCCCGAACTTCTTCCTGCGGAGCGCGTGCGGCGGCCTCTGCGGGATCACCTCGAGGATCGAGCAGTGGCACTTTCCCGGGGCGCGTTCAACCGCCTGGTGGCCGACCACGGAACGGTCCTTTACCGGATTGCGTTCCGATTGCTGGGCGACCGCCATGAAGCGGAGGACATCGTCCAGGAGACGTTCCGCTCGGCGTGGAAGAGTCGTCACTTCTTCCGCAGCGGTCGGACGGAGCGGGCTTGGCTGGTCGCCATTCTCCGGCGGCGGGTGGCCGACTACTGGCGGCGGCGGCCCGTGGCCGTGGTCTCCACAGGGGTCGCTCCGGAGGTTGCCCAGCGAGGAAGCGACCCGCACTGCGAGGAGTACACCGACCAGATGCAGCGGGCCCTGAAGCGACTCCCCCACGAGCTCCGCGAGGCGCTGTTGCTGGTCGTGGTCGGCGAGCTGACCCACCAGGAGGCCGCCGACCTGCTGGGAGTGCCCTTGGGGACCATCCTCTCTCGGGTCAGCCGAGCCCGCAAGCGGCTTCGCGAACAGCTCCTCAATTTGTGTGAGCGCGGCTTGGCGGAGCTTTGAGCTTCGCGCCTGCCGCGCGAGGCAGTGGCGGGGCGTCGTCGTCGAGCGGATATGCGGTGTTGGTGCCATGGCTGAGGAGGATTTCCATCTCGACAAGTGGTTGGACAACGAGGTCCGCGACGTGTGGCTCCCCCGGGGGCTGATGCGGCGCCTCCGGTCCATCCCCCTCGCCGACGACGCCGAGGTCGATGCCGCGCTTAACGACGTCCCGCTGCCCCCCGACCTGCTCACGCGGCTCGGCCGCATCGCCCGCGTCCCCCCCCTGCGGACGCGCCTGGCCAACGGCGCCCTGGCGGCTTCGCTGTTCCTCGCCCTCACCGCGGCGCTTTGGGGGGTGGTCGGTCTCCAACTGGCCGACTTCCGTCCCAATGTGGCGACAAACGGCGGCCTTGCCCAAGCCGTCACCGTGGCTTCGCCGTCGGCGTTGGCTGAGGACCATCTTCAGCTCGCTCTCGGCCCTCTTCCGGCCAACACGACCGACGCACCCTCCCCCAGCGAGCTCGCGCCCCCGCCAGTCCACTTGGCCGATCCGGGGGATGCCCTCGCCTTGGCGCCCACCGCCCCGATTGCCGACTTGGTCCCCGGTGACTTTGCCATCGAGTATTCGGGGTATCGCGGGGACGTGCGGGCTGCCGGTCCGGATCGCCCTTCCCTTCCCGACGTTCGTCGGGCCCCTGGTCTGGCCATTAGGGGGGCATCGTTCCCTCTAGTCCCGTGGGCTAGTCACCTGTTCTTAAGGCGGACAGGGGTCCACCCCTTCGTCACACCGGCCCTTCATACCGAGCTGACGCAATGCGTCGTGCCTCTCGGCGTCGCTCCCCACAGTTGGGAGATCGCGCAAGAACACCTGGGGGCGGGTGAATTCCCCCCACCGGATTCGATGCGGCTCGAAGAAATCCTCGCCGGCGTGGACTTGGGTTACCCGGCTCCAGAAGGGGGTCCTGTGCAGCTCTTTGCAGCGGGCGGCCCGGCTCCCTGGAATCGGCCCACGCATCTACTCCAGGTAGCTGCCGTGACAGCACCAGCCGAGGTTCCCGCCCGCGATCCGCGCCTTCTCGTCCTCGCAGTCGACGTCTCCGCCGACATGGGGCGGCCCATCCCTTGGGCCATGACCCGCCGCGCCCTGGCCGACCTGGGGAGTGCCTTCGTCCCCGGCGACCGCGTCGCCCTGGTGACCTTCCACGAGACGGCGGAACTGGTGCTCGACGCGGTGGAGCCGGACGCCGACAGTTGGCGTGCGGCGGTCGAGTCGCTGAGGACGGGCGGCGTTCCGCACCTCGGGGAAGGGCTCCGCGCGGCCTACGCCGTCGCCGAGAGGGCGCTCGCCGACGAGGAGGGGGCCGAGGGCGCGGCGCGACCGGGCCGGGTGGTCCTCATCTCCGGGGGAATGGTCGATCTCGAACCGGCCGCGGTGACCGCCGCCGAGAAGTTCCTGGCGGATGCTGCGGACCGGGGAATCGCGCTGACGACCATCGACGTTTGCCCCGAGGCCCGCACGAATCCGACCCTTCGGGACCTGGCCTCGGCCGGCGGCGGGAGGAGCCATCGGGTTCCCGGCGGTGGGCGGCTGGCGTGGACGCTCCGCGAATGGCTCTCCGACCACTCGCTGCTCGTCGCCGGGGGAGCGCAGTTGGTCGTGCAGTTCAACCCCGAGGTGGTCTTCGCCTACCGGCTGCTGGGCCACGAGGCCGGCGGCCTGGCCGGTCTGGTCTCCGAAGAATACGGAGCCGACCTCAGCGCGGGGCAGTCGCAGACGGGCCTCTTCGAGGTGTTTCTCCACGCCGGGGAAGCCCGCGACAACGTCGCCGACATCCGTCTCAACTGGCACGACCCGGCCAGCGGAAAGCAACGCGAGGCCGCCCGCAGGATCGAACGCGGCGACTTCGCCCTTTCACCCGACGCTGCCCCCGCCTCCTGGCAGAAGGCGGCCGTGGCCGCCGTGACCGCCGAACTGCTCCGCGATTCGCCCTTTGCCGGTGCCCGCCCGAACTCGGCTTCCTTCGGCCGCGTAGCGAATATGGCGCAAGAGATCGACGCCGACATCGCCGCACGCACCAGCCTTTCGGAGCTTGTGGCTTTCTTGGAGTTGGCAGCGAGCGCCCGGCCTTACCGCGGGGGGGGACACCGATGACAGCCCCCGCCCGTGGTGTATGATTGGGGGTGAGGGGTTGCGTGCTCGGGAGGGTCGTTCGGGGAGCGGGCTCGGCGCTCGCCCGCGCAGCGCGTGCGAGTCCCCCTCGGTGATCCTCACGGTATTCGCGGATGAACAGCAGAGGACGGCATGGGTTTGCTCTTCGCCAGCCGCCTGCGCGTGGGAGAAGCGGTCCGGTCTGGCCGGAGAGGGGTGTTCTCGGCGACGCGCGCGGCGGCGTTCTTCGTTGCACTGGCCCTCGCTTCGGGTTCGGTCCCGGCGTCGGCCGACCCCACCTGGCAGGTCTTTCTCGACGGGCTGCGGCAGCGGGGCTACACGGACATGGCCCTCGAGTATCTCGACCAGATGCGGAGCAGTCCCCGCTGCCCCCCCGAACTCGAGGCGACCATCGATTACCAGGCCGGGATCACGCTGATCCTCGAGTCCCGGCTGGCCGGCCAGATCTCGGTCCGCGAGCGGCGGCTCGACGAAGCCCGCGACCACCTGGAACGCTTCCTCGAGCAGCACCCCGAGCACGCCGAGGCCGACGCCGCCCGCACCCAGCTCGCCAACGTCCTCGTGCAGCGCGGCCGCCTGCGGATGGAGGCCCGCGACCGGCCCGGTCGCAGCGAGGAGGAGCGCGAGAGGCTTGCGGCCGAGGCGCGGGCGAGCTTCGAGAAGGCGCGGGAGGCCTTCCAGGTCCTCGAAGCCCGCTTCGTCTCCGTCCTGCGGTCGCTCCCCGAGCTGATCGGTCCGCGGGAGACGGCCCTACTCGAGACCCGCAAGCGGGGCCAGGAGGGCCTGCTCGACGCCCGCGTCTCCCTCGGCGAGGTGGCCCTGGAAATCGCCCTCACCTATCCCGAGGGCAGCGAGGATCGCCGGACGGCACTCCGCGCAGCGGCCGAGGCCTACCACGAGGCCTACCGCCGCTACGGCCAGATGGTCGGCGGGCTCTACGCTCGCCTGCAGGAAGGCCGCTGCTACCGCAAGCTGGGCGAGCGGGAGCGGGCCATCGAGATCTTCGAGGAGTTCAGCCTCCTCGGCGAGAGCCCCGAATGGGTCCGCCTCCTCAAGGACCAGGCCCTGGCGGCCCTCCTGGAGACGCTCAACGAGGAGGGGCGATTTGCCGAGACGGTGGGCCGCTTCCAAGCCTGGGAATCGGCCGCGCGCAACGCCAACGCCACCAGTGCGGAGGCACTCGCCCTGCAGTACTTCGCCGGCGAGGCGGCGCTCGAGCAGGTTCGGGCCCTCACCGAGGGAGCCTCCGAACGCCGCGACCTGCTCCGCCGGGCCCGCGGCTGGCTGGCAGCGGTCAGTCGTGTAGAAGGCGAGCACAAACGGAAGGCCGACGCCCTCTTGCTCGATCCCCTGCTGGTCCGCGGCACTCCCGAGAATGATGCGGAGCCGGCGACCTTCGCCCAGGCGCGCGACCGGGGCCGGGAGGCCCTCGACCGCATGCAGGCCGCCGAGTACCGCCGCGAGGTCGATTCCGGCCGCGGCGAAGAGAACGAGCTTGCCGAGTTGGCCGCCCAGCGCGACGCCGCTCGCGAGGAGTCCATCCGCTACTATCGCCTCGCCGAACGGCTGGCCGACGCGAGCGTGCCGCTGGAGGAGCGGAATCTCGTCCGCTATCACCTGGCCTACCTCTATTACGTCTCCGGCGAGCTCTACGACGCCGCCGTCCTCGGCGAGCACCTCGCCCGCCGCCATTCCACCAGCAATGCCGCCCGCCAAGCGGCGCGGATCGCCCTGGCCTGCTACGTACGGCTGCTCAACGAGGCGGGCGACGCGGCGACGAAGGCCTTCGCCCGCCGCCGCGTGGTCGACCTGGGCGAGTTCGCCGCCGCCCGCTGGCCCGGCGATCCCGAGGCCGAGGAGTCCTACCTGACGCTGATCCGCGTCGTCCTCGCCGACGGCGACCTGGCGGCGGCCCATGGCTACCTGGCCGAGCTCCCGGAGAACTCCCCCCGCCGCGGCGAAGGGGAACTGATCATCGGTCAGGCGCTCTGGGCCGACTACGTGCGCTCCGCGGTCCTTCCCGCCGAGGAGCGGCCGGCGCAGGAGGATCTCGACCGGCTTGTGACCCGGGCGCGCGAGGCCCTGGAGGGGGGCGTGGCCCGCATGCGCCGCAGCGTCGAGGCGGGTGGCACGATCTCCTACACGCTGGCCGCTTCGGTGCTGGCGCTGGCGCAGATCGAGATCGGCACCGGTCAACCCGCCGCAGCCGCGGCGTGGCTCGACGACCCGGAAATCGGCGCCATGACGCTCGTGGCCCGCCAGCACCCGGCCACCCGGGAGGGCAACTTCCGGGAAGAGACCCACAAGGCGGCGCTGCGTGCCTACGTTGCCGTCCAGGAGCTGGACAAGGCAGAGGCCGTCATGGAGTCGCTCGAGGCCATGGTGGGCGAGCGGGACGACGCCGACGCCAGCCGGACCCTCACGCGAATCTACATCCAGCTCGGCCGCGAGCTGCAGGAGCTGCTCGAGCGCCTCCGCGAGGAACGGAAGACCGAGGAGCTCGACCAGGTCACCCGCGGCTTCGAGCTCTTCCTCACCCGCCTTTCCGAGCGCGAGGAGGGGAACACCTTCAACTCCCTGGGCTGGGTGGCGGAGACCTTCTACAGTCTCGGGGCGGCTTACGACCCCGGCGGTGCCGCTCTTCCCGAAAGGGCGCGCGGCTACTACGAACGCGCGGCCGCCACCTACCGCCGCCTGCTCGAGCTGGCCGATGCCGATCCCGAGTTCGCTCCCCAGGAAGTGGCCCTGATGGGGATCCAGGTCCGCCTCGCCCGGACCATGCGCCGGCTGGGGGAGTTTCCCGAGGCCCTGGCGCTGCTGGTGGACGTCCTCGTCCACCGCAACATGATGGTCGACGCCCAGGTCGAGGCCGCCTACACCTACCAGGCCTGGGGCGAGCAGCGGCCGGAACGCTTCCTCCAAGCCATCAACGGCGGGCAGCGGGCCCGCCGGGGCGACCGCGAGGAGAACGTCGTCTGGGGCTGGGCGCGGACCGCCGCCACGGTGGCCAACAACCCCCGCTTCTCCGACATCTTTCACGAGGCCCGCTACAACATGGCCTTCTGCCGGATGAAGTATGCCCTGTCCCTCTCCGGCGACGAGCGGACGCGGACCCTTCGCCAGGCGGAGACCGACATAGCCGTGATCGCCCGCCTCTACCCGGAGATGGGCGGTCCGGCCTGGGAGCAGAAATACGACAGCCTGCTGCGGACCATCCAGCAGCTCCGCGGCACGGATGCCGAGGGCATTCGCGCCCTGCGCCCCGCGGCGGCCGACACGGCGGGGGGCTGAGTTTCCTGCCCGAGACCAAATCGGGAACCATCCCGCACGAGACCTTCGAGGAGCAACTGATGAACCGGATCTCCTTCGCCTTGGCGGCGGCCGTTCTCCTGGCCGGCGCCGCGGCGGCCGCGGCCCAGGACTCGGTCCGCACGACGAGCACGGTGATGACCGGCAACCTCACGCAGATGAGCCCCCAGGAGGTGGTCGTGGAGCGGGCCGGAATGACCCGGACCCTCCCGGCCAACGAGATCGTCTCCATCACCTTCGCCAACGAGCCCGCCGAGTTGAGGTCGGCGCGGGCGGCGGTGACCAACGGCCGCTTCGAGGAGGCCCTCAAGGTCCTCGACGGTATGAACGTGGGAAACATCGGCCGCGCCGAGGTCCGCCAGGAGATCGAGTATCTCGGCGCCCTGGCCGCCGCCCGGCTGGCACTGGCAGGCCGGGGCGACGTGGCGGCGGCGGGCACCCGCATGACCCAGTTCGTCACACGCAACCCGCAGCACTACCGCTTCATCGAGGGCAATCTCCTCGTGGGCGACCTCCTCGTGGCCATGGAGCGTTTCGAGGCGGCCCGCACCTACTACGCGGCGGCCGCCGAAGCCGCCCCCTCGCCCGACCTCTCCCTCCGCGCCGAGGTCGCGGCGGCCGGCGCGCTGCTGGCCGAAGGGCGGGCCGACGAGGCCCTGTCCGCCTTCGACCGCGTGCTCGCCGTCGAGGGGGAGAACGAGGCCCTCGAGGCCGAGCGGGCCACCGCCACGCTCGGCCGGGCCCGCGCCCTCGCGGAACAGGATCGGCCCGACGAGGCCGTCGCCCTGGTCGAGAAGCTCCTCGACGGCGTCGACGCCGAGGACCGCGAGCTCAATGCCCGGGCCTACAACGCCCTGGGGACTGCGCACCGCAAGGCGGGCCGCACCAGCGAGGCGCTCCTCGCCTTCCTGCACGTCGACATCCTCTTTCCCAACAGCCCCGAGGCCCACGCCGAGGCGCTCGCCAACCTCGTCGAGCTCTGGGAGGAGGTCCGCCGCAGCGACCGCGCCGCCGAAGCCCGCCAGGTCCTCCGCCAGCGCTACGAGAACAGCCGCTTCGCCCAGCAGGTGCTCTGAACCCCCAGGCCGTCCGCCGCGGTCTTCTCCCGAGGCCGCCGGTCATCACCGCCGACCAACGACATCTAAGCCGGAATGCCAGCCCGATTCCCGTTGCGCGGTATCTCTCCCATGCCCGGCGACGCCGAGTCCGGCGGAAGGAGAATGCCTCCCGTGCCCAATCCCCGGCGCCTGCCACTCGGGCGGTGAGGCGATCGGTGGTCAGCGCAGCGCGTCGATGCGGAGGGGCGCGCCTGAATTCTTGCGAGCACCGCCGCGCCCTTATGGCGACGCTCCGCGCCGCGCGAGGGACGCGCCCCCCGGCCGCGGACCCACCGGAGGAAGGCGATGCCGGGCGAGGGTGGTCAGTACGTCAGCTCGATGGG
>SKOZ01000065.1 GCA_007119795.1 Planctomycetales bacterium | reverse complement strand
GTTCCGCCTGGATGGGCAGGCGGAACGGCCGGACCCCGCCTCGCGCGATCAGCCCGAGGGCGTCCATGGGCCGTCGCAGGTCGTGGACGATGCCTACCCCTGGACCGACCAGGGCTGGGTCGGCCTGCCGCTGGCGCAGTACATCCTCTACGAGCTGCACGTGGGGACCTTCACCGAGGCGGGCACCTTCGAGGCCGTGATCCCCCGTCTCGATGGGCTCGTGGAACTCGGTGTTACAGCCGTCGAAATCATGCCGGTCCACCAGTTCCCCGGTACGCGGAACTGGGGCTACGACGGTGCCTACCTCTTCGCCGTGCAGGAATCCTACGGTGGCGCCGAGGGGCTGCGCAAACTCGTCGACGCCTGCCACCGCCGCGGCATGGCCGTGGCCCTGGACGTGGTCTACAACCACCTGGGGCCGGAGGGGAACTACTTGAGCGATTTCGGCCCCTACTTCACCGACCGCTACCGCACACCCTGGGGTTCGGCCGTCAACTTCGACGGGGCCGGCAGCGACCACGTCCGCCGCTTTTTCTTCGACAACGCGGTGAGCTGGATACGCGATTTCCATATCGATATGCTGCGGTTGGATGCGGTCCACGCCATTTTCGACCACTCCGCCCGGCCCGTATTGCGGGAGTTGGCCGCCGCCGTCCACGCCGAGGCCCAGCGGCTGGGGCGGCGGGTGTATGTCGTCTCGGAGACGACACAGAACGACCCCCGGCACGTCTCGCCGCCCGCCCTGGGCGGCTACGGGCACGACGCCCTCTGGAACGACGACTTCCACCATGCCCTGCACGCCCTGCTGACCGGTGAGCGGAAGGGCTATTACGCCGACTTCGGCTCCCTCGAGGATCTCGGCCGCGCCTATCGCGACGGCTTCGCGCTGACCGGAAATTATTCGCACTACCGCGGGCGGCGGCACGGCGCCTCCTCGCGCGCCGTGCCGGCAACCTGCTTCGTCGTCTATGCCCAGAACCACGACCAGGTGGGCAACCGCCTGGCCAGCGAGCGGCTGAGCCGTCTGGTCTCCTTCGAGCAGTTGAAGCTGGCAGCGGCGCTGGTGCTCCTCTCGCCCTACGTTCCCATGGTCTTCATGGGGGAGGAGTACGGCGAGACGGTCCCTTTTCCCTTCTTTACGGACCACGGCGACGCGCGGCTCAACGAGGCCGTGTGGCGCGGCCGGCAGGAGGAATTCACCCGCTTCGCCTGGGAAGGCCAGATTCCGGCCCCCCACGAGGAAGCGACCTTCCACGCGGCCCGGCTCGACCGCCACGCGCACGATCAGCCGCAGCACCAGGAGCTCTACCGCTGGTACGGCGAGTTGATCCGCCTGCGGAAGTCCATCCCCGCGCTGGCCTGCCTGAGCAAGGAGCAGATGGAGGTCGGTGTGAACGAAGCTCAGCAGGCACTCACCTGCCGCCGCTGGCACGAGGAGAGCGAGATCTGTGCCGTGTACCACTTCGCCGGCCACCCCGCCACCGTCCACGTGCCGCTGCCGCCGGGGACGTGGCGCCCGCTGCTGCGCTCCGAGGAAGGAAACGGCGAGAGCGAAGCGATCCATTCTGCGGGAGAAGCGTCCCTCGAAATGGCGCCCGCGTCGGTTGTGCTGTTTCAACGGGAAGAATCATGACCACCACGGGAAAATGCGGGAGACTCCTCTGCTTGGAGTGACGCCTGCAGCGACATTTTGTCTCGCCGCGTTTCCCCGGTTGAGGAAAGGGGTTGCCAGCGTCCGCGCAGGGGGCGATACTTTTCTCCAGTCGACAATTTCGAGCGGTTTTTGATCGCAGAGAAGGAGAGCCATGAGATCGCCGGAGCGTTGGGCAAGCGGCTCGAAATCGACCGAGCATCATTCTGGCTGTCCGCGATCGGATTCCATGTGTCGGGCGGAAGGCTCTTGAGCGATTGGCTTATGGCAATCCGCTCCGGGAACGGACCGGCGGTGGAGAGGATTCCGCCGCGGACGCCGGACGACTGCCGTTTCCTCTCGTTGAGAGCAGGTCACTCCTGAGCCAGCAAGTTGAGGAATGGGCGATGCTCAAAGAAAGCGGAGTCGAAGGGGGGGCCGTCGCCCCGGCGGGAGACCCCATGGCGGATCTCGTCGCGCTGCGGGCGGAATACCTGCGAAGCGGCAGACCGGCCGAGGGAATCCGGCCGGTGGTCGTGGAGTCGTGGCAGCGCTGCCGCGAGTACGGTGTGGATCCCCAGGTCCTGCGCCGGCAAGTGCCCGACCGCGCCGCGCTGGAAGCCCTCCGTGCGCGGCACGGGGAGTTGCTCCGGCTCGCGGAACCATCGCTCGCGTTGATGCACACGACGCTCGGGAATCAACCCCACCTGATCGCCCTCTCCGACGGCGAAGGCCGCATCCTGCGGATGCTCCACAGTGGGATCGATGTGGAAACCTGCGAGTACAGCAATCTCTTCGAGGGGGCAAGCTGGCACGAACGGGACATCGGGTGCAATGGCGTCGGCACGTGCCTGGCCACCGGCCGGCCGGTCATTCTTCTCGGCCCCGAACATTTTCAGGCGGCCTACGTCGAATGGACCTGTATCGGCGTTCCGCTCCGGGGCTGCGGTGAAGCAATCGTCGGTGCCATCGACCTCTCCGTGCCCAACAAGCACGTGCACACGCATACCTGGGGCTGGGCGCTCTCGGTGGCCGCGGCGATCGAGGCGCGCTTAGGGCGCCGGGAGAGTGACCTTCCCACGCTGGGTGCCGAGCTCGGCGCCCCGCTCAACGCCTCCGCGGGGGTGCTGGATCTTCTCGGCAGTCAACTGGGCCTGTCGCCGACGCACGCGCGTTTTTTCGACGAGGCCCGCCGCGACATCAGCATGGCATCGCGGCAATGGTACCGGACGCTGCGGGAGAGCGAGAACCGCTTCCGCACCATGGCCGACGAAACGCCGCTGATGATCTGGGTCACCGATGCCTCCGGCGGCATCGAGTTCATCAACCGCGCCTACGGCGAGTTCTTCGGCACCACCCTCGCGGCCCTGCAGGCGCGGGAGTGGCAGTCGCTGCTCCACCCCGAGGATCACGACTTGTACATGGCGAAGTTCCACGCCGCGCTGCGGGAACAGGCGCCGTTTCGCGCCCAGGTACGGGTCCGCCGGGCCGACGGGCAGTGGCGGTGGATCGATTCCTTCGGCATGCCTCGGATCTCGGCCTCCGGGGAGTTCCTGGGAATGGCCGGCAGCAGTCCGGACGTCAGCGAACATAAGGCATTGGAGGAAGCCCTCAAAGAAGCCGACCGCCGCAAAGACGAGTTTCTGGCCATGCTCGGCCATGAACTGCGGAATCCCCTGGCGACTCTCGTCACAGGGCTGCACCTGCTGCGGGAGAAGCCCGACTGCTCGTGCAGGGAGCAGATCCTCACCTCGCTGGACCGTCAGGCGAAACTCCTCCGCAGACTCGTCGACGATCTGCTCGATATCTCCCGGGTGACCCGCGGGACCATCCAGCTCAAGTCGGAAGTGCTGGACCTTGCCGCCGTTGCCGAGCAGGCCGCCGATGCCGTGGCGCAGGGGGTGGCGGCAGCGGGGCACCGGTTCACCTTCCGTCGCCTCGAGGAACCGGTCTGGGTGATGGGCGATGCCGCCCGGCTCCAACAGGTGCTGGTGAACCTCCTCTCCAACGCCGTCAAGTACACCGGCGAAGGGGGGCACATCGAACTGGCGATGGCAGGGGATGCCGACAGCGCCATCGTCCGGGTCAAGGACAATGGCTTGGGCATCCCCGCCGAGATGCAGAAGAAGATTTTCGATCTTTTCGGCCAGGTCGACTCGTCGATCCACCGGCCTTACCAGGGCCTGGGGATCGGTCTGAACCTGGCGAAGAGGATCATCCATCTGCACAAGGGGACCATCGCCGTGGCCAGCGAGGGAGCCGGCAAGGGGAGCGTGTTCACCCTCCGGCTGCCGCGGGTGGCCCCCCCAGCCCAAGAAACGGCCGCCGGCGGCCGCGGCGCGACGCCCGGGGCGAGTCCTTGCCTCGACGTGCTCATCGTCGAGGACAACCGGGAAGCCGCTGAAATGCTGGCGCTGGTGCTGCGGGAACAGGGGCACCGTGTACGGAAGGCTGCTGACGGATTCGAGGGCGTCCGCATGGCCTCGGAGCGGAGGCCGGATCTGGTGATTTTGGACATCGGCTTGCCGGGGATGGACGGCTACGAGGTGGCTGGGAAACTGCGCACGGAAGTGAAGCTGACCGAGGCGCTGCTGGTTGCCGCCACCGGCTACGGGCAGGAGAAGGACCGCCAGCGCTCACGGGCGGCGGGGATCGACCACCACCTGGTCAAGCCGCTCGAATACGAGGCGCTGGCGGTGCTGATCCGCCAGTGGCAGCAGGCGCACCGGCGGATCGTGTCTGACGAAACGGCGCCGAACGGCCACCCGCCCCCCGCAAATCCTCTCACCGGCCAGCGCAAGCGAATCCTCGTCATCGAGGACCTGCGCCCCCTGGCCCAAATGACGCGGGAGTTGCTCGCCGAACGGGGGCACGAGGTGCGCATCGCCTACGACGGCCCGGGGGGCGTTCTGGCGGCAAAGGAGTTCCGGCCGGAAGTCATCCTCTGCGACATCGGCCTGCCGGGAATGGACGGCTACGAGGTGGCCGCCGCCGTCCGCGCCGATCCTAAGCTGGAGTCCACGACGCTCGTTGCCGTCACCGGTCACGCGGAGGAGACGGAGAAGCGGCGGGCGCTGGAGTCCGGCTTCCATACCCACCTCGTGAAGCCGATCCATCCGGAAACCATCGCACGCCTGATCGAGGACGACTGACGGAGAGATCAGGCACCGCCGATCTCTTCGCTTACCGCGGATGAGCCGGGCTCCCCCCCGGTTCCAGGTGGCGCCTGCGCGAAGGGCTGGCCGGCGAGCACGGCGGCGAAGACCTCGCGGTCGACGTTGCCGCCGGAGAGGACCAGGGCGACCTTGCGGCCGGCGATGCGCGACCGGTCCTGCGCCGCCGCGGCGGCCGCGGCCGCACCCGCACCCTCACAGGTATTGTGCGTGCACTCGAAGAGCATGCGCATGGCCGCCGCCACTTCTTCGTCCGAAACCCGCACGATGCGGTCCACGCCGCGGCGGATGACTTCGAGGGCGCCCGGCTCGGGGACGCGGCAGGCCATGCCGTCGGCGAGCAGGGTGCTCACCGGCGATGCCACGGGGCGCCCCGCAGCGAAGGAATCGGCATAGGCGCTGGCCTGCGCGGAGACGACGCCGACGATCTCGGTCCTCAGGCGCAGCGCGTCGCGCGCGGCAACCATCCCGCAGATGCCGGAGCCCAGGCCGATCGGTACGTAAGCGACGTCCACATCGGGAACCGCGCGGAAGAGCTCGTGGCTGTAGGTCGCCACTCCAGCCACGAGCAGGGGATGGAACGAGGGCACCATGTGCAGCGACCGCTCGCGGGCGAGCGACTCGGCATACTCGCGGGCGGCCTGGAAATCGCCGCCGTGCTCGATCAGTTCCACGCCCAGCGCCCGCATGGCGGCATTCTTCTCCACGCTGTTGCCGAAGGGGACGACGACCGTGGCGGCAATGCCGTAGCGGCGGGCGGCAAAGCCCAGCGACTGGCCGTGATTCCCCCGCGTCGCACTGATCACGCCCCGCGGGCTCTTCCCCGACTGCACGAGATGGGCGAAATAGACCAGCCCGCCGCGGATCTTAAAGGCGCCCACGGGGGTGTGGTTCTCGTGCTTGACCCACACTTCCGTGCCCAAGCGCTCGCAGAGCAGCGGCCAGCAATACTGCGGCGTGGCCGGCATGACGGCATAGACGACGGCGGCCGCCGACTGGATTTCCTCGAGCGCAGGTGGCATAATCATACCTCGAAGGGCCGTTTTCCGCAGGATTTGTCGACAGGAGAAATCGTACTCGAGTCCCGGCGGCGCCGCCAGCTTGCCGTCGGCACGCCCCGCCGGGCGGCACGTCGCTTCAGCGACGCGAAGCGCCGCGATAAGGGCGTGGCTGGGCTCGATTGACCCTCTCCCAACCGCCTCCGGTTGCCGGGAAGAAAACGCGTGGCGGTAGGTGATAGGGGAGTGGGGAAACGTGGTGCGGTGGGCCCGCGGGATGCAGAAATCGAACGCAGGGTGCGCAATGTCGGCTGGCAAGAAGAGAATGATCTACGCAGCGCTGACGGGCGTTTCCCTGATGATGGCAGTGGGATTCTGGCTGGTCACCGTCCGCTTCAGCCGGGCATTCATTCCCGAGGCTGTAGCATCCACGATGCTGATGCTTGCCTTCGGGTACCGCCTTTTTCACCTGCGCTGCGTCGGCCCCTCGAGCGACTGAGCCGTTCGGCGAGGCACCCGAGGGGGCTGACACGTGTGCCTCCCCACGTGCCCTTGGCCGGCAATCACGGGGCCGCGTGCCCGTGCGGGAGACCGCCCCGCCGGTTGGCACGTCTCTTGTCTTGAGCGAGCCGGTCAAGGGGTGGCAGCGTTCGAGAGGGTTCTCTGGCGCGTGGGAGTCGTCCACGTCTGTCGCGCGTGGACGGCGGCGAGGTGGCAGCGTTCGAGAGGGTTCTCTGGCGGGTGGGAGGGCCCATTCGCCTGGCGCGCGTCGCTGAGATTCTGGTCGGCCCCTACTCCTCGTCGAGCACGACAATGCGGAAGCCGACGTTGTAGACCGGCTGGTAGGGGCGGTAGGCGGTGCGGTAGGCGGAGCGGGCATTGCGGGGCCGGTCGTACCAGGAACCGCCCCGCACGACCCGCGGCTCGGGCGAGGCGAGATCGTTGCGGCCGTCGTATTCGTCGTAGGGATAGGGACGATAGGCCGAGCGGGTCCACTCCGCCACGTTCCCGTGCATGTCGTGCAGGCCCCATGCATTCGGGCGGTAGCCGCCGACGTCTTCGGAGAGGAAGCCTCCGTCGTCGAACCGTTCGTCCTTGGGGATCCAATCGTCGTACGTGCTGGCCTCCGGGAGCGGAGTGCGCTCCTTCAGGTAGGGGTGGGCCACGAACTCCCGGAGCGTGACGTCGGCGAGGTTGGCGAAGGGACCGAAATCGGTATCGAGGTTCCCGTAGTAGAAGGGTGAGTCGGTCCCGGCGCGGCAGGCGTATTCCCATTGGGCCTCGGTGGGGAGGGTGACCTGCGCGCCGGTCTTTTCGCTGAGCCACCTGCAAAAGGCCATCGCCTGCTCCCAGGAGACCCGCACCACGGGCTGGCGGGGGCCGTTCACATAGAAGCCGCGGACGCCGAACTGCATTCCGTGCCGCGATTCCACGCGGCTGTCGTGCGAGGGATCGAAGCGGGCGAACTCCGCGTTGGTCACCTCGAACCGGCCCATCCAGAAGGACCGGGCGACGTCGACGCGGCTGGGCGGCCCCTCATCGGGCAGGCCCGCCGCCGCGCCCATCACGAACTCCCCCGCCGGAATCTGCACCAGCTCCATACTCAGTCCGCCGCCGAGTTCCAGGCTGCGCGCCGTCACCCCTTCGGCCTCCTGCCGGAGACGGGCCTCGGCGGCGTCGAAGGGCCAGCCGGGAAGGTCCGGCTCCCCCGGCTCCCTGGGCGCGGGCAATTCCGGGATCACGGGCTCAGCCTTTTCGATGAACTGAGGGTGGATTGCCTCGGGGTCGTCGTCCAAGCCGGCGTAGCGCTTTGCCAGTTCCCGCCGTCGACGGGCGAGGTGCTCCACGCGCTCGGCGCCCGCGATTTCCGTCCACGTCCCGTGGAAGGGGGCATTGAGGTCAATCCAGGTGATCAGCCGGTCCCACGATTCCGCATCGAGCGTGACACCGTGGTGCCCCTTGGCCAGCAGCTTGACCAGGTCGGTGGTATCGGCATGGAATTCCATGGGCATTAGGAGGCGGTAGTCGCTCTCCAGGCCGGGGCGGCGGACGAAGCGGTGCAGTTCGGCGTAGGAGACGCTGAAGTGGCCGGCGTCGTCCCCGCCGTCGTGGTAGACGCTGCGGTAGTCGGTGATGCGCTCGCTGCCGCGGAGGTCGGGCAGACCCTCTCCCGCGGCGGACGAGCCGTCGTGACAGCCGACGCAGTAGCGGTCGAGCACCGGCTGCACCTCGCGCGCGAAGCTGAAGCCGCGGGCCGGTCCGTACCAGGGCTCGATCGCCGAAGGGGGCCGCAGATGCGCCAGCGGCGGCGCATGGAGAACGGGCGGGCTCTCGTTGGGATTCTCGTGGCAGCCCACGCAGGAGACCACCTCGCCGGGCATGCCCGTGAACCAGCTCCGCATCAGTGCCAGTGCCTTCCCCTCGCCATCGAGCGGCTGGAGGGCGATGGGCACATTGGCCGGCACGCGGAAGAGCACCGAGCCATCCTCTTCGACGGGAACCGTACCCAGGATCCGCTTGATGTCCCAGGGACCTTCCATCCCCACGACGCCCTGCGGCCCGCCCATTCCCGGATAGAGATAGTGGTAGCTGAACAGGCGCAGCGCCTCGACGGTCCCTCGCGGGATGCCCGCGAGCCCATCGCCCTCGTACACGTCGACGATTTCGACTGTGGCTTCCGTCGCTCGCGGATCGACCCGGTCGGGGATCCGCGGCGGCACGCGCCGCGGGCGGATCGGCGTCGGCTCGAAGAGGGCGTACCCCGGTTCCTCCTTGAGGAGGGTCATGTTGTCGAAGACGTCGACGAGGTAGATTCCCCAAAGGGATTCAGGCGTCGGCTTCGCCGAGACGAGGAAATACTTGTCGCTCAGCGGATAGGGGTGGAGGAACTTCGGCCACGAGTCGTCGACCAGGTTGTCTTCGATGCGCGCCTCGACGGTGCGCCCCCGTCCGGGAATCTGCTGCAGGGCCCCCTGGGCCTCACGGCGCCCGCGCGAAACGTCGAAGAGGGTCAATTCGCCTTTACGGCGGTTCCCGTGATGTCCGCCCACGATGGCCACGAACATCATCGGGTGGTCGGGGATTGGACGTGCATAGAAGAGGGCGTTGGGCCAGTAGGAGTTGCTCCCGTAGTGCTCCATCTGCCGGGTGCCGTCCGGGTTCATGCTGAAGAGCAAGCGCGAGTGGGTGTGCGGCGTGTCGGTATACTCCCAGCGCTGGTACAACACCCGGCCGTCGGGCAGCAGCCGCGGCGACCAGTTGTGCTCCTGATCGAAGCTGAGCTGGCGGATGCGGCCGTCGCGGTCCATACGGTACAGGACGGCCACTCGCGAGCTGCCGTCGACGCAGGGGACCGCGACCATGGAGGCCGTGCTCGTGAAGAGGATGCCGCCGTCGGGCAGATAACAGGCGTCGTAGTAATCGACGTCGTCGTGTTCGTCCGGGGTCACCTGGCGGAGGCCGTTGCCGTCGATGCCGATTTCGAAGATGTGCCAGCGGTCGTGCGCGCCGATCGACGAGAACATCAGCCGCCGGGCATCGAAATGGAGTGCGAGGTCACCGACGAAATGGGAATCGGCCGGCCGGTACAGCGTGGCCGGCTCACTGCCGTCGACGGGGATGGGGAGCGTTGCCAGCGCGTCGTCGAAGCCCCTCGTGGGCAAACAGCAGTTGCTCTGCCAGTTCTGGGGCAAGCCCAGAAAGGGACTGCCCGCGCCGCGGCGGACCAGCAGCAGCCGCTCGAAATCGAGGAGGGGATTGGCCAGGGCCACGCGCCGCTTCAGCCGGTAGGCCTCGGCGTAGAGATCGTAGAGCCGTCGCCCCTTCGCAGCACCGTCCGGCTGGTCCGCGATCGCGTCCAGGGCGGCCGCCATGGCAACGGCCTTCTCGTAGGCTTCGTCGAGGCATTGCGCTTCCTGGACGCCAAGCTGACGGTAGTCGTCGGTGAGCTCGGTGATCTGCCCCAGCAGCGCCCGCAGCCGATCCGGCGAGACGGGGAGGACCGCCTCGCGCCGCTCGCCCAGCCGCGGTTCCAGCGAAAGGCGGGCAAACCAGGTGGCGTCGGACTCGCGGGCGTCTTCGGCAACCAATTCGTTGTGCCGTAAGGATCCCGCCGGCCCCGCGTCAGCGGCGCAGACGATCTCTGCCCGCAGCGCTGCATCATCGTGGCGGGCCAAGGCCGACTCGAAGAGAAAGTAGGCGGCGGGGATCACCGGCGGCGGCCGCTTCTCGAGGGGAAGGGCCGCAGCCCTTTCCAGCCGCCAGCCCTCAGGGAACGTTGAAGCCGATTCGAAGCGCAGCGCGGAGATGTGCGGCATGGGTCCCTGGCAGACGAGCCGGATCGTGCGCCGCCCGCGGGCAATCCGGATGGTGCCCTGCGTTTCCCACCGCGCCGACGAGGTCTGCCAGCTCCCCGTCGAGCCGGTGAACCCTTCGAGGACTCTCTCCCCGTCGAGATAGATCGCCACAGGGCGCGGGGACTCGGCCGCGTAGAGGGCAACGACCGTATAGTCGCCGCAAACGGGAAAGTCCAGGTCGTACTCCGCCCTGTTGGGCAGTTGGCCCGCATTCCAGATGCAGGCATACTCGTCGGCGTAGGGCTGGCCCGGCGTGCTCACCCGGACGTTGCCGCGATCGAACCAGTCGGCGCGGATCGTGAAGCTCTCTGCGGGGCCGCCCGACTCCCCATCGCCCCCCCGGCAGGGCAAGGCCACGACAAGAGCGGCGGCAATGCCGAAGGCACGGAGCAACCACCGAAGTATGCGCTGCATGGTCGTCTCTCCTTACCTGCTCCTGCCGTTGCCGGCCGACGGACGTACGGCAGAACCAGTCCTGCCGTTATTGCTTCACTGCTCATTTGAAAGGACCTTTCCAATCCGCCCCTGTTGCCGCGGGCCCACGTCGAATGGGTACGTAGGCCAGCATGGCTCAGGAGCAATGCGGCCAGAACGTCGCTCCTTCCTCCGCAATGCTAGCCGGAGGGATGCCTCCACGTCAAGAATGTGAGAAAGTTTCTGTCACCCCCCGCGCTCCTCCTCCGCACCGCCCTGCCGGGCCGCTGGCGCTACTCGGCCTGACCGGCCTGCTCTCGCTGCCGGCAGTGCGCGACGGCCCGCAGGATAGCGTCGAGCACGGCCTCGAGGTGTTTGCCCAGGTCTTCGGCGAGGAACCGCAGGACGAGGTAGCCGCTCTCCTGTAGCACCAGGTCTTTGCGCCGATCGCGGCGGTAGGCGTCCGCATCAGCCAGGTGCTGCGGCCCGTCGATCTCGATCGCCAGGCGCAGCTCCGCACAGAGTAGATCCACCTCCATCCGGCCCCAGCCGTCGAAGGGGACGGGCAGCTCGGCGTTGAGCCGAAAGAGGCCGGCGGTCTCCGGGATCGTCTCCAGCCGCCGGAAGAGGAAAGCCTCGCTGGCACTGCGGGCGCGGTCGCCACCCTCGGCCTCGCTGGGGGCAGCATCCACGAAGAGGCTCGCCAGCGGCGCATCGACGCCGTCGCGGACCAGCCGCCGCACGCTGGCCGCGTAGTCGCTCTTCCACTTCGGATCCACCGGGAGAGGGACGTCGGCGGGCCAGCCGGGTACGGCGCTGGCAGGGAGGAGCATCTGGTAGCCGACCGCCTCGTAGCCCCGGCAGCGGCGGTCGAACATCCGCGCCAGCATGGGGACGTTGAGGTCGGCGTAGTCGTACACGCGGACCTCGCGCTTGCCCTCGCACTGGCGGTGCAGCCGGCCGACGTACTGGGCGATCGTCCCCCGCCAGGAGACCGGCAACGTGAGGAAGAGCGTATCGAGCCGCGCGTCGTCGAACCCTTCACCGATGAAGCGCCCGGTTGCCAAGAGGACCCTCTGCTCGTTCTCGGGAACGGCTGCCAGCCGCGCGACGGCCGCCTGGGCCTCCTTGGGGCGGAGTCCTCCGCGGAGCACGATGCAGTGGCGTATCCGCGGCGAGAGGAGCTCGGCGAGGCGGTCGAGATGGGCGTTGCGCTCCGTCAGCACCAGGGGCGACCGGCCCTCTTCCACGGCCCGGGCGACTTCGTCGCCGATGCGGCGGTTGCGGTCTTCGTCGGCGATGAGCTCCTCGTAGAGGGCGTGGAACTGCAGCCGCAAATCCGCGTCGGCCGGGCGCAGGGGCCGGAATGCCGTGGGCCGGACCACCACCGTGTGCGCGAAGGGGCGCGCTGCTGCCTGCGACTTGGCCTCCACGCGGTGCCGGACGGGACCGCACTGCATGAAGACGATCGGGTGGTGGCCATCCTTGCGCGTCACCGTGGCGGAGAGCCCCGTGACGTACTTCGCCTTCGCCCGCCGCACGACCTGCTCGAAGCTGCCGGCGGAGACGTGGTGGCACTCGTCGACGACGAGATGACCGTAACTCTCCACGCAGTCTCGCACCACGCCTTTGCGGACCAGGCTCTGGATAACGGCGACGTCCAGCACACCCGTTGGCTTTTTCCGCCCGCCGCCGATGCGGCCGAGCTCGCGCAGCGGCATTCCCAGGAACGCCGACAAGTGCTCCACCCACTGCTCGAGCAACTGGCGGCGGTGGACGAGCACCAGCGTATTGACGCCCCGCTGCGCGATGAGCCACGCGGCAACGACCGTCTTGCCGAAGGCCGTGGCGGCCGCTAACACCCCCGTCTCGTCCGCCAGCATGGCCCGCGCTGCGGCGGCTTGATCGGCGCGCAGCTCGCCGCAGAACTCCACGTCCAGGGGCGCGCCACCGCAGCGCTCGTCGCGGATGACGGTGTCGACGTGCAGACCGGCAAGAGTCGCCTGTACGTCTTCCAGGCAGCCGCGGGGCAGGGCAAGGTGGTATTCGTGCTCCTCGGCGCAGGCGATGATCCGCGGCTTGTCGTACGTGGGCAGGCGCATGGCCTGGGCCCTGTAGAAGACCGGGTTCTGGAAGGCCGCCAGGCGGAGCAGCCGGTTGCGGAGGCCGGGCGGCAGGTGATCCTTGGCGAGGTAGATCTGGTCGGACAGGATCAGCTCGATCCGCTCGGGCAACGGGCCGGTGACCGGCGGCTCTTTCCCGCGGCGGGAGGGGGACAACGTCCAGGGTTCGGCCTCTTCGTCGTCCGGCAGAGCCAGGCGCACGCCCACCACCCTGCCGCGCCGCTCGGCACTGCGGACGATCTCTTCGGCGGTCCTGCGGGCAATCCTGCCAATAGCGGAGAGGAACGCCCATTGGTCGTCGTGGGGACGGAAACGTTCGTCCAGGAAGACGCTGTTGCCCCCTGCCCGCGGACCCTTTTGCAGCGGCAGGGCGATCAGGCTGCCGAAGCCGCCTCGAGGGAGCGTGTCCTGGTTCGGGAAGAAGCGGTCGTACGAGTCCAGCCCCATGTCCGGACGCCGGTCCATCGTCTCCGTGAGGATGTGGGCCCCGAGCCGGCGGGCCAGTGCGGCGGGGAGTGCCTCGGCGAAGAAGAGCCAGACGTGCCCGCCGTTGCCGGATCGCGACCGCTCCAGCGCCGCCGCCAGACCCATGCGGCGGCAGGTCTCGAGCACGGCCGCCGCGTCTTCCTGCCAGTGCGCCTTGTCGAAATCGGCCGCCAGAAAGTAGCAGGTCTCGTCCGGGAGCATCGGGTAGACGCCGATCACGCACTCGCGGCCGACTTCGTCCTTCCCGCTGAGGTGCCAGCGGATCACGTCACCGGTTAGGGGGAGGAATTGCCGGTGCGGGCATGGGGGGCACTTGACCCGCGGCTTCTCGCACAGCCCGCGGACCCACTCGTTGGCACAGACCGGCTGATAGCCGGACTTGCCCGTCCTGCGGCTCTCGAAGCGGCGGGGGTAGACGTCTTCCCGCCCGCGGAAGAGCGATCGGAAGAGGGCGATCTTGGCCTCCGCCGGGGCGTGTCGATGGACAGCCGCACCACTCGCACCCATCGGATTCTTCCCCTTCCCGGCACAACCAAAGTCCCGGCGACTACGCCGGAACATGATAGCACGTATCCGTCGCCGAGGCACGCTGCGCGGGAATGCTTCCCCCCCTTGGACTCTTCGATTTCCTTGAAGACGCGGTCGGCAAGGTGGCGTATACGCCTTGAAACCAACGCTCGGACGCGGCTTGCGCGCTTACCGGGCCTCACGGAAAAGGCCCTGCCACGACCTATGTGCGCACCGAGAAATCGTGGCCATGACGCGAATCCGGCCAATATTCGGCCAGCCGGGTCGCCGAAGGTAAGGCGCTGAACAAACTTTCTGCCCACTGTATCGGCGCTGCAGCGGACTTCTTCACCCCCCTTTCGGCAAAAGAGAAAGCCTTGCGTAACTCGCTGTCACACAAGGCTTTAGTGAGCTGGGGAACTAGGATTTGAACCTAGACTAACTGATCCAGAGTCAGTCGTGCTGCCGTTACACTATTCCCCAGAAAAGGTGCAATAAGAACCGGACACGAGGCCCAGCCCTGGTTCGCGCCGCAAGGACCGCACTGGTAGAAAGATATAGCGTTCGCCCGCTCGCGTCAAGGCGGCCAGGACTTGCCAAGCCCACCGGCTTCCGCTCGTGGCCCACGGCTGCATAACCGCAGTCGATCCCTCGGGACCATGCGAGGACCGAAACCGAATACGTCGGAACGGTCAATACGAGGTGTCCAACCGGAAGGGAATCCGTGGAGACCGAGGTCGTCTTTTCGGGAGGAGACTTACGATCACCGTGGGGTAGATGAGCGATAAGTCGTTTTGCACCATGGGTTTCGGTGTCGCGTGGGTGGGCTTGACCATTGGGCGGGTGCCTTTGCGTGGTTTCCCACCGAGGGGCTTGACGCGCGCACGGCGTTTGTGCGATATTGAGACTCGTTATCGATGGTCGCTTCGGCTCGGTTGCGCCCCGGGTCGCGGCGGGTTCCTGCAAGTGAACACTATGCCCCCGCCCATCCGCTGCGCATTCGGCTGGCTTATGCTCGTCGCCTACGGCCTGCTGGCCGTATTGGGGACGGGTCTCCACGCCCTGCTGCCCGACGACGGCTGCGTGCGCACGAGGGCTGTGTGCGGGCGGATCGGCGAGGAGAAGACCTCGCCGGCCGCCGGCCAGCGTTCCGGGGGCGAGCCCGATCCCTCCACCAGCGACGGCTGCCCGATCTGCAAGGCGGTCGGCAAGCCTTCTCTCGCATCGCCCCCCTGGCACAGCGGCTCCGTAGCCCGCGTCGTGCCGTTTCTGCCTGGCGAGCCGCCGGCAGTCGTGTGCGCGTCCACGCTGGTGGTCCATCCGGCCCGGGGGCCGCCGCAAGGCTTCTCCTCCTCACCGGCCGCGTAGGCCGATCGTTCCGGCCGAGCGCCTGAGCCGCTCGTCCCCTTAGGGCTGCCGTCGTGCTGCGGCGCAGCGCTCTCATGGCGCAGAGCATCCGCGCCCGTTGAGCCGATCTCCGTCCAACGTTGAGGCAGTCCCGTCCGCGTGCAGCGCAAGGCATCGTGAGCTCCCGCCGCGTCATGGGAACACGGTGCGGCGCACTTGCGCTGCCGCGGCGGGGCCAATGCCCCTCGCCGAACTCGCCGACGGCGCAGCCCTCCCCAATGCGAGCTGTGTCTCTCTGCCATCTCACATCCACACGCTGTTCGAGGAGATCCATCATGACCATCGCGCTTCCCGCCGTCCGGCCGGTCGGAGCCCGCCGGAACCGCCGCACCGCCTCCGCCGGCTTTACCCCTGTCGAGCTCAACAGCGGTGGCGGACCTGGAGATCCGCCCTACGCCCGTGCCGCCTCCGGCGGCTTCACCCTCGTCGAGCTGCTGGTGGTGATCGCCATCATCGGTATCCTCGTGGGCCTGCTCCTCCCCGCCGTCCAGGCCGCCCGCGAGGCCGCCCGCCGCATGAGCTGCACGAACAACCTCCGCCAGCTCAGCCTGGCGCTGCACAACTACCACAGCGTCCATAATGCCTTCCCGGGGCTGGGAGAGACCTCGCACCACAGCTACTCCGTGCAGGCGAAGCTCCTGCCCTACGTCGAGCAGGCCGCCTTGCAGGACCTGATCGATTTCCGCGAGCCGTTCCTACTGGGGACGCACCACCAGCTTTCCATCAACCCCGCGCTGGTCGACGCTGCCCGGTCCGTCTTGCCGCTCTTCCGCTGCCCCAGCGACGGCGGCGCGGGGGGCGAGATCTACCGGGGCTATTGGGGAGACGATGCCGAGTTGGCAGGAGGCAACTACATGGTGTGCGCCGGCTCCGGGCAGGGCGTCAGCTACGACATCCGCTATCCCACCGACGGCATGTTCTATTACGGATCGAAGCTCGGCTTCCGCGACATGATCGACGGGTCGAGCAACACGATCGTCCTTTCCGAAACGCTCCTCGGCGGCCAGCTCGTCAGCGGGAGCAGCGTGCCGAACAGCCCCTTGTCGAAGAACGAGGCGCAGCGCTGGATGGCCAATCCTTTTCTTCGGCCCATCTCCGGCGGCCAGGGGTTGCAGGGGGTCTTCAATCCGTCGCTGGCCGAACTCGAGGCCATGGCCGTGCAGGCTGCGGCACAGGGACGTTTGCGGGGCGACCGCGCTTCGGCGTGGATTGCCGGCCGCGCCCACACGACGACCTTCACCACGTACCTGCCGCCGAATGCGGCCTTTCCCGACATCTATGCCATGGGCATCGGCTACTACGGCGCCCGCAGCCATCACCCTGGCGGCGTGAACGCCGGCTTCGGCGACGGCAGGGTGCGGTTCATCAGCGAGACCATCGCGCTGGACGTCTGGCGCGCTCTGGCCACCCGCGCGGGCGGCGAGCCGGCAGGCGACTTCTGACCGACGAGCAAGGATTTCCATTATGATGACCCTGGTACATGGCTGGCAGGCGCTCCTCGCCGCGGCCACCGGACATCCTGTGGGGATGTTCGTCTTCGGTGTGGGCTGTTTGGCCGTGGTGCAGGCGATCGTGGGGCTGGGCCGGTCGCGGCAATGGCCGCTTCTGCCGCTGGTCTTCGGCCTGACGGTCCTGGCCGGTTTCCTGCTCAACCCCCTGGCCGATGCCAGCGCCTCGCAGCAGCTCCGCCTGGCGCTGGCGCGGCACGACGTGCTCACCTCGCTGGCCATCGTGCAGATGATCCTCGCCGCCGCCGCGCTGGCCTGCAGCCTGCGGCTGCTGGCAGGGCGCCGCGAGAGGCTCTGGGCGGTGCTCCTGGCCGCGGTGCACACGCTCCCTGCCCCAGCGCTGGTGGTGGCCCTGCTCTTCTGGGAGCAGGCCTGGCTGCATGAATCCGTGGGCGCACGGCCGGAAGCGGTGGGCTGGAGCGTGGGGCTGCTGGCGGCGACGGCGGTCACGCTGCCGGCGGCACTGGCGATGCTCGTCCCGCGCCGGCCGCTGGCCGCGGCGCATCTGCTCCTCTCCGGAGCCGTGGTGCTCTCGTGTATGTTCGTCCCCTTGCTGCCGATCCCCTTGCCGGGGATGCGGCTGCTGGCCGAGCCGGTCGGTGGTGCGCACGGCCCGGCATGGATCGCCCTCGGTGCCCTCATCGTAGCCGTTATCGCCTGGGGGTTCCGCCGCGGCCCCGCGGTGGCCTGACCGGCCCAGGGGCGATTTGACCTATGTAAACTTCCCGGACCACGATTCACAGGAAGCAACACCCCATGGACCTCCTCACGAACACGTTCTATCTGATCTCCACGGCGCTGCTCATCCCGGTGATGTTGGCGCTGCTCTGGAGCCTGCTCCAGGTGCTCCTGCTCCTGGGGCAGACGCTCCGCGAGTTCCTCCTCCGCGGCCGCATCGCCCCGGCGCTGGCCGATTATGCCCAGGCCCTCACTCGCAAGGCGGCCGCACTGCCCGAGCTGCCGCCGCAGGGGCTGCTGCCGCGGACGCTCCGCGAGCTCGACGAGGCCGCCGGCGATGCCCTGCTCGTCGAGAAACTCGCGGGCGACGCCGAGATCGTCTGGCGCGACGAGCTGGAGCGGATCGCCGCCCTGGCCCGCCGCGGACCGGCGCTCGGGTTGATGGGAACGCTGATCCCCCTGGGGCCGGCCCTGGTCGGCCTGGCGGCGGGTAACCTGCAGATGATGTCGGAAAACCTCGTCATCGCCTTCGCCACCACCGTCGTGGGCCTGCTGGTGGGGACGCTCGCCGGCACCGTGGCCGCCACCAAGCGGCGGTGGTACCGCGGCGACGCCGCCCTGGCCGCCTTTGCCGCCAGCCGCCTCGTCGAACGCCAGGCAGCGGCGACTGCCGGTAATGAAGGTCGCTCTGCTCCGGCCCGGCCACTGCCCGCCGGCGGTCGCTCGGCACACAACGGATCGGATCATGACGAGGGGGTGCCTGCACGTGCCCCAAGTCCCCACACAGCGGAGGTCTCCTGAGATGCGCACCACCCTCCTTGGCCGCCGCCGGCTGGCGCCCATCGACTTCGACGACGACGCGGCCCTCGATCCCATGGCCGGTATGGCCAATCTCTTCGACGTGGCCATGGTCTTTGCCGTCGCCCTGCTGGTGGCCCTGGTGAGCTACCTGAAGCTCCCCGCCCTGCTGCAGCAGAAGGACTACACCGTGATCACCAACCCGGGGCAGCCGGACATGGAGATCCTCATCAAAGAGGGCGAGGAGATCCGCCACTACGAGGCCACCGATGCCACCGGCTTCGGCCAGGGCGAGCTCCTCGGCCAGGCCTACCGCCTCCCCGACGGCCGCGTAGTCTACGTCCCCGCCGAGCGGAGCGGCGAGGCGGAGGCATCCTCACCGGCGGCCGAGCCGTAGCCGCCGGATTGGCAGTTTCCTTATTCATCCCCTCTTGGTGACTCGCTCCAGGCGCACTCCCATGACCCTTCCTGTTCCCATGAAGCGGCAAATCGTCTTCTTCCTCGCCGCGGTGGCACTGACGGCGCTGTGCACCACGGCAGCGCTCTATGCCTGTCACCGGTACCTCCGCAACGTGCGGGTGGCGGTGGTCGGCTTCCGCGACAGCGACTGGGCCGCCTGGCGCGAGGCGGCGCACGACACGGGCTATACGGTCCATCGCTACGAGCGCGACGACGTCCGCCAGGCGCCGTTGGCCAACTACCATGCGGTCATCATCCGCAGTATGGGCTACCGTCCCGGCGACGACGACCGCGCCGCCTTCGCGGCGGCACGGCGCGCGGGGACGCGGATCGTGATGATCGGAGCGACGAACGACGTTGCCGGCGAGGAGGAGAACCTCGAGGCCGAGCACCGCGAGGTGATCGACGAGTACCTCCGCCACCGCGGCGAGGCCAATCTTCGCGGGCTGCTCCACTACCTGGCCCGCGAGCTGGCCGGGCGCGAGGTCGATGTCCCGGCCGTGATCGAGCGGCCCCAGGAAGGCTTCTTCCATCTCGGAGAAGAAGCCGTCTTTTCAACCTTGGACGAGTTCGAGGCCTTTCTCGCCCAGGCCCGCCCCGGCCTGGCGGACGATGCCCCGCGGGTCGCGCTCTTCGGCTCCTTCCTCGATCCCGCCAACCGGCTGGAACGCGGTCCGGTCGATGCGCTGATCGAGGCCCTGGAGGGGCAGGGCGTGCGGGTCTATCCCATCTTCGGCCGCCAGATGCTGCCGCAGGTGGCGGCGGTCGGCCCCGATCTGGCCATCGTCTTTCCCCACGGCCGCCTGGCACACGACAACGAGGCCCCGCAGCGGCTTGCCGAGATGGGCATTCCCTGCTTGAGCGCCCTGCACCTGACGGTAGACCGCGAGGAGTGGCTCGACGACATGCGGGGGATGTCGGCCGGCCTCTTGAGCCAGTCGATCACCATGCCGGAGCTCGACGGGGTCATCGAACCGGTGGCGATCTCCGCCATGGAACCCAACGAGGAGGGCCTCCGCGTCCGCACTGCGATCGCCGGGCGCTTCGAGCGGTACGTGGACCGGGTGGTCCGCTGGCTCAAGCTGCGGCGCATGCCCAACGAGCAGAAGCGGGTGGTGATCGTCTACTACAAGGCCCCGGGTGCCTCGGCTCTGGCGGCGGCCGGGCTCGAGGTGGCCCCCTCGTTGTACCACACGCTCCGCCGCCTGAAGGCCGAGGGGTACGACTTAGGCGGTGCGCTGCCGGAGAGCCCCGAGGCCCTCTACGAGCTCATCCAGCAGCGGGGCCGCACCGTAGGGCAGTGGGCCGTCGGTGCCTACGAGGAGTTCCTCGAAGAAGGGCAGCCCGAGCTGATCCCCATCGAGCAGTATGCCCGCTGGTTCCAGGAGGCCCTCTCCCCGCAGCGGCAGCAGGAGATGATCGATCGCTGGGGACCGATCCCCGGCGAGCACATGGCCGTGGCCCGCGACGGCGAGCGGTTCCTGGTGGTCAGCCGCATCCGCTTCGGCAACGTGGTGATCATGCCGCAGCCCACGGCGGGGGCCATCGGCGGCGACGACGTGGCCACCGTCCACGGCACGGGCGAGGCCCCGCCCCACTTCTACCTGGGCGCCTACCTCTGGGCGCAGCGGGGCTTCGGCGCCGACGCCATCGTCCACTTCGGCACCCACGGATCGCTGGAGTTCACCTTCGGCAAGTCGGCGGCACTGAGCGGCGACTGCTGGCCCGACGTCCTCATCGGCGATCTGCCCCACGTGTACCCCTACATCATCAACAACGTGGGCGAGGCCCTGGTGGCCAAGCGGCGCTCCTATGGGGTGATCGTCTCCCACCTCACCCCCCCCTTCACCGACGCCGGCCTCTACGGCGACCTGGAACGGCTCCACGAGCTGATCCACGAGTACGAATACATCGAGGACCTGCCCATCCAGCACGAGCTCCGCCGCACGATCACCGACATGGTCCGCGATCTCGACCTGGCCGCCGACCTTCGGCTCGATGCCGATACGCTGGCCACCACGTTGCTCGACGACGCGCAGATCCTCCACCTGCACGACTACCTCCACGAGCTCAAGGACCGCCACATCCCCGACGGCCTGCACGTCATCGGCCGCGACTACCGCGAAGAGCAGATCCGCGATACGGCCGCGGCCATGCTCGGCTCCCGGGGCTGGGAGACGGTCGAGGCCCTGCTCGCGGCGGATGCTGCCGGGGCGGTCGACGTCGCCGAGGAGCGGAGCATGCTCATGCGCGGCCTCCTCGACGCGCTCCGCGAGGGGCGGCTGACGGTGCCCGCAGAGCAAGGCCACAGTGATACCCCGGACCTGGAGGAGCCAGACGAGGCAGACGCATTCTGGACGGCGGCACGGGTGGAAGCGCTCCTGGATCATGCCGACACCGACCTCCGCGAAGCCTTCACGGCGCTCCTGGACGCGGCCGTAGAGAATGCCGCCGCCCTGGAGGCCTCGCCCACGGCGGAACTCGACGGCCTGGCGACGGCGCTGACCGGCGGCTACGTGGCCCCTTCGTCGGGGAGCGACGTGCTCCGCAACCCCCAGGCGGCTCCCACGGGCAGGAACCTCTACTCGATCAACGCCGAGCAGACGCCCACCGAGGAGGCCTGGCGCGTGGGGATGACCATGGTCGACCAGATCCTCGCCGACCACATGGCCGGCAGCGGACAGTACCCGCGGCGCGTGGCCTTCTCGCTCTGGGGCGGCGAGTTCATCCGCACCCGCGGCAGCTCCATCGCCGAGATCCTCTACCTGCTGGGCGTTCGCCCCCAGCGCGACAACCGGGGGGTCGTCTACGACGTGGAGGTCATCCCCGCCGAGGAGCTCGGTCGCGCGCGGATCGACGTGGTGGTGCAGACCTCCGGGCAGTTCCGCGACGCGGCCGCCTCGCGGATCACGCTCATCGACAAGGCGGTGCAGATGGTGGCCGAGCTGGGGGAGGAGCCCTACCCCAATTTCGTTCGCGAGAATACGGGCCAGGCGGAACAGGACCTGAAGGAGCACGGCTATGCGCCGCGCGAGGCCCGCGAGCTGGCCACGGCGCGGGTCTTCGGCGCCGCGGGCAACGCCAGCTACGGCACCGGAATCATGGGGATGGTCGAACGGGGCGACACCTGGGAGACGGAAGAGGAGATCGCCGATCGCTACCTGGCGAACATGAGCGGCGTCTACCGCGACGGGGCCACCTGGGGAACGCCCAAGCCGGGCCTCTTCCAGACGCAGCTTGCCGGGGCCGAGATCGTGGTCCAGCCGCGGTCGTCGAACACCTGGGGCCCGGTGAGCCTGGACCACGTCTACGAGTTCATGGGGGGGATCTCCCTGGCGATCCGCTCCACCACGGGCAACGATCCGACCGGCTACTTCAGCGACCTGCGCGATCCCTCCCGCCCCCGGGCCGCCACGGCGGCGGCGGCCATCCGCGAGGAGGCCCACACCCAGGTATGGAACCCGCGCTTCATCGCCGGCATGCAGCGCGAGGGCCCTTCGGCCGCGGCCGCCTTGACCGAGAACGTCCGCAACATGTACGGCTGGAACGTGATGCAGCCGACGGTCATCGGCGATGCGCTCTGGGAGGAGACCTTCGACGTCTACATCGACGACAAGCACGGGCTGGACATCCAGGCCTACTTCGAGGACGTCCACCCCGCCGCGCTCCAGGACATGACGGCGATCATGCTGGAGACGATCCGCAAGGGGATGTGGAACGCCTCGGACGACGTCGTCGGGCGGCTCGCCGAGCTGCACGCCGAACTGGTGGCCCGGCACGGGGCGGGCTGCTCCTACGAGACCTGCGGCAATGTCCGGCTCCACGAGTTCCTCGCGGCAGCCCTCACGGCCCCCGGCTCCGAGGTCGCCCCCGAGCTGGCCGAAAGCTATCACGCCACCCTCGCCGCCGCCCTCACCTCCGCCCAGCCGCTGCCGGAAGTCGAAGGGATGGAGCTTCGAGAGCAACAGACCCTTGCCGAGACCCTGACCCCCGAGGTGCAAACGGTGGCCACCGCAATCCTGGCCGGGTTGATTGTGGTCGCCGCCTCACTGGTGATCCTCACCGGCCTCGGCTGGCGGAGGTCGCCGATGCTCCGCAGTCCGTAGCCCGCGTTGTATGAGACGACGTGGAGGCGAAACACGAAACCATGTTCCGGCTGGCGTGGATCATCGTGGGTGGGGCGGTGCGTCGCCCGCCCCACCCATCGATGGGAACGCCGGGGGGCCTACCGCGCGGCTGCGCGCGCCTCGTCGCGGAGCTCCTCCGCGCGGTTTCGCACCCCTTCGTCGCCGATGCCGGCACCCAGCACCCTCTGCATCGCCGCGGCCACGGCCTTGGGCTGGTCCTCCGCCAGCCGTCCGGCGATGTTCACGGCCGCCCCGGCCGCCGCGTCGCGGAGGGCTGCATTGTTGAGGTGCCTGGTCGCCAGCTCCAGCGTCTGCACCGAGGGGATCCGGATCAGCACGTCCAGGGCCAGCCGCCGCTCCTCGTCGCGCAGCGCGGCCCCCATGGCGGAGTGGAACATGGCCAGGCGATCGGCGTCGGAGACGACGAACTGCCGGGCGATACGGAGATAGCCGCGCAGCGCGCGGATCTTCAGCCGGTCGTCGGCTGCGTTGCGGGCCATATGGAGCAGCGCGGGGGCGGCATCGGGGGTCATCCATTCGCCCAACTGCTGGGCCGCCGCGCCTTGGACGGAAGCGTCCGGCGATCTGGAGGCTTCGACGATGGCGGCCAGCGCCCCCTCGCCGCCCACGGCGCCCAGCGCCTCGAGGAGCTTGGCCTTGGCCGGCGTAGCGGCATCCGCCATCGCCGCTGCCAGCAGCGATGCGCAGGCATCGCGGTCCGGCATGCGACCGGAGGCCGCCACCAGCGCGTCGCCCACCGCCGCCAATTCCTCGGCCGAGCGGGCACGTACGGTCCGCTCGATCAGCAAGGGGAGCGAGGCGAAATCGACCGTCTCGCCCAGCGCCACGAGGGCTGCCGCGCGCACCGCACCATTGCGGTCGTCGGCGGCCTCGAGCAGCTCGGGTACGGCGGCCTCGATCCTGCGGCGGCCCGCCAGCTCGATCAACAAGACCCGTGTGGGGATATCGGCGGTGGTCAGCCGCGAGGTCAGATCGGCGTCGACCTCGGCTCCGGGGAGGTCCTCCAGGGCAATGAGGGCGGCCTCGGAGATCTCCTCATCGTCTTCGGCAACGGCAGCCAGCAGCGCCGGCACGCAGGAGGCGTCGCCCTGCCGCCGGATCGCCTGGATCGCCGCCATGCGGACGTTCTTCGGGCCGGTCTCGGCCGACTGCGCCAGCACGCTCACCGGCGGTAGCTCCTCCCGGTCGATGAGGGCGAGCAGCAGCAGCGCCTGCCGCTGCGGCGTCATCGCCGCCAGCTCGGCCACCAGGGCGTCGGTCGCCTCCTGGCCGGGCAATTCGCGGGCCACCCAGAGTCCCAGGCCGAACCACTCGCGGTCGTCCGACTCGAGCAGCTCGAGCAACTGGGGGAGGCCGTCCGCCTTGCGGGCGAGGATCGCGCCGCGCGTCGCCTCCAGCAAGCGCTGGCGGGGCAGGTCGGCGGCGCGAACCGCGTCGAACAGTTCGATGGCCGCGGCGGCATCGCCGGAGCGATCGTATTCCTCCGCGCACAGGATGCAGCCCTCGGCCACTGCCGACCGGACCTCTTCCGGGGCGCTGGCCATGCCCTCGCCGTTGAGGAACTCGCCGAGCACACCGGCCGCCTCACCGTTGCCGATACGGCCCAGGGCTACGGCCGAGGCGGCGGCGACCTCCGCGTCGGCGTCGCTGAGTTTCTCCGCCAGGATCTCCACGGCCGCGGCGTCGCCGCGCATGCCGATGGAGTTGATCACGCCCACCAGCAGCATCCCCTCCAGCTCCGTGGCCGCCTCGCGGAGCGCACGGTCGGCGGCGGCATCGGGGATGGCCTCCAGGGCGATCCGCGCCCAGGCGGCCAGTTGCTCGTCGGTCAAGAGTGCGGCCAGCGCCGGCACGGCTTCACCATCGCCGAAGCGGGCCAGGTGCTTGCAGGTGATCGCCTTCTCTGCCCGGGGCGCATCGGGCGACTCGAGCACCGCAATCAGACGCGCTTGCCTCTCGGCCGCCGTTTCCTCGGCGCCCACAACGCCCACCGGTTGGAAGGCGAATACCGAGAGCGCCGCTGCCAGGCAGGCGGCCCCCCGGACGAAACATCGACACCTGGACATATTTCGATTCTCCGTGAAGTGCAGTATGGTTCTCTCAGTTCGTCTTCAAACGGACCCACGCATGCCGGCGGTACACCGCGAGCGGCGGCACCGCCAGACTGGTGGATGCCATTACATGCGCCAGGGCTCGCGGAGGGCCTCGCCGCGGAGCCGGTTGGCCTCGTCGTCGCCGATGAATACGTGCTTCTCGGGATCGTAGTCCAGCTTGCGCTCGAGGAAGATGGCGATGTTGGCGGCGTGGCAGGCGATGTGCGAGTTGCACGCCACCTCGGCGTTGGCGACCGGCTGCGCGCGGCTCTTCACGCAGTCGAGGAAGTTGCGGACGTGGAAGGTGGCGGGGTAGCCGCCGATCTCGGCGACGCGCCTCCCGGCCAGCAGTGCGGGCGAGCTCACCTCGAGCCGGCCCGAATCGCCCGCCTCCACCCAGCCCTCTTCCCCCTCGAACCGCACCGGGCACGAGCCCAACGGCAGCCAGCCGTCCTCGCGGATCACCAGCTTGGCACCGCAGGCGTAGAAAGCGATGGAGCGGTTGTCGGGCGTGCGGGGGTGGTACTCGATGGGCGCCGTGTCGTCGGCGTCGGCGGCCCACTGGCAGAGATCGACGCAGTGGGAACCCCATTCCAAAACGCCGCCGCCGACCATGCCGCCTCCCTTCTCGAACTCGCCGCCCCGGTTGGCGATCTCTTGATGGTACGGGCGCCAGGCCGCGGGGCCGAGGTACAAGTCCCAATGGATCTCTTCTTCCGATGGCTGGAGCTGTTCCGGCAGCCAGCCGCTCGTCTTCACGGAATTGTCCCAGGGCGACGGGTGCGCGTGCACCGCGGTGAGCTTGCCCAGCCGGCCGGTCCGCGCCAGGTCGACCGCGAAGGCGAAATGGGGCAGGCTCCGCCGCTGCGTCCCCGCCTGGAAGACCCGCGCCGTGCGGCGGAAGGTCTCCGCCAACAGCAGGCTCTGGGCGATGTTCCGCGTGCAGGGTTTTTCGCAGTAGACGTCCTTGCCCGCCAGCGCGGCCATCATCGAGGCCGTGCCGTGCCAGTTCGGCCCCGTGGCGATCAGCACGGCGTCGATATCGTCGCGGGCCAAAAGCTCGCGGAAATCGACATAGGTCGCGCAGTTCGTGTTGCCATAGTGGGAGTCGGTGACGCGCTTCACCTCCGCGCGCTGTCCGGCCTTCGGGTCGGCAATGGCCACGAACTGTACGTCCGGCTCGGGCAGAAAACAACTGAGCATGTACATGCCCCGGTTTCCCAGCCCGATGCCGCCGACGACGATCCGGTCGTTGGCGGCGACGGCATTTTCCCGGCCAAGGGCCTTGGCGGGAACCAGCGTGGGCGCGGCCCAGGCGGCGCCGGCTGCTGTTGCCGCGGCGAAGAACCTCCGCCGGGAAACGTTCTTATTCCCCTGAACCTGCATGGAAAACTCCTGAGTATCTAGAAGGCAGAAACATGATGGTAGCCAACTCGCACCTATTGCGACCCCTCATAAGCAGGATTCTGGCATCCCCACCGGCCACCGTCAAGCGCGCCGTTTCGCGCCCACTATCCCTCCCCACATGACGGGGCCATGTGCAGCCGGGTGGCTCGGCGTCGTGCGGCTCATTCGCCGAAGGCCATCAGTTGCGCGCAGGAGGCGAACGACTGCGCGGCATTGTCGCCGCTGGCGGGCTTGCCGATGACGCGGATCGCCACCGCCGGCGTAGGCGGGAAGGTGGCCGTGAACCGCATGCCGGCCCGAACACCCCGCGGGTCAGTCGCCGTGGCGTTGGGATAGCCGTCGAAGACGCCCGCGTCGATCCAGGGGCCGTCGGCCGTGCGGCGGACCTGCAGCCGAGGCTTCCCCGCGGCCGTGTCGAACCAGCCGCCGTCGTGGAAGGTGTCGCCTGCCACATACTCCGCCCGCCGGATCGTCACCGGCTCGTCGATGGCGATCTCGAACCAGGCCTCTTCCTGGTAGGTGCCGTCGAAGGTGACGCGGAAGCTGCGGAGATCGCCGTCGGCGATGCTCCCCTGCACGTTCCCCTGGCGGCTGTACGACTCGCGGCCGAAAGCAAACAGCCCCAAGGCCTCGCCTTCGAGCTCGCCGCCCGGTGCCCGCAGCCAGACGGCGAACCGGCTGCCATCCCACGAACCGGCATCGAAGTAGGGGCGGAGCACGCCGCGCACGCGTCCCTCGTTCCCCCGTGCCGCGGCTGCCACGTCGACCAGGTCGCATGCCCAGAGCACCTGCTCGGGCCAGGAACGCCGTTCCGGCGCCGGCTGGGGCGCCAGGTCGAGCTCCTCCACCACAAGGCTCGGCAGCGCCACGTGCAGGGCAGAGCGGATCTGGGGATTGTCGGCCTCGTCCACCGCCAGCACCAGCGGGCCCACCGTCACGGCGGCGCGGCCGGTGTTCGACCCCGTGCCGACATGCACCCGGGCCGCGAACGGGAACGAAAATTCGACGACGTCGCCCCGGCGCCAGCGGCGATCGATGGCCAGGTAGCTCCCCGGCTCGGCCGGCAGCTCCTCGCCGCCGATGGCGACCCGCGGCCGATCGGTCCATCGCGGGATGCGCACCTTGAGGCGGAACTGGGCCTCGCCTTCCGGCTCGACGGCGATCGTGCCCTCGCCGTCGCTGGGGAAGCGGCTCGTCAGCGTGATCGTCACGGGCGTGCCGCCCCGCTGCGTTCGCCACTGCGCGGGCGAATAGGTGTTGATGCGAAAGCCTTCGTCATCGGCGACGCCCAGGAACGTCGGCGTCAAAGCCAGGGCCCGCGGGCCCGAGGAATTGCAGCAGTCCATCCCCCGGGTGCCGGGCGATTCGGGGCGGAAGGGCTTGCGCCCTTCCAGGGGAAGGTAGTAGCCGAATCCGGAGCCGTCGGGCTTCTGGGCCCCCAGCGTCTGGTTGAAGAGGACCTGCTCCAGGGCCTCGGCGTATTTTTCCTCGCCCGTCAATCGCAGGAGCTGCCAGCACAACTGCATCCAGGTGGTGGTCACGCACGTCTCCTGGATGTAGGCCTCGTGGTGGTTGGGCAGTTCTCCGTCGGGCTGGAAATGCTCGCGGGAGCTGGAGCCTCCGGTGAGGTAGAGGCGGTTGGTGCGGACGTCTTCCCAGGCGTACTCCGCCGCCTGGAGGAAGGGCGTCTCGCCCGTGGCCCGGTACAGTTCGCAGAGGCCCACGTAGTTGGAGAGCATCTCGTAGGCCTTGCGGTTGCCCACCGCCAGGACGGTCTTCTCCCGCAGCATGGCGGAGAGGACCTCGGGGCCGTTGGGCTCGTCCCAGGAGCTGACGATATAGCGGGCGAAGTCCAGGTAGCGCTCCTCGCCCGTGGCGCGGTAGAGGAGGACGATCGGCTCGAGCACCGAGGTGGGCGCCATGCCCGCGTGCGTCCCCGCGATGAGGATGCTCCGCTGGCTGGGAAACTGCGAGATCAACAGATCCGCGGCCCGGCGGCATGCGGCCAGGGCCTCGTCGTCGCCGGAGATGCCGTAGTAGGAGAGCAGGCCGAGGAGGCTGTACTTGTGGACCCACACGTCCCAGTCCGAGTCGTGCCAGCTATGCCCGTCCCAGGCCTCGCCGGGATAGAGCCCCAGCCGCCTCTCGGGCACGTAGGTCCCCAGGTAGCCGTCTTCGCCCTGCGTGGCCACAAGCCCCTGGGCCACCCGAGTCAGCTTATCTCGTAGCTGCTCGTCCTGAGTATGCAGCCAGAGCAGCGACGCGGCATGGAGCCATTTGCCCACGTGTTCGCCGATCCAGGGGTGCGAGCCGGGGCGGTGGCGGAATCCCCCCAGCAGGACGTCCTCGTCGATCTGCATCACGCGCCCGGCGGTGTGGGCCCGGATCCGCTCGCCCAGCAGCCCTCCCACCTCGACGGCGGTGGGGTCGAGGGGACACGTCCGATCCGCAACCACCGGCGCCGACGCGGCACGAACGGGGATGGAACTGGCCTCTTCCCAAACCTGGGCCGGCCCCGCCAGGGCCAGCGCAACACCGATCGCATAGAGCATCTGCGTTCTCCTTTGGGCTGTGCGTCGATCAGCCCGCTACCAGTGTAGCACCGTGCGGCGTCCGAGTCTTGGTGGAGAGCCGGGTGCAGCGGGTTTTTCGCCAGCCCATGCGAGAATAGGGGAGCGGTCCGGGTGAACCGATGCATGAGGTGCTGGACCGCACAGTCATCGATTCGTTCCCCAGGCATAGCAGAACCGGCCGGGACTATCCTCGGAAGAAAGAAGAACCCCACGCAGATCGACCGTTCCCCTGTACGGCCAGGCGTTAGCAAGTCGTCTTGGCCGAGAAAGTAGAGGCGCAACAGCAACAAGGGTTAACGGCGTAGCGTGCCGCGCTTGTCCGGCACCGCCGGCCATCCTATAACAGATGGTGACGGGAAGACCGCTTCCGGGTATTCTTGCCACTTGCTGCGCCTAGCTGAGGAGGTTGAGATGTCCACACCGCTTGATCGTCGTCGTTTCTTCAGGCATGGGGTAGCAGCGGGCGCGGCCGCGGGGCTGGCCTCGGCTGCGTGGGCGAGAGCCGCCCCCGCCAAGCGGAACGACCCGCTGCGCATCGGTCTGATCGGCGCGGGGAGCCGGGGAACGTACCTTCTCCGCCTGGCGGTGGCGCAGGGAGTTGAGGTGCCCGCCGTCTGCGATGTCAACGAGGCCCACTGCCAGCGGGCCGTCGCCCTTGTGGCCGAGCAGCGCGAGGGCCGCCGCCCCGAAAGCTATACCGGCGGCGACTACGACTACCGCCGCATGCTCGAGCGCGACGACCTCGATGCCGTGATCGTGGGCACGCCCATGCAGTGGCACGCCGTGATGTCGGCCGACGCCATGCGGGCCGGCAAGGACGTCTTCTGCGAAGTGGCCGCCGCCGTGACGCTCGACGAGTGCTGGGACATCGTCCACGCCGCCAACGAGAGCGGTCGCATCTACATGATGGCCGAGAACTGCAACTACTACCGGCCGGTGATGATGATCCTCAACATGGTCGAGCAGGGGCTCTTCGGGCCGCTCTCCTTCGCCGAGTGCGGCTATGTCCACGACTGCCGTGCGCTGGCCTTCAACCCGGACGGCTCGCTCACCTGGCGCGGCGAGCTAGCCCGCGACTACCGCGGCAACCTCTACCCCACCCACGCCCTGGGCCCCGTCGCCGAGTGGCTGGGCATCCACCGCGGCGACCGCATGGTCTCCCTGGTGGCCATGGAGACGAACAAGATCGCCATGGACCATTTTGCCCGCCGGCACTTCCCCGAGGAGCACCCGGCTCGGGAGGTCGAGTTCCGCGTAGCCGACTCCACCACCGTCCTGATCCGCACCGCCAAGGGGGCCCTCATCGACCTCCGCTACGACACCAAGTCGGCCCGCCCCCACCCGAGCACGACCTACTTCAGCCTCCAAGGGGCCACGGCCAGCTACGAATCGCGGATCGACGGCATCTGGCTCGAGGGCCGCTCGCCCGGCTACCGCTGGGAGTCGCTGGACACCTATGCGGAGGCGTTCGACCATCCCATGTGGCAGGAGCACGCCGCCGAGGCTGCCGGCACCGGCCACGGCGGGGGCGACTACCTGGTGGTCCGCGCCTTCCTCGAGACACTCCGCAGCGGAGGCCCCTCGCCCATCGACGCCGCCGCCGCCGCCGCCCAGAGCGCCATCATCCCCCTGTCCCAGAAGTCGCTCGACGAGGGGGGCACCGTCCAGGAAATTCCCGACTTCACCGAGGGGCGCTGGGAACAGGCTTGATAGGGTCTTCCAAGCGTCGGGCGGGAGGTCTCGCCGCGCCTCCGGTGCGCTGGGCGGAGTGCAGCATTTGCTGGGGGCGGCCCTCCTCGCCCCCACCGCCGGCGCTGCCGGGCGGATCCCGGGCGAGCCGGCAAGTCGCCTATTCTGGACCGTGATACCGGCGGCATTGCTCGGTCTCGCCGTCGCGGGTACGTGGGGACCAGCCGCTCGACCGCGCCCTGCGTAGTGACCGGCAGGGCGATTCCGGACTCGGGCGGACCGCGACCCGCGTCACTCCGCCCAGCGACGAGAAGACGCTGCGGCGGTTCGACCGGCTGGTGCAGCCGGGCGGGCCGGGCTGGCGGAGCGTCGTCCAAACCGGGCGGAGAATGGTCGTGGCGGCGGCCGGGGCCGGCAAGCAGCGCGCTTAGGATTGTGCTTTTCCGGCCAGAACGACCTCGATGCCCCGCTCCTCGAGCGCCAGGCGGTCTTCGTCGCCGAGCCGCTCGGTGATGAACGTGTCGATCTGCCCGAGGTCGGCAAAGCGGACGAAGGATTGTTTGCCGATCTTGCTCGAGTCACAGAGCAGGACGACCCTTCGGGCGATGGCGATCATCGCCTTCTTGGTTTCGGCGTGCTGCAAGTCGGGCGTGGCCGCGCCGGCCTCCAAGGAGAGGCTGTTCGTGGCCATGAAGGCCTTGTCGACGCGAAGATCGTCGGCCATCCGCAGGCCGGCCGGCCCGACGGTGCAGTGGAAGCCCTTGCGGATCATGCCGCCCAGCAGCACCAGTTGAATGCCGGGGGCCTCTTCGAGCGTCCGGGCGATCTCCAGATCGTTGGTGACCACCGTGAGCGCGCGGCGGGCGAGCAGGCGCCGGGCGAGCTCGAGCGTGGTCGTGCCGGTGTCCAGGAGGATCGTGTCTCCGTCGTCGACCAGCCGGTCGGCCTCGGCGGCGATGGCCTGCTTGGCCTGGAGGTTCTTGTTGCTCCGCTTGCTGGAGACCTGCTCGAAGCTGGCGCGCCAGCGCTCCATGGCACCGCCGTGGGTGCGGACCAAGAGCCCCTCACGGTCGAGATCGCGGAGGTCGCCGCGCATGGTGGCGGGCGAGACCTCCAAGCGCCGGCAGAGCTCGGCGACCGTCATCTTCTTGTGCTCTCGGATGAGCTCGAGGATGCGGACGCGTCGCTCCTCGGTGAATAAAGCCGTGCTGGCCAAATACCCCTCTCCAGTGCTATATGCCTGCGGTTTCCCGATACGAGCGTTGCAAAACGCTACGATAACGATTATACTCCGGCACAAAACGACAGGCAACGACACCAAAACGCAAATGAAACAGCAAGCGACCGTCGGAGTATGCGTGATTGGAGCCGGCCGTGCCGGGATGATCCACGCGCGGAATTTCGCCGCCGGACGCGTGCCGGGTGCCCGGCTGGTCGCCCTGGTCGAGTTGTGCGACGCCGCCCGCCGCGCGGCCTGCGAGGAGCTTGGGCCGGAGCGGGCCTGGGCGGACTACCGGAAGGCCCTTGGGGACGGCGAGGTCGAGGCCGTCGTGGTGGCCACGCCCAGCCGGTACCACGCGGAGATCGTGGTGGCGGCGGCCGGGGCGGGCAAGCACATCCTCTGCGAAAAGCCGATGGCCATGAACGCCCGGGAGTGCGACGCGATGCTGGCCGCGGTGGCCGCAGCCGGAGTGAAGTTTCAGGTCGGGTTCATGCGACGGTTCGATGCCGGCTTCGTTGCCGCCAAGGAGCGGGTGGACGCGGGGGAGATCGGCCGGGTGGTGCTCGTGAAGTCGCTGACCCACGGGCCCACGACGCCCAAGCCGTGGATGTACGACGTCGGGCAGAGCAACGGCCCGCTGTCGGAAGTGAACAGCCACGACATCGACACGCTCCGCTGGTTCACCGGCAGCGAGTTCGAGGAAGTCTACGCGATCGCCGGCAACTACCGCTCCCCCGAGGCCCGGCAGGAACACCCCGACTTCTACGACAACGTGATCCTCTCGGCGCGGATGCGCAACGGCATGCAGGGCACGATCAGCGGGGCCCAGGGCGTTCAGTACGGCTACGACTCCCGCTGCGAGGTCCTGGGCGAGAAAGGCCTGATCACCGTGGGCAGCCTGGCGGCAAGCCCGGTGACTTCGCATACGCCCGCCGGGAGCACCACACCCATCGTCCGGAGTTGGATGGATCTGTTCCTGCACGCGTACCGGGCCGAGGACGAGGATTTCGTGCGCTGCATCCGGGAAGACTGTCCGCCGCGGGCCGGCGGGCAGGACGGCAAGGCGGCCGTGATGGTGGTGAACGCCGGGAACCGCTCGATCACCGAGCGCCGGCCGGTCCGGCTCGATGCGCCGGAAGGAGGGCCGCCGTGACGCCGCCGCAGCGGATGATCGCCGCCACGTACCAGCAGGGCGGCCGGTTCGCCATCCAGCCGGTCGCGCGGCCCACGATCGGCCGCGACGGGATCCTGCTCCGCGTGCGTGCGGCTTCGATCTGCGGAACCGACATCAAAACCATCCGCAGCGGGCACCGCAAGCTGGCCGACGGGCAGACGATCGTGCTGGGCCACGAATTCGTGGGCACGATCGAGTGCGTCGGGCCCGACGTTTGCGGTTTCGAGGTCGGGAAGCGGGTGGGCGTTGCGCCCAACGCCGGCTGCGGCCACTGCGACGCCTGCATCCGCGGCCAGGCGAACTACTGCCCCGAATACACGGCCTTCGGCATCGACCGCGACGGCGGCCACGCCGAGTACGTGGAGATTCCCGGCCGCTTCATCGCCCAGGGGAACGTCATCGAGCTGCCCGACGACGTGCCGGAGAAGGAAGCGGCCCTCTTGGAGCCGTTTTCGTGCGTGGTGAACGGCGTGCGCGTGTCGCGGATCGAGCTGGGCGATACGGTGGCCATCTTCGGGGCGGGTCCCATGGGCCTGATGCACTTGATGCTCTGCCGAATCGCGGGGGCCGGGCGGCTGGTGGTGATCGACCCGGCCGAGGACCGGCTCCAGCGGGCGATGGAGCTCGGGTGCGACCTGGCGATCAACCCCGCCGGCGGCGACGTGCTCGAGCGGGTGCGGGAGGCGACCGACGACCGCGGGGCCGACGTGGTGATCACCGCCTGCCCGGTGGCCGACGTGCAGACGCTGGCCGTGGACCTGCTGGCCCCCTATGGCCGGCTGTGCCTGTTCGGCGGGCTCGCCCGCGGCAGCCCGCGGGTGCCGCTGGACACGAATGCCGTGCACTACGGGAACCAGATCATCACGGGCTCCACCGGCGGCTCGGCCCGGGACTATCGCATCGCGCTCAGGCTGCTGGCCGCCGGGCGGATCGACCTTGCGCAAATCATTTCCGAGGTCTTCCGGCTCGACGAGTTGGAAGCGGCCTACGGGGCCGCCCTCCAATCCCCACCCGGCAAGATCGTGCTCCTGGCGAGGTCGGCATGAAGACCACGAAAGACGATTACCTGATCGGCGTCGACATCGGCACGCAGGGGACCAAGGCGGCGGTGTTCGACGCGGCCGGCCGCACCCGGGCGACCGCCTTCCGCAAGTCGCGCCTCCTCCACCCGGCGCCGGGGGCCGTGGAAGAAGACCCGGAGGCTCAGCTCCGCTCGGTGTGTGCCGCGATCAAGCAGTGCGTCGAGCAGGCAGGCATCGATTCCGCGCGGGTGGCGGCCGTCGGGATCGACGGCCAGATGGCGGGCGTCATCGGCATCGGCGCCGACGGCCGGCACGTCACCCCCTACGACTCCTGGCTGGACACGCGTTGCTCGGCGGAAATCGTCCGGATGAAGCGCGAGGCCGGCGCGGAAATCATCGGCAAGACGGGGGGGCCGCCAAGCTTCAATCACGGGCCGAAGATCCTGTGGTGGCAGCGCGAGTGCGGCGAGGTCTACCGGCAGATCGCGGCCTTCGTGCAGCCGGGCGGCTATGCGGCGATGCGGCTCTGCGGACTCGGCGCCGATGAGGCGTTCATCGACACGACGTATCTGCACTTCAGCGGGTTCGCCGACAGCGTCCGCCGGCAGTGGGATGCGGACCTGTGCAAGACGTTCGGCGTGAGCCCGGAAAAGCTGCCGCGGATCGTGGAGCCGCATTCGATCGTGGGCCGCGTTGCGGCAAGGATGGCCGCGCGGTGCGGGCTCAAGAGCGGAACGCCGGTGGTGGCGGGGTGCGGCGACACGGCGGCGTCGTTCCTGGCCTGCGGGGCGACGCGCGCGGGCGTATGCGTCGACGTGGCGGGCACGGCCTCGGTCTTCGCGGCGACCACGAGCGAGTTCCGCGCCGACACGGTGCACCAGGTCCTCGGCTGGGGCCGGTCCGCGGTGCCGGGCCTATGGCACCCGTACGCCTACATCAACGGCGGCGGGATGAACCTGGAGTGGATCGCCGGCCAGGTGTTCGCCCTCGCCAAGGTGCCGCCGGAGGACCGCCTGAAGCGGCTGGAGGCCCTCGCCGCGCGGATCGAGCCGCGGGCGGACGATCCCATGTTCGTGCCGCACCTGGGGGGGCGGGTCTCGCCAAGCTGGCCGTGCCTGCGCGGCTGCTTCGCCGGGCTGGCCTGGTCGCACACGGCGGGGCATCTCTACCGCGCGGTGCTCGAGGGGGTGGCGCTGGAATACGCCATCTATCGCGACGTGCTGCGGGAGCTGATCGCGGACCACGCCATGCGCGAGGTCCGCGTCACCGGCGGCGGCGAGCGGAGCGGCCTCTGGAACCGGATCAAGGCCGACGCGTTGGAGATCAAGATCGTCCGGGTCTCGCGGGCCGAAGGGGCCCCGCTGGGCGCGGCCCTACTGGCCGGATACGGAGCGGGCCTGCTGGCCGATCTGGACGCGGCCGCGCGGAGCTGGATCAAAACGGAAAAGCCCGTGCGTCCGGTGCGAGGTACGGCCGGGCATTACCGCGCCCGGCTGGCCCGTTATCGGCAAATGCTCGACTGGGCTCACGCGTGGTCGGAATCTTCGGGAGTCGATCGATGAGCGAGATCCTTATACGCCCGCCGCTGACGCCGGACCGGCCCTTCCCGCCGGCCGAGACGCCGACCATGTATTTCATCGGCGTCACCACGCACAAGTCATCGATTATGAAGGTTTTCCCCCGGTGGGCGGAGTACCTTGGGTTGGGCGACGTGGCGATCCAGGGAATGAATTTCCAGTGGCACGACCTGCCGGAGAATTACCGCAAGGCGGTGGCCTTCATCCGCGAGGACCCCCTCTCGCTGGGCGCGCTGGTGACCACCCACAAGCTCGACCTGCTGGCGGCGTGCCGCGACCAGTTCGACCGGCTCGACGAGTTCGCCGAGCTGATGGGCGAGATCAGCAGCATCTCGAAGGATCAGGGGTGCCTGGTCGGGCACGCGAAGGACCCGATCACCAGCGGCCTGGCCCTGGAGGCCTTCCTGCCCGAGCGGTATTGGGAGCAGACCGGGGCCGAAGCCCTCGTGCTCGGCGCGGGCGGCTCGGCGATCGCGGTGACCTGGCACATGCTCAAGGAATCGCACGGGGCGAACCGGCCATCGCGGCTGGTGGTCACCAATCGCAGCCTGCCGCGGCTGGAGGAAATCCGCCGTTTTCACGAGCGGATCGGGGCCGACATCCCGCGCGAATATCATCACACCCCCACGCCCGAGGCGACCGACCGGATTCTGGCCGGAATGCGGCCGGGTTCGTTGGTGATCAACGCTACGGGGTTGGGCAAGGATGCCCCCGGCTCGCCCTTGAGCGACGCGGCCGCCTGGCCTGAGAAGGGGATCGCCTGGGATTTCAATTACCGCGGCGACCTGGTGTTCCTCGAGCAGGCCCGGGCGCAGCAGCAAGAGAAGGACTTGCGGATCGAGGACGGCTGGATCTATTTCCTCCACGGCTGGACGAGGGTCATCGCGGAGGTGTTCCACATCGACATCCCGACCAGCGGGCCGAAATTCGACGAGATTTCGCGGATCGCCGAGAGCGTCCGCTAGACAAGGAGGAAACCCATGCCGCTCAAGCCGACCCCTTCGTTCATGGAGCCGTATGCCCAGCAATTGGACCTGGCCCGGGGCGTGATGTGCGACCCGGACGAGCACATCGTGCGGCGGGCTTCGGAGATGCGGGGCTACTATGCCGATCCGGCCGCGCTGGAAGCCCTGATCGCCGCCGAGGAGGACCCCCCGCACTACGCGACCTTTGAATGCCCGGTCCCGGAAGAAGCCGGCCAGCTGAAGTACTGCATCAGCATGCTCTACCCGGGCCTGGTCGGCCGGGAGTGCTTCATGACCAAGGGGCACTACCACTCGGTCTTGGCAACCGGCGAGGTCTACTTATGCCTCCGCGGGCGCGGCCTGATGATGATGAAGACGGCCGACGGGGAGTGCCGTTGGGAGGAATTCGCCCCCGGCCGGCTGGTCTACGCGCCGCCGTACTGGGCGCATCGCTCGATCAACACGGGCGACGAGCCGCTGGTTTCGCTGTGCCTCTATCCGGGCGACGCAGGGCACAACTATGGCGACATCCGGACGGAGGGTTTTCCCAGGCGGGTGTTCCGCCGCGGGGACAAGATCGTGATCGAGTAGGTCGACGAGGCGTGGATCGAGCGACGGATCGCGGCCACCGCCGATCGGCCGCGGTGTGTTCGGCCGCGCATCGGGGCGGCCTATGAGTTGTGTCTGCCGCAGGAGACGATGCCATGAAAGCGCGACTGGTTCCGCTGTACTTCGATCCGGGCCGCGACGCCGATTTCGACCGGCAGCTTACGGTCCTCCGGGAGCTGCTGGCCGAGGATGCCGAGATCCTCGAGCCGCTCCCGCTCGGCTCGGCCATTCCGGAGGCCGAAGCGGTGCTTTTCCCGCAGCTCCTGGGGGCGGCCTATCGGCAGCGGGACGCATTCCGGGCGATCCGCCTGCCGATCCTGCTGGTCACGTCGGAGTTCGGCACCCTGTCGATGTGGGACTGGGAGATCGCCGAATACCTGCGGAGCGAAGGGGTGCAGACGATCGGGCCGTACAACCCGGAGCAGACGGGGAAGATTGTCCGGGCCCTGCGCGTGAAGCGGGAATTGCAAGGGACGAAGTTCCTCGTCTACCAGGACGATCCGGGCGAAGGCTTTCAGGCCCCGATCTTCAAGCGGTTCTACTGGTGGGAGGACGAGTGCACGCAGCGCATGCAGGAGAAGTTCGGCCTGGCGATCGAGAAGCGGAGCTTCCGCGAGCTGGGAGCCCGGGCCCGAGGCCTGGCGGACGAACGGGCCGACCAGGCGTGGCGGGACTGGGACGTTCCCACCGAGGGGCTTTCCCCCCGTGCCCTCCGCGGCGCGGCGAAGCTCTACCTGGCGGTGCGCGACGATCTCGACGCGGATCCTTCGATCCGGGCCGCGGGGATCAACTGCCTCAACGAGTCGCACTTTTCGGAGAGCACGCCCTGCCTGGCCTGGAACATGCTCTACCGCGAGCGCGGCCTCATCTGGGGCTGCGAGGCCGACACGATGGCGATGGTGACCAAGTACGTGCTCCACAAGTCGCTCGGCGCGCCGATCATGATGACCAATATGTATCCTTTCCTGCTGGGCAACCCGGCCCTGAAGCACGAACGGATCGAGAGCTTCCCGGCGGTCGAGTCGGAGCCGGAGAACCACATCCTGGTCGCCCACTGCGGCTACATGGGGGTGATTCCCCAGCCGTTTTCGACCGAGTGGACGCTCCGCAAGAGAGTGCTGGCGATCGTCGACGAGAACGCCGTGGCCATCGACGCCCGGCTGCCGATCGGCCCGATCACGCTGGCCAAGCTCCTGCCCCGCATGGACCGGCTGAGCATGACCGAAGGCGAGCTGGTGGACTACGCCCAGTTCCCGGGCTCCGATTGCCTCAACGGCGGCGTGCTTCGCGTGCGCGACGGGCGGAAGCTCATGGAGCGGCTCGGCTCGCACCATTACCTGATCCTGGTGGGGCATCACGGCGTGAATCTGGGCTTCCTGGGCCAGGTCTTCGGCCTGGCGATCGAAGATATGTGCTGACGCGAAACCTGGGAGACCGATCATGAAAGTCGGCATCGACAGCTACTGCTACCACCGCTATTTCGGCGAGATCTATCCCGACCAGGCGGACCCCGGCGTGCGGTGGTCGTTCCACGACTTCGTCCGCCGCGCCGGCGAGTTGGGGGTGGACGACGTGTCGCTCGAGTCGTGTTTCTTCGAAAGCCTGGAGCCGGGCTACCTCGCCGAGCTGGGCGCGGTGCTCGACGAGCACCGCCTCTCGCGGGTTCTGGCCTGGGGGCATCCCGACGGGCTGGAGGCCGGCCGCAACGAGGAAGCCTGGCGCGAGATGAACGCCCTGATCCCCAAGGCGCCCTGCATCGGGGCCAAGATCATGCGGATCGTGGCATCGTCGCTCATGTTCCGCTTCGAGCCGCACGGGCCGCAGATCGAGGCGGTGGTCCGCATGCTCCGCGAGAGCGTGAAGATCGCAGAGGACCATGGCGTGGTCCTGGCTCTGGAAAACCACATCGACTACACGTCGGAGGAGATCCTCGAGATCCTCCAGCGGGTCGGCTCGGACCGGCTCAAGGTCAATTTCGACACGGGCAACACGCTGCGGATGATGGAGGACCCGGTGGCGGCGGCCCGGCGGCTGGGCCCGTACACGGTCGCCACCCACACGAAAGACGTGGACGCCTGCCGCCACGTGCGGCCCGAGGAGTGGTACTTCTTCTCGTCGGTGCCCGTCGGCACGGGGCTGATCGACATTCCCGGGGTCGTGCGGGCGCTGGCCGAGAGCGGTTATGACGGTGTCTTGGCCGTCGAGTCCGACCACCACAAGGACCACCAGGACGAGGATCAGTTGGTGGCCACGAGCATCGAGTATTTGAAGTCGCTGGTTGCCGAAATCCAACAGGAAAGGGAGCGCTAGGGTGCAGAAGCTGCCCGGGCCGATGGGCGACCACGCGGCCCGGAAAACCTACGGCTGACTATCACGCGAGAGGGTCCAACGAAGGGAGCGGTCATGACTCGGAAACTGAACATCGCCCTTTTGGGCCACGGCTTCATGGGGAAGGCCCACAGCTACGCCTACCTGGCGACGCCGTTCTTTTTCCACACGGGGATCGAACCTGTGCGGAAGGTGATCTGGGGCCCGGTCGAGGAGCCGGTCCGGCAGGCCGCCGAGGCCTTCGGCTTCGAGGAGTACTCGACCGACTGGCGGGCCGTGGTCCGCCGCGAGGACATCGACGTAGTCGACATCGTCACGCCGCCCAACGTCCACGCCGAGATGGCCATCGCCGCGGCCGCGGCCGGCAAGCACATCTTCTGCGAGAAGCCGTTCGTCCTCTCCGTCGAGGAGGCCGAGCGGGCGCTCGAGGCGGTCCGCCGCGCGGGGGTGAAGCACATGCTGGGCTTCAACTACCGCCGCGTCCCAGCCCTGGCGCTGGCCAAGCAGATGATCGACTCGGGCCGGCTGGGGAAGATCTATCACTATCGCGCCGTCTACCTCCAGGACTGGATCATGGATCCGCAGTTCCCGCGGATCTGGAAGCTCACCCGGGCCATGGCCGGGGCGGGGCCGCACTTCGATCTCAACAGCCACATCATCGACCTGGCGCTGTTCCTGGTGGGCAAGATCCGCCGCGTGGTGGGGATGGAGGAGACGTTCATCCGCGAGCGGCCCGCCGAGGCCCCGCCGGAAACCCTCTCCACGATGCTCACGGCCCAGGCCGCTTCGGCAGCGATGGAGCCGGTGGACGTCGACGACAGCACGGCCTTCCTGGCCCGATTCGACAACGGCGCCTTGGGCACCTTCGAGGCGACCCGCTTCGCCGCTGGCCGGCGGAACCACAACCGGGTGGAAGTCAACGGCGCGAAGGGCTCGGTGTACTTCGACCTGGAAGACATGAACCGGCTGCAATACTATAATGCCGAGGATCCCCACGACGTGCCCGGCTTTCGCAGCATCCAGGCCACCGAGGGCTGCCATCCCTACATCAGCCATTGGTGGCCGCCCGGGCACGGGATCGGATACGAGAACACGTTCGTGAACCAGTTCGCCGATTTCTTTACGGCCATCGCCGAGGACCGGCCGGCGGAGCCGGGGTTCGACGTGGGCCTCGAGAACCAGAAGGTTCTTGAAGCGGTGATGAAATCGATCGCCGCCGAGCGCTGGACCGACGTCGGTCCGGAGAAGACTTGACCGAGCGTCACCAGGTGGTGATCACCGCTATCGAACCCTTGGAGGAATAACCGATGAAAGCTTCCCCGATGAACCGCCGGGAATTCGTCCGCGACACGGCGGCCGCCGCGATCGGGCTCGCCGCCGGGGGCGCGGTGGCCGGAGGGGCGTGGAACGTCGTGCGTGCCGGGACTTCCGAGCCGCCGGCCGCCGTGAAGAACACGCGGAGCTACAACCCGAACATGGAATACCGCCGGCTGGGCAAGACCGGCCTCTGGGTTTCCGCCGTGTGCCTGGGCGGGCATTGGAAGCGGATCGACAAGGTGATCGGCGCCGACGGGCCCCTCGATCCCTACAACGCACCCGCCGAGGGCCTGATGGGCCCGTTCATGAAGAACCGCTACGACGTGGTGAGCCGGTGCATTGAGGTGGGCATCAACCTGATCGATCTGGCGGGCGATTCGGAGCCGGAGGTGTACTACAAGGTGCTCGAAGGCCGCCGCGACTCGATGTACATGGCCTATTCGCACCCCCGCAGCGAACTCCGCCCGCCCGAAAACCGCCGGGCCGACAAGCTGCTCGAGTTGTTCAAGGCGGGGCTCAAGCGGTGTGGCGTCGAGTACGCCGACGTCTGGCGGCTGATGGCGCTGGAGCGCGGCGGGCGGCATTCCGAGGCCGACGTCGAGGCCATGATCACCGCGCTCGACAAGGCGAAGCAGCAGGGGCTGTGCCGTTTCACCGGCCTTTCCACGCACGACCGCTCCTGGGCGAAGATGCTCATGGAAACCTACCCGGACATCGTGCAGATGATCTGCATCCCCTACACCTCGAACACCAAGGTGCTTCCCGAATGCAGCATGCTGGAGACGGCGGCGAAGCTGGACGTGGGCATTCTGGGCATCAAGCCCTTCGCCAGCAACTCGCTGTTCCAGGGCGACGGCTCGCCCGACGGCCCGCACGCCGAGGAAGACAGCCGCATTGCCCGCATGGCGCTGCGCTACATCCTCAACAACCCGGCGATCACCGCCCCCATTCCGGGCCTGATCAGCGAGGCCCAGGTGGACAACGCCGTCCGGGCCGTTCAAGAGCGGCGCGAGTTGGACCCGGCCGAGCAGGTCGAGTTGGAGCGAGCCAGCCGGCGGGCATGGGCGAACCTGCCGCCCGACTACCAGTGGCTGAAGGACTGGGAGTACGTATAGGCGGAATGCCGAGTGTCGAAGCTCGAATGACGAAGGTCGAGGGCAAGCCGATACGTGGGAGGGGGATGATGCAGCGTGACTTGTGGCGTGGATCGCGTGCGTGGGCATGGGCTGTGCTGGCGCTCATGGCTCCCGGGTTGGCCGGTTGCGGTGCGGGGGCAAGCGACGGCGGGCCG
>SKOZ01000053.1 GCA_007119795.1 Planctomycetales bacterium | reverse complement strand
TTATTCCTACCATTCGCTGCTGGTCGTACTATCGCCGTGCCGCCCATGCCTACGGCGATCCCCGTTACGAGGCGACCGTCGCCCGGCTCTCGGAAGAGGTCACTGCGGCCGAGCGGTTCCCCCTGCTCTTCCCGCCCCAGGCTGAAGATGGCGGGTGAGGAAGGAGACCAGATCCTCTCCGGAAGGATCGACCAGGCCGATGCGCGGCGCGAACACCACGGCCGCGACGCCCAGTTCGTCCGCGCGCCGTTTCAGGGCCTTGGCATGGTTGGGGTGATGGGCCATGTGGCCGATTCCCGTTGGCGGCCCGCCCGGGTCGTTGTTGTGGATGAAGACCGGCGGGTCGTCGGCCGACATGAGCGCCATAAGGTCGACCTCCGCCCGCTGCCGAACGCCCCGCTCCGAGAGCAGCTCCGCTTTGCCGTCGGCGCCGAAATGGCCGGCGGTGGTGACCGCCTGCGCGCGGCTGATGCCGAGGATGTCGGTCCACCGGAGCAAGTCGAGCGTCGAGGGGGTCGCCATCGCCCCGGCGCAGGTCAGGCGGGTCGATTCCCGGGCGATCGGGTCGCCGGCGGCGGGGTCCGCCATGTCCTCGCGAAAAGCCAGCCACAGCGATGCCGCCCCGCCCGCCGATCCGCCGTAGCAGGCGATGCGGGACTTGTCGACGTGATACGTCTCGGCGTGAAAGCGGATGAACTGCACGAAGCGCGCCGCATCGTTGAGGCTTCCCAGGATCCCGTCGGGGGCCTGGTGGCTGAACCGGTAGTTGATGCCCGCCACAGAGACCCCCGCGTCGAGAAGCTCGACGAGGACCCTCGAATCGTACAGCAGCGACTTGTCCCCGCGGCGGAACCCCCCGCCATGGATAAAGACGACCAGCGGCGCGGGCACGTCGGACTCGGCGATCCAGATGTCGAAGACGTTGCGGGGGTGGTCTCCGTAGCTTGCGTTCGTGTGGGTGGCGCGCACTCCGTTTCGGGCCACCGGGTCCCGCTCGAGGGCCTCTCGGATTCTCCTGCCGAAGTGGTCGCTCGGGCCGAAGGTCTCGTCGCCGACCGTGCCCGCCATGGCGGCGATCTCGTCGTCCGAGAGGTTGCCGTCCGGACCGTAATCGCCCCCATCGGCCGTTTCGTCCGCGCGACTGAACCCTTCCACCAGGTTCAATACACCGGCCCCGAACCCGGCGGCGACGAGGAGGCAGCAGAGCCAAGGGAGGAACCGTCGGAACGGTCGCATCAGTTACCCTTTCGCGGCGATTCGTTGCGATCTTGTGTGCAGCACCCCAATTGTAGTCCGGCAGACCCCGTCACTCCACCTGCTTGCACCTCGTCCAACGGACGACAAGAGTGCCTGCCCCGCAAGGGGTGGGACCCGACGGGGACGACGCGCGCCCCCATAACTGGACGGGCCGCATTCCAACGGCCGTAGATCGCCGCGGGGGGGAGCTCCCATACCGTCCGTGCTCGGCGCCAGGGAGCCTTCTGGCGGCCCCGCCGCACGGCGCGGCGACGCCAGTGGGGGATTGAAGCACGGCGTGCAGGAACGTCCGCCCCTCCTCTCGATCGTTCCATCTGACCGATCGTCCGTGCCGCTACCGAGATCTCACTCCACTCCCCTCATCGCCGTGGTCGCCTTCTCGGCATCGAAGGCTTCGGGGTCGAACGGTCCTCTCCACTCCAACACGTCGTCGTGCTGTTCGTGCTTCGGATCGGTAACGGCGGCGAGGTACTCAACGTAGCCCCACGGCCCGCCGCAGTCTTCCGGTGGGCAGGCTCGCTTCCCGTCGACACACACCGGATACTTGACCTTGGGATCGGCGCTCGGAAACCCTTCGAACACGATCTCATGTCGCCAGCCGTCCCCGAAGTCGTATTCGTAAATCCAGCGTGTTTTGCGATTTGACGTTGGAATGAGGTCGCTGATAAGCACCGCCGCTTCGTCGAGCATCTCGTCGCCGAGGCCGAATTCCTCTGACGGTGGCCCGTAATACTGGCCGCCGATCTCGAACTGGTGCATGTGGTAATCGTCCCAGCCGAATGCTGCCTGGATGTAATCGTGCAGGTCTGCCAAGGTAGAGTCGTGAATCTGAATCCGCCGCCAGATCGGCGGCTTGATGTCCCGCAACGTAATCTTGAACTGATACAGCAGATCACCCTCCTTGGGAGGCGTCGTGGCGGCCCTAGGAGCCTTTTGCCCGGCAAGGGCTTCATCGCCTTCAAATGTGAGGTTTTCGACCTTATGAAGCACAGCCACAAGACGCCCCTTATGAGGATGACGAACGTATGAGGCAGCGTAGCCGACCTCCTCCTCAAGTTGGTCGAGCTCCTCCCGGGTAACGTCCACGACGTGCGTGCCTTTCCCGGCGTTCCGCAACTTCCACGTCAGCGTGGTCGTCAGATCCGTGCAGCGGAGAACGCTTTCCCTCTGGAGTTCGGTGAGCTTCAGCGGGTAGGGTTCGCTCGGTTTCTCGCGCGGCATGTGAACACCTCCTGCTCAGCAAAGTGCGAGCTGTTCTCCCAACCTATTGTATAGTCGTCTTTGGGAGCGAACGCCAGTATCGGCAAAACAACATTCTGTCCCCCGATAATTCCCCGGCAACGTGAGGTTCGGGCCGTTGCTGTGAGCCTCGCTTTGGGACATCCCCCAACCATTGCGTCCGCCCGCGGGCAGGACTACACTGGGCGCCGTACCCCAACTCCCGGGAGGATCCGACCATGCATATCCGTCGACGGCGTTTTCTGGCTGCTGCACTGGCCGCAGCAGGGGGCTTCGCGGTGCCGCGCCCGGCAGCGTCCAGCGTGCGGGGCGCCAACGAGGAGATCCGCGTGGGCGTGGTCGGCTGCGGCATCCGCGGCGGCCACCACATCGATCGCTTCGGCCGCCAGGCGGGCGTCCGGGTGGCGGCGGTCTGCGATGCCGACCGCCAGCGGATGGGCCGGGCGGCCGCCGCGGTCCGGGAAAAGTTCCACAATGCTCCGGACCAGTTTGCCGACGTCAGGGAGATGATCGACCAGGGTGCCCTGGACGCCGTGGCGGTGGCCACCATGCAGTACTGGCACGCCCTGCCGACCATCTGGGCCTGCCAGGCGGGCATGGACGTCTTCGTCGAGAAGCCGCTGGGGCATTTCATCGCCGAAGGCGAGGCGATGGTCCGCGCCGCACGCACACACAACCGCCTCGTGCAGATCGGCACCCAGGCGCGCTCCACGCGCTCGGCCATCGACACGATCCGCTTCCTGCAGGAGGGAGGGCTGGGCAAGATCGAATACGTCGTCGCCTTCGCCAATAAGCCGCGGACCTCGATCGGCCGCCGCGATGAGCCCCTGCCCATCCCGGAGCACGTGGACTACGACCTCTGGTGCGGGCCGGCCGACGACGCCCCCGTGTACCGCGACCGCCTGCAATACGACTGCTCCTTCGAATGGCGGCACGGCGACGGGGAATCGTGTAACCAGGGAATCCACGAGATCGACGTGGCCCGCTGGCTGCTCCGCGAGCCGGGGCTGCCGCGGCGGACGATCAGCATCGGCGGGCGATTCACCTTCGACGACGTGGGCGACGTCCCCAATACGCAGATCATCTACTACGACTTCCCCTCGGCCCCCGTCCTCTACGAGGTCCACAACCTGCGGGCGGCCAAGGGGTCGAATGAGGTGCCCAACTATCGGGGTTACGGCGTGGACGTCTGCGCCCACTGTGAAGGGGGCTACGCCATGATCCGCTCGGGCCACGTCTTCGATCACGACGGTCAACGGATCCGCAGCTTCGGCGGCGGGGAGGATCTCTTCGAGAACTTCACCGCCGCCCTCCGCAGCGGCCGCCGCGAGGACCTCGACGCCGACATCCTCGAGGGACACCTCTCGACGGCGGTAACCCATCTGGGAAATATCTCCCACCGGGTGGGCAAGAAGGCCCCTTGCGGCGAGATCCGCGAGCGGATCGCCGAGGTGCCGCTCTTCGCGGAAATGTTCGAAAACCTCGTTGCGCATCTTGCGGCCCACGAGGTCGATGTCGAGAGCCCCGCGGTCACGCTCGGCGAGTGGCTCGAGATCGACCGGGAGAACGGCTGCGTCCGCGACCACGATGAAGCGAACGCCGTCGTCCGTGGCTTCTACCGCGGCGCCTATCCGCTGCCCGAGGTCGGCTAATACCACCAGTCAGCCCACTCGTGCCCAAGCGCCGCCTCGGCGAGAGGGCGCCGATGATTCCCCAGGAGATGGAAACCATGCGATCGACCAACTTTTTCGGGACGGCCGTTGCCGGACTGCTGCGGGCCGCTGTGCTGGGCCTTTTGGTCGCCTGGCTGCCGGCTGCGGCGACCGTTGCCGCCGAGGAACCCGACGCCCGGCGGCCCAACGTGCTCTTCATCGCCATCGACGATCTGAACGATTGGGTGGGCTGTCTGGAAGGACACCCCCAGGTGCAGACGCCGCACATCGACCGGCTGGCTGAGCGCGGCGTCCTCTTCAGCAACGCCCACTGCCAGTCGCCGCTGTGCAATCCCAGCCGCACCAGCATCCTCGTGGGACTCCGCCCCTCGACGACCGGTATCTACGGCCTGGCCCCGTGGTTCCGTACCGTCGAAGAGCTCCGCGACCTGGTCTCGCTGCCGCAGCACTTCGGCCGGCACGGCTACCGCACCCTTTCGACGGGCAAGATCTGGCACGGCGGCCATCCGCCGCGCGACGCGCTGCATCGGGAGAGCGACGAATGGGGCCCGTGGGGCGGCATCGGCGCCCGCCCGGCGGAGAAGCTCATCCCACCCACGCCCATGGGCAACCACCCGCTCATGGATTGGGGCATCCATCCCGAAGACAACGACGACTCGGTCCGCGGCGACTACCAGGTGGCCGGTTGGGCCGTCGAGCAGCTCGAGCGCTTCGGCCGCGGCGATGACGAGGAGCCCTTCTTCCTGGCCGTGGGCTTCTTCCTCCCCCACGTCCCCTGCTACGCCTCGCCGCAGTGGTTTGAGCTCTACCCGGAGGAGATGCTTGTTCTCCCGCCGGTGAAGCCCGACGACCGCGACGACGTCCCCCGCTTCGCCGACTACCTCCACTGGTACCTGCCCGAGCCGCGACTCCGCTGGCTCCAGGAGAACGACCAGTGGTTGCCCCTGGTGCGGGCCTACCTGGCCACGATCAGCTTCGTCGATGCCCAGGTGGGACGCGTGGTCGACGCCCTCGAGGCCCAGGGGCTGGCGGAGAATACCGTGATCGTCCTCTGGAGCGACCACGGCTTCCACCTTGGGGAGAAAGGGATCACCGGCAAGAATACGCTCTGGGAGCGGTCTGCCCGCGTGCCGCTGATCTTCGCCGGCCCGGGTGTCACGGCAGGAGGCGTGTGCAGCAGTCCGGCCGAGCTTCTGGACATCTTCCCCACGCTCATCGAACTCTGCGGCCTCGAGCCGCTCGACCACCTCGAAGGCCGCAGCCTGGGCCCCCAGCTCCGCGACCCGGCGGCCCCCCGCGAGCATCCCGCCATCACCACGCACAACCAGGGAAACCACGGCATCCGCTCGGCCCGCTGGCGGTACATCCGCTATGCCGACGGTTCCGAGGAGCTCTACGACATGGAGGCCGATCCGAATGAGTGGACCAATCTGGCCGGTGATGCCGATTATGCCGAGGTCCTCGCCGAGCACCGCCGCTGGCTGCCGGCCATCGATCTCCCTCCGGCGCCGGGCAGTGCCCACCGCGTACTCACCTACGATCCGGAGACCGGTGAGGTCGTTTGGGAAGGGGAGCCGATCGACACCACGCAGCCGCTGCCGGAATCGTAGACTCAGTGCCGCGGCCGCGGTTCTCTTGTTCCGTCATGCGCGATGCTTCCAAGGGTTGGTCCCGGGGATGCCCCTCGAAGTAATCACCCCTGCCGGGGAGGACGCCGAGTGCGCTAGGCTCGACCTATGATTGAGAGTCCCAGCGGCATCTTGGGGGCTCGTGAGCTGCTGGGCGGGGACGGGTCGAGACCCTTGGCACCGGCAGGTCGTCGATGACAGACCAGTGGGACATCGTCCATTTCGTCAATGGCTTCCTGTTCATGGCGATCGCTACCCTGGCATGGTCGAACGCGCAGCGTTCGCCGGGGGGGCTGCCGTGGCGCGGAATGGCCGTTTTCGGATTTCTCTACGGCGCCGGCGAATGGCTTGACATGCTGGCGGTCGGCCTCGGCGATCCTTCCCTTTTCGGGGGTGTGGGGTTCTCGCTGAGGACGGCGTCCCTCCTGGTCTTGATGGAGTTCGGGCGGCGCGGAACCGGCCGAGGTCGGCTCGGAGGGCGCCGCGGGGAGCTGCTGCCGCTGACTGCGGGCTTGGCGGCGGCGGGCGGCCTGGTGGGGATCGCTGCCATGCTGGGAACGGATCGAGCCAGTGCCGCCAGCCACGTCGCCCTGGGGCTACCGGCCGGACTGCTGGCCGGCTGGGCGCTTTGGCACGAGGAGGCGGACGGTCGTCGCTGGCCGTTGCGGACGGCGGGCCTGGGGTTCGCCCTCTTCGGACTTGTTGCGGGTTTGGTCCTCCCCGCCGCGGCTGCCCATCCGGAACTGCTACGAAACCTGGCTGTGCTCCCGGGCGCCAACAACATTCCCCCCCACGCTTTTCTCGCCGCGGGCCCCGCGGCGGCCTCGCTGGGCATATGGCTGGTCTATAGCGACAATAATGCGCTCCGCGGAGAACGGGCGGGACCGGCTCGATGGATGGTTCCCATCCTGGCGGCCTCGGTGGTCGCCGGAGCCTGGTGGGGGAGCAACTGGTTCGGCCAGAGTGCCGATGCGGAGCAGCGGCGAGAGCTGCTCACGCAGGCCAAGGCCATCGCCCGCACGATCGTCCCCGCGGAAGTGAAAGCGGTTTCCTTTACGGCCGAGGACGCCGCCTGCCCGCAGTTCCACCGCTTGAGCAAGCAACTGGCAGCCTACGCCCAGGTGCTCGGCGTGCGTTCGCTGTACACCATGGCACTTCGGGATGGGCAGATCGTCTTCGGTCCGGAGAGCCTTGCCGAAGACGATCCCATGGCGTCGCCTCCGGGAACCGTCTACGAACTGCCCTCGTCGGCCGACATGGCCGCCTTCGCCGCCCGCCGTCCTGCGACCATCGGGCCGCAGACCGATGAATACGGCACGTTCCTCTCGGCGGTAGCTCCGGTGGTCGACCCCCTTACGGACGCAGTGGTTCTGGTCGTGGGGGCCGACGTCGAGGCGGAAATCTGGCTGCGCGCCATCGCCCGGTCGCGGCTCGTCCCGCTGCTCTTTGCGGCCGTTCTGCTCGCGGTTCTCTTGGTCGGCCACCTGCTGCTGGTACGGCGATCGCTTTTCCCGGAGGCGGCGACCGGCCGGCGCCAGTATACCGAAGCCCTGCTCACCGCCGCTTTCGGCCTGATTCTCACCACCGCCGCCGTGTACCTGGTCCACAACGCCGAAACCCGGTACCGGCGGGATGTCTTTTCCTTCCTGGCTCGCGAGCACGCGGGAAACATTGCCGAGACGATGCGCGAGATTCGCGAGCGCCTCGAGGCCCTGGGGCGCTTCTTCGAAGGGAGCGATTTCGTGGACCGCGACGAATTCCGCGTATTCGCGAATCCCCTTGGCATCGAGGGGCTTCCCTGTCGCTGGAAGTGGGTTCCCAGCGTGCCGGCCGAGGCGCTGAGGCCGTGGGAAGCGCGGGTCCGCCACGGGGGGCTGCATGGCTTTGTGGTCTTCGAAGAGGACTGCCGAGGCAACCGCGTGCCGGCCGCCGTGCGGGACCTCCATTATCCCATCCTCTACGCCGAGGCGCTCGACAATGACAGGAATATCCTGGGATTCGACCTCAGGTCGGACCCCATCCGGCGCGCGGCCCTGGAAGCGGCCAAGGCCAGCGGCCTGGTCACCGCCTCGGAACCCTATTGCTTGAAAAGAAACGGCCGTTCGCCGGCGATCCTTGTGTGCCGTCCCGTTGCGGCCACCGGCACGGGGCCGGTGCCCCAGGAAGGTTTTGCGGTGGCCGTGGTCCCCTTCGCGTCCCTCGCCCGTCAGGCAGAGCGGCACGTGGACAGCGACCATGTAGGCATGGCGGTGCGGTTGTACCAGTTGGATGCGGGCAGGCCACCTCGGCTCCTGGCCTCCACGGCCGCGGGCGACGACCCCGGCTGCCGGGAGGACGTCGGCCCGTTTGCCCGGCCCGCTGCCATCCTCCCGCTATTCGCTTTCGGGAAGACGTATGCCGTGGCGGCCTATCCGGACCCGGCCTTCGTGGCAGCCCACCCGATCTGGGGCGGAGCGGCCACGGGGGCGGCAGGCATCCTGCTGACGAGTATGCTCGCCGTTCTCGTGGGGGTATTCAGTAACCGTCGAGCGGCTTTAGAACGCGAAGTCCGCGCCCGCACGGCCGCTCTGCAGCGCAGCGAGGCCAGCCTCGCCAAAGCCCAGGAGGTGGCGCAGATGGGGAGCTGGGAGCGAGGACTGGCACCGGGGACGGCAGCCTGGTCGGTTGGGCTCTTCCGGCTCACGGGGTTCGATGCTGCCGCGGGGCCGCCCTCGCTGGCCGCCTTTCTCGCCTGGGTGCATCCCAAAGACCGCAAGGCCGTAACGGAGACCTTTAACTGCGTCAAAGAGACGGGATCTCCAGCGACCTGCGAATTCCGCAGCAATCCCATGGGGGGACCTGTCCGGCACTTCTTCTCCAACACGGAGGCGACGTTCCACGCCGACGGGCGCATTGCCGGCCTCAGGGGAACCGTGCAGGAGATCACGCGCCGCAAACAGGCCGAAGAAGCGCTGCGCAGCTACACGAGGGCCCTCGAAGGGGCCAATCGCGCCCTGGAAGACCTGAACCGCAAGGCCGAGGCCGCCACACGCGCCAAGAGCGAGCTGCTCGCCAACGTCAGCCACGAGATCCGCACGCCCATGACGGCCATTCTCGGATATGCTGAGATCCTCGCGGGCAGTCTCGAGAACGACGAAAACCTGGAGGCGGTCGAGATCATCCGGAAGAACGGCGGCTATCTCCTGCGGATCATCGACGACATCCTCGATCTCTCCAGGATCGAGGCGGGGCAGTTGGACCTCGAACGCGTCGTCTGCTCGCCGCGGGACGTCGTCGAGGAGGTGGGGACGCTGATGCGGGTGCGGGCCGACGCCAAAGGAATACCCCTGGAGCTCGAGTATCGGGATCCGATTGCCGAGCGGGTCTTCACCGATCCCACCCGCCTGCGCCAGGTCCTCATGAACCTCGTGGGCAACGCCGTCAAGTTCACGGAGACGGGCGGCGTGCGGGTGACCACGGAAACGATCAAGGCGCAGGGCCCCCAGACCGTGTTGCAGTTCCAGGTATCCGATACCGGGATCGGTATGACCGCCGAGCAGATCGGCAGGCTCTTCCAGCCCTTCCAGCAGCTCGACGCCTCGACAAGCCGCCGCTTCGGCGGCACGGGGCTGGGATTGGCGATCAGCAAGCGCCTGGCGACCATGCTCGGCGGCGACATCACGGTCCGCAGCACGCCGGGCGCAGGGAGCACCTTCTGCTTGAAGGTCTCCGCCGATATCCCACAAGGGCCAGAAGTTCGGGAATCGCCGCCATACCCCGCCCCGGCCGATCCGGCTCCTGCCGGGGATAAACCGGCCGCCGCAACGGCCGCTCTCGACTGCCGCGTCCTCCTCGCCGAGGACGGACCGGATAACCAGCGCCTCATCGCCTTCCTCCTCAGGAAGGCGGGTGCCGATGTGACCATTGCTCAGGACGGGTGCGAGGTTACCGAGCTCCTCCTCTCGGGCCGCCGCGATAGTCGTGGAGGAGAGGGCGATTCCGCAGAGCCGTTCGACGTGATCCTCATGGATATGCAGATGCCGGTCATGGACGGCTACGAGGCCACGCGACGAATCCGCCGGGCGGGCTGGCAGGGCCCGGTCATCGCCCTCACGGCCCACGCCATGGGGGGCGATCGACAGAAGTGCCTGGCCGCGGGCTGCGACGACTACGCCACCAAGCCCATCAACCGGCAGATACTCATCGCCCTGGTTTCCCGCTGGGCCACCCGCGGCAAGCGCAGGACGGAGAAAGCGGCAGCGGGCACGGCAGCAAACGCCACCGAGCAGGGCGGTTAGCCTACGATTCGCCGCCAGGGTTGGCGCGTTGGAGGGTAACCGTTCACGGGCCGGCCGGGGACTGGTCCAGTTTTCGGCCAATAGACCCTCTCTTCAGCGACCGCCGATGCCCGAAAAATGGTCCCGTCCCCTTACCCTGCCGCGGCGTACCGGGCGAAGGGACAGTCCCATTGGCGTTATCCACGAGGAATACTCTCTATGGCCGCGAAAATCGGGACGGTCGCCCGTGAACGGTTACCGTTGGAGGCGGCAAGGGCGTCGTGTGTGCCTGTGCAGGGCCATGGCTCTCGTGGCCTGGACTCCCCGTCGTCGGTGCGGGGCCGGCGTCGGGGCATCACGGAATATCGCTCTGCCCGGGATCCCAGACGATCTCCGCGACCAGAGGGCGATGATCCGACCCCACGTCCTCCTCGACCCAAGCCCGCACCGCGCGCCAATGCTCGTCGACGAGGATGTGGTCGATCCGCGTTCCGTGCACCTGCCACCGCACCTTCGTGCGTTTTGTGAAACCCGGACCCGAACCTGCCGTGGAAAAGGCGTCGGTGTAGGGTGTCCAGAATTTCCGGAATATGCGGCTATTGGTGGTCAGGTTGAAGTCCCCGCCGAGCAGCAGCGGCAGCTCCTGCTCGGCCAACCGCTCGCTGACGACACGGGAGCCTCGGCGCCGTGCAGCGATGGAACGCTCGAGGGACCCCACCCCGTTCAGGTCGAGAAGGGTTGTTGGATCGATGACCGCCTCCAATCCCTGTCGCGGCGACGGTAAGTAAAGGCTGGCAACCGCGATTTCTGCGAACGGCGCCCGCACCGTCGTCAATAGGCCGTGCTCGGCGAACGGTTCGTCGTGCCGCGGCGCGCCGGCGGCCACGGCGACAATCGGCCAGCGGGAAGCGATTGCCAGCTCGCCGCGGTGACGCACCTGCCAGCCATCCGGCCAGTCCCAGCGGCGGTTCGCCGATTGCAGAAGCACGACGTCGGCCCCAACGCGCTCGACGAGCTCCCGCAGCCGCGCCGGCCGAACGCTCGCTCGTTGGGCATTGAGAGTAAGGACGGTCACTCGCGCGTCATTTTCGAACGGGGTAGCATACCATGGCACGCAACGATCGAGCAGCGGTCCCAGGGCCACGGCGGCGGAGATCGTCAGCGGCCAAAGGAGCGACCTTCGCCAAGGGGACGCCAACGCCGCGGGCACGAGGAATACGAGCGGCAGCGGGTAGTAATGCCGCGGTCCGTAGAGGAGCACCGTCGCCAGCCAGGCGCGGTCGCCGCCAAGCTCCATGATCGCCCATAGGGCCAGCACCGCCCCAAGGTATCCCCAGAGCGCGGCGGCAACAAGCCACCGTGCCGCTGTTCGCCACGGAGACGGCTGCTCCCTACCCGCATTCCGCGAAAGCCGTGCTGCTGAGCGGTTTGGAACAAGCATTGCTGAGGGGATCGCCATCGCGGCCGCATGGTCTGAGTGGAAGAATCGGTCCATCCATCTTACGCACGGGGGGCCACGGGTGAACCGTCGCCCCACTCCGGGGTGAAACGCCCTCAGTGCCTGCTGCGCCAGCCAAAGCCGCCCGCGCGACAGTTTGTCGGATGCCGCAGCCACCACCGGCGGCGGCCTCCATGGTGCCCGATCGGGGCCGCCGCAATTCCCTGGCCGTATTGCGGTTGCCGCAGCTCGACGGCGTCGCGGCCGGCTGCTACGATGCAGTCCGCCTCAGGCCCGCAGCCCTCAGGAGATCCCTTCGTCGGCGATCCCGTACGTGACGAACCGATAGGCGGGACGACCCGCATCGCAGGGCACTTGGAGAACCGCCATGGAAACGCTGATCTTGGCTCTGTTCATGCTGGTTGGGGCCAACGCCTCGGTTGCCCCGGTCGTTGAGGTCGAGGAGGACGTCTATTCCTACGATGCCTGGCGGGAGTACAAGCGCGAGCTCACCGGCCGCGAATGGGACTACGACTTCCGGCGGCTGTTCTATACCTGGACCGAAGATATCACCGGCGGCGAGTTCCACGAGTGGGTGGAAATCGCCAGCCGCGACCAGACCGCCGGCTGGATCATGCCCCTCGACCTGTGGGTCGATGCGCGCGGCGACGTCCATCTCCTCTGGACAGAGCGGGCCATCGATACCCGCCTCCGCGAGCGTTTCTTCCCCGGAGAACGGCAGAGCCACGCGCTGAACTACGCCGTGCTCCGCCAGGGCGCCGTGGCCCTCCGCCGCACGCTGGCGATCGCGGAGGAGGGCGTTTCCGAAGAGATCCCGCAGTTCGGCCGCTTCCAGGTCACGCCCGAGGAGAGGCTCTTCGTCTGCTTCTTCGTCCGCGGCCGCGATGCCGCAGGGGCGAGAGTGGCCGAGAACCGCGTGCTCGAGATCCGCGACGGCGGCGAGGTGGGCGAGGCGGTCCGGTTGCCGCTCGAGCACCCCATGAGCTCGTTCTTCACGGCCACCACCCGCGGCGGCTCGCCCCCCTCGCACACGCTGGAGATGCTCGGCACCCGCGCGGACGGCGCCCGGACGATCAGCTACGCCCGGGTCCGCCTCTGGTAGCATTCATGAGACCACGGACCACGAACAGACAAACCACGGATAATCCGAATAGCACGAAGCAAGTAGAACCGAAGAGAGCGGCAAGACGCAAGGCGGAGAGGTCAACTTCCCTCCTCTCCTCGGGGTGGGAACCCTTCCTGTGAATCGTTCACGCTTCGGGCCGCAGCGCACTACACCGCGCGCGGGTGCCGGCCGCGCGCGACGCACCATCGACGACCCCACCAACGACCATGCGGAGGACTTCCCATGACGAGCCGAGTCGATCGCCGCCGTTTTCTCACCCGTTCGGCACTGGTTGCCGCCTGTCTCGCAGGCCGCGGCCCCGCCGGATGGGCCCGGGCGGCCGTGGCGGCTGCAGACCGCGAGGCGATGCGGATTCAACCCTGGACCGAGGATCCCTTCTACTGGCAGTACAAGGGCCGCCCGGTGCTGCTCCTCGGCGGCAGCGATCAGGACAATCTCTTCAACCACCCGGACCTTCCGCCCGACGGCCTGGAGGCGCAGCTCGACCTGCTGGCCTCCGTGGGAGGCAACTGCGTCCGCAACACCATGAGCAGCCGCGATGCGGGCAATGTCTTTCCCTTCGCCCGCCGCGACGACGGCCACTACGACCTGGACCGCTGGAACGACGCCTACTGGCAGCGGCTCGATCGCCTGCTGGCGCTGGCCGAAGCCCGGGACATCATCGTGCAGATCGAGCTCTGGGACCCGCACGACTACTACCGCGACATTGCCGAGCAAGGGGGCTGGTCGCGGCACCCCTTCAACCCGCGGAACAACGTCAACTACACCTCCGACGAGTCGGGGCTCATCGAGGAGGTCGACTGGTCGGCCGTCCACGATCCGGAGCTGGACCACCCCTTCTTCCAGACTGCGCCGGCCGAGCGCGACCTGGCGCTCGTCCGCGGCTACCAGGAGCGGTTTGTCGACAAGGTGCTCGAGGTCTCCTTCCCGTACCCGAACGTCCTTTACTGCGTGAGCAACGAGTCGAACGATTCGCTCCACTGGAGCGACTACTGGGCGGCGCACCTCCGCCGCCGCGCGGAGGAGGCGGGAACGGAAATCGAGGTGGGCGAGATGCGGTTCCCCAACGACCCCCGCCACGGCGACTTCGAGCATCTCATCGAGAGGCCCGAGCTGTACGCCTTCCTCGACGTGGGCCAGCTCAACCGCCCGGTGCAGCAGCGGCACTGGGGCAACCTCCAGTACCTCCGCGGCCGGCTGGCCGAGCAGCCCCGCCCGATCAACAACACGAAGATCTACGGCGGGGACGAGGTGGGCTGGACGGGCGGCTACCGCACCGGGGAGGAATGCTTCTGGCGCAACGTCCTCGGCGGCGCCGCCTCGGCGCGCTTCCACCGCCCGCCGGCGGGCCGGGGCCTCAGCGCGCCGGCCCAGGCCCACCTGCGCAGCGCCCGCATGATTGCCGAGCGCATGGACTTCTTCGCCGCCGAGCCGCGGCTCGACCTCCTCTCCGACCGCGCCGCGAACGAAGCCTACCTCCGCTGCGTTCCCGGACGGCAGTATGCGCTGTACTTCCCCGACGGCGGCGAAGTCCGCATCGACCTCAGTGGCGCAGCGGGCGCCCTCTCGGCCCGGTGGCTCGAGATCCCCACCAGCCGCTGGCGCGAACCATTCCGGCTCCCCGCCGAGCCACGTGTGCCCCTCCAGGCGCCGGGCGGAGGGCACTGGGCGCTGCTGATCCTCGCCGGCAGCGACTGAGGACCTCGGAACGCCGCGGCGTCAGCCATACTGCCAGGGCAGCGGCAGGCGGCGGAGCCCGCCAAGGAGCTGATCCTCGCCATCGAGAATCTCCAGGGCAACTCGGAGCGCCCAGAGGGGATGGTCGCCGATCCGATCCACGCGGAGCTTGGCAAGGTCCTTGCAGGTGCACACCAGGGCCTCGGCGGAGTGTTCCCGGCCCCAGTCGGCCAGGGCGGCGAGGTCCTCGCGGCGGTAGGGATGATGATCGGGGAAAGCGCGGAAGGCAACGGGTTCCAGCCCGCAGGCCGCAAGGCTGTGACGGAAGCCTGCCGGGTTCCCCAGGCCGCAGAAGGCGGCCACCGGCTGTCCCGAGAGGGCCGCCACAGGCGATTCGTCGCCGCCGTCGTTGACCAGGGCAACCGGCGCATGGCAGCATTCCACCCAACCGGCTCGCCGGGCGTGGGCCAAGGCGGTGCGGCGGATGTCCGCACGGCGGTCGGCAGCGGCCATGTCGGCACGGGAGAGGACCAACAGGTCGGCCCGCTGCAGTCCCGAGACCGGTTCGCGGAGGGTGCCCCGGGGGAAGACACGGCCGAAGCCGAAGGGTTCGACCGCGTCGAGCACCACGATGTCCAGGTCGCGGGCGATCCGCCGGTGCTGGAAGGCATCGTCCAAGAGGATGACCTGAGAGTGGAACTGCTCGATGGCCCGTTCCGCGGCGGCAACGCGGTCCGGGTCCTGCAGTTGAGGAACGTCGGGGAGCCTCCGCGCCAGTTCGAGAGCCTCGTCGTTCCGCGTACCGGCTGCGGCCCCATATCCGCGGCTGACGACCGCCACGCCGATTCCGTGGCGGCGGAATTCGCGGGCGATCCACTCGACGAGCGGCGTCTTGCCGGTGCCGCCCAGGGTGAGGTTTCCCACGCTGACCACGGGAACAGGAACGCGGTGCATGGTGGCCCAGCCCCGGTCGAAGCGGCGATTCCGCCAGCGCACGGCCGCCGCATAGGGGACCTCCGCCACTGCCAGCGCGCCGCGAAGCAGCGCTGCCGCCAGTCCGGGACGCCGGCCGCTGACCAGCTCGTAGTATGCCTCCGCCGCCGGCAGCATCTGCGACACTCCCTTGTCCGCACGAAAAAGCGCTTCGGTTCCTCCGCAAGCAGGCCGCCCCCCGTAACTGAACCCGCAAGAGTTCAGTCCGTGCCCATAGATCACCAAAGTTCAGTGCCCACAGATCGAGTAACCGTTCACCGGCTGGCCGGGGACGGGTCCATTTTTCGGCCAACAGACCCTTACTTTAGCGACCGACGATGCCCGAAAAATGGACCTGTCCCCTAACTTTACCCGACAACCCCCTTACCGCCGCGCCGGCCGAAGGGGACAGTCCCATTCTCGCGGCCGAATAGCGTTATCCACGAGGAATACCTTCTACGGCCGCGAAAATCGGGACAGTCCCCCGTGAACGGTTACCAGACCGATGCGGCTGAATTCTGGCGAATTCAGCTACAATGCTGCGAGTTCAGCCACGGTGTGCTGGTTCGCCCTAACCGGCGGCATTGGCTGCCAGCCCGCGGGCAACGCGGGCCTTGAAGTCGTCGATCTCTTCGTTGTGCATGAAGCCCACGATCAGGACGTCGACACACCCCAGTCCCAAGGTGTAGCGGACCGATTCCTCGCACTTCTCGCTGTCTGCGGAGAAGGCCCCCTCGCCGATGATCTTCATGCCGATGACCCCTTTACCCGCCTCGTGGATCTGCTCCAGGACGGGGACCACCTCCTCGGGCGGACCATCCATCTTCTCGCCGAACGGGTTGATGCGGGCGTGAACGATGTCGACCCAGGGATCCTCGGCAGCGGCCTTGAGGGCGGCGAGCGAGTGGCAGGAGACGCCGTGCGCGCGGATCAACCCCTCTTCGCGGCACTTTTCCAGGAGATCCATCTGCTTGCGCATCGAGTCGGTCCAATCGGCGTCCGTCATGCAGTGGATCTGTACGATATCGATGTAGTCGGTCTGCAACTCGTCGAGAAACCGCTTGACGCCTACGTCGGCATCGTCGCGGTGCGGCTCGGGCAGCCCGCCCGGCCGGAACCAGAGTTTGCTGACCAGGTAGTAACTCTCGCGAGGCTCGTCCCCTAGAACGCGGGCGAGGTACTCGTGGCTGCCGTAGAGGTCGGCCAGGTCGAAGAGCCGCACACCGGAATCGTAGGCGTAGCGAATCACTTCCTCGAAAACCTCGCGGCCCATCCGCGTCTGCGCCGAGACGCGGTTGCCGGCGCGGACACCGGTCCCCATGCCGATGCGGGGGACGTGCAGCCTGCCCAGCGGAACCAGCCCCGCGGGATCCGCCGGGGCCGCCACTGCCGCTCCCATGCGGGTAGCCGCCACGGCACCTGCGGTGCCGGCCACGGCTGTGGATAGAAAGGCGCGTCGGTCGAGTCTCATGGCCATCGTTCTCCTCGATCCTGTGTCGGTCGCGTGAATTATCAGCCTCGGGACGTGCGCTGCAGCGCGTTGGACGCACCACCCGATGTGGGGCTATTCCATCCTCGTATCCATCATAAGTTGCAATGGTCGCACGGGCAACTGCACGAAGTGGAGAGCCCCGCCGGGCCCCGCGTGGGCCACGTTCGAGAAAAGGGGCATGCGCGCGGTGGTCACCGCGAAAAAGAGTGAAAGCCGCCGGCCGAAACGACCGGCGGCTTCCACCAACAAACACCCACCAAGGCCCCCACGACGCAACCGGCGGTCCCACAGGGCGGGAGGAAGATTTGCGGAACCGGGCAACGCCACAGGGACAGCGGATGTGTGCCTAAGATGGCCGCTCTTGGAAACGGAGCCGACACAGCCGGATCAGACCGACTTCGCTCCACGAAGACAACGCAAGTTGGGCTGGAACCCCCTCCCATCCGGATGATTACTGTAGGACAACCCGAGGAAATGATTCTGCCGGCGGATGGCCCTACGAAATGGATTGCCGCCCTCTCGTAATGAAACACCGCTGGCAAACAAAGGTTTCGCTACGGGGCGGTAAATCGCGGCTCCCAAAGCTGCGGGCGCCGGGTACAAGCCGCCTGTCCGGCGGAGACATGACGCCGCGGTGGGGGGCATCACGGTGCCGCAGCGGGGTTTCCTGGGCTGCACCCCGTAGAACAAGCTGCCAACCGCCTTGATCCGCTTCGAGCGTCGTGCCGCACAGGATTCCGTGGCGGCTGGGGCGCCTCATGGCGACCGAAACGCCTCGGGCGCGCCGCTGGCCACTACAATCCCATGCCCATGAAGCCGCCGCGGCGGTCGCTCTCTTCTTCAAGCTGGGCAATGCGGCGGAGGGCGGCAGCCAGGTCGCCCGCCTCGATGTAGCGGTCGAACTCCACCATCACCGCCTGGCGGACGGTCTCGTGAAACCAGGCCACGATCGGCTCGGTGAGCCAGTCGCAGGTCTCCGAGACCAACTCGACCTCGAGGTCGCTTCCCACCGTCTTCGTGTCGTTGCCGTCCGTGAGCACCGTACCTTGGAAGCGAAACTCGAGCCGGCCGACATCGTCACGATTCGTCAGCCGGTAGGTGCAGCGGGCATTGTGCAGGAAGTAGGAGTTGTGGACGCCGTGCTTGGCCAACGCCTCCTTGACCCGTTCGCAGAGGGCGCGGTACTCGGGCGAGGCATCCAGAGGAATGTCGATGCGGCCGACAGTCCGTAAGGGGGCACAATCGAAGGTGATCTCCACGGCCTGGCTCATGGGCTGCGGCCTCTCGGTAACGTACTCCAAAGCAAAAAGCTAGACGGCCGGCCCTCGGGGGCCGACCGCCATTGTAGCCCACGAAACACGCTGCTGAAAAGGATTGCCCGAGGCAACTTTCCGGCCAGGCTCCCCGGCCCGACTTAACTCCCCTGAATGCTCGCCTGCGCGGCGGCCAGGCGGGCGATGGGGACGCGGTAGGGAGAGCAGCTCACGTAGTCGAGCCCATTGCGGAAGCAGAATTCCACCGAAGCCGGGTCACCCCCCTGCTCGCCACAGATGCCGATCTTCAGCTTCGGGCGGGCGTTGCGCCCCTTCTCGACGGCCATCTCGATGAGCTGCCCGATTCCCTCCTGGTCGATCGACTGGAAGGGGTCGACCTCGAGCAATCCGCGGTCGAGGTACTCGGGGAGGAAGCCACCGCTGTCATCGCGGGAGAATCCGAAGCCCATTTGGGTGAGGTCGTTGGTGCCGAAGGAGAAGAACTCGGCGGTCTTCGCCATACGATCGGCCAGCAGGCAGGCCCGCGGGATCTCGATCATCGTCCCGTAGAGGCAGGGGACGTCAACGCCGGTGGCCTCCTTCACCTCAACCGCCACGCGGTCGACGATCGGCTTGACGGCGTCCAGCTCGGCCACGTCGCAGGTTACGGGGACCATGATCTCCGGCTTGGGCGACTTGCCGGCCTGGATCAGCTCCGCGGCCGCCTGGTAGATGGCGCGGATCTGCATCTCGGTGATTTCCGGGTAGGTGATTCCCAGGCGCACACCGCGGTGACCCATCATCGGGTTCGTTTCGTGGAGCTCCTGTCCCCGCTTGACGACGTCCTCAACCGTAATTCCCAAGGCTTTGGCCACTTCGGCCTGGGCCTTCTCGCTTTGGGGGACGAACTCGTGCAGCGGCGGGTCCAAGAGGCGGATGGTCACCGGCAGGCCGTCCATCGCCTCGAGGGTCGCCTTGATGTCGCGCGTCACGAACACGGCCAGTTCGTCCACGGCCTGCTTCCGCTCCTCGGCGGAGCCGGAGAGGATCATCTTTCGCAGCACGAACAGGGGCTCATCCGCCCCGGCACCGTAGAACATGTGCTCCGTGCGGAAGAGCCCGATCCCCTCGGCACCGAACTCACGGGCCAGGCCGGCGTCTTCGGGGGTGTCGGCATTGGTGCGCACGCCCATGGTCCGCTTGGCATCGACCAGCTTCATGAAGTCCTGGAAGCGGGGATTCTCCGTAGCGTCGATCATCGACAACTGGCCCTCGTAGACCAGTCCGCGGGTGCCGTTGAGGGTGACGACGTCGCCTTCCTTGTAGGTTCTTCCGTCGATGGACATCGTCTTGGCCGCCAGGTTGAGCTTGAGCATGCCGGCGCCCACGATGCAGCACTTACCCCACCCGCGGGCCACGAGGGCGGCGTGGCTGGTCATGCCGCCCCGCGCCGTGAGGATACCGAGCGCAGCCCGCATGCCGTCGATGTCCTCGGGGTTGGTCTCCTCGCGGACGAGGATCACCGTCTCGCCCCGCTTGGCCCAAGCCACGGCGTCGTTGGCCGTGAAGACGATCTTGCCGCAGGCGCCGCCGGGCCCGGCCGGCAGGCCGCGGGCGATGGCCTCTACCTTGGCCTCGGCGTCGGGATCGACCAGCGGGTGAAGGAGCTCGTCGAGCTGCGCCGGGCGGAGCCGCATGACCACGGTGGTCTCGTCGATAAGCCCTTCGGCGAGCATGTCCATGGCGGTGTTCAGGGCCGCCGTCCCCGTCCGCTTGCCCACGCGGCACTGGAGCATGTAGAGCTTACCCTCCTGAATGGTAAACTCGATGTCCTGCATGTCCTTGTAGTGCCGCTCGAGCTTGGTGCGGATGTCGTCTAGCTGCTTGTAGAGCTGGGGATAATCCTCTTCCAGCGAGGAGAGGTGGCGGTTCTGGTCGTTCTTGGTCTCGTTGTTCAGCGGGTTGGGGGTGCGGATGCCCGCCACCACGTCCTCGCCCTGGGCGTCGACCAGCCACTCGCCGTAGAATTTGTTCTCGCCGGTAGCGGGGTTGCGGCTGAAGGCGACCCCCGTCGCCGAGTTCTTCCCCATGTTGCCGAAGACCATGCTCTGCACGTTGCAGGCGGTGCCCCACTCGTGCGGGATCCCTTCGATCTTGCGGTAGGAGACCGCGCGGCGGCCGTTCCAGCTCTTGAATACCGCGGTGATCGCACCCCAAAGCTGCTCATGCGGGTCGTCGGGGAAGTCGCGTCCGAGGACCTCTTTGACCTTCGCCTTGTACTGCTCGCAGAGGGTTTTGAGGTCCTCGCCCGTCAGCTCCGTGTCCGTCGTGTACCCCTTGGCCTCCTTCATCGCCTCCATGAGGTGCTCGAGCTGGACGCGGACGCCCTTCCCCTCCTCGGGAAGGATGTCTTCGGCCTTCTCCATCACCACGTCCGAATACATGGTGATCAGACGGCGGTAGGCGTCGTAGACGAAGCGCTCGTTGCCCGACTTCTTGATCAGCCCGGGGATCGTCTGCGGCGACAGGCCCACGTTGAGCACCGTTTCCATCATTCCCGGCATAGAGCTGCGGGCGCCGCTGCGGGCGGAGACGAGGAGGGGGTTCTTCGGATCGCCGAACTTCATCCCCATCGCCTCTTCCGTCTTGCGAAGGGCTTCCTCGACCTGGGCCTTGACCTCTTTGGGGAGCGTCCAGTTGTTCTTGAAGTACTCGTTGCAGACGTCGGTGGTGATCGTGAAGCCGGCAGGGACGGGGAGGCCCAGACTGGCCATCTCCGCCAGGTTGGCTCCCTTGCCGCCGAGCGTATTCTTCATCGACTGGTCGCCTTCGGTCCCCTGGGGGCCAAAGAAGTAGACGTACTTGGTTGCCGCTGCGGTTGCCATGGTTTGTTCCTTCAAATGCGTTGAGTAGAAATCGGCTGTCCGGTCGATTATGGCTCAGGCGGCACGTGGCTCGCCGCTCTCGTAGGAGTCTCGCGCGGGGGGCAGCCTGCCCATCGGTTGCCTCACGTGGCGGGGGGTGGTTGGGCCCGTCGCGAGCCAGACGGCAATGGCTCGTCCCTCAGGCCGACAGGCTCCTCTCCGGCCGAAGATTGAAATGACGCAATCTATCAGCCGCCCCGGCTCCCGTCAATGAGGCCGCCCTAGCGGGCTGATTTAAATAACTCACAGGTGGCAATTTCCGCCCGCCGCAGCGACCGATTCCCGAGCCACATGCCGGGTGGGCGGCGTAACCGGGCGGGGGAGTCGGGCGCGCCGTGGATCGCTTGGAAGGCCTCGATTCGATCGTCGAGGCGGCAGCCGCTCGGTCGGTCGCCTCCGAACGGCTATCGTCACCAGCGCTCCAGGTCCTCGATTTGCCAGGTTTCCTTCTGCGCGGCCTCGCAACTGCCCGGGGTGGCGAGGACAGCCAGCGTCAGTTCGCCGGATTCGGGGGCGATGGCCTCGAAGGCCACCATGGAGGTTCCCGGATTGGGGGAGTCCCATTCATTGGGCGGGGTGGCCGTGTCGATGATCTGCCAAGCCGCCGCCTGGGGGACCAGGATGGCGAGGCGTAGCCGTGCGTCGCCTTGTTCGAGATCGATTCCGGCCTCTCCGGCTTCGGTGGGTGTGCCGGGGGTGATCATCCCCCAACGGACGCGGCTACCCGGTTCCAGGCCCGTCAGGTGGTCCTGGATCAGCACCTCCCGCGACGGCAGCAGGGCCACGCCGCGGCGGGCCGACCCGGCCTGCCCCTCGTAGACCGCGCTCATGTCCACGATCGAGTGGGGGAAGTCCGGATCGTCGGAGAATTGCACGATCGGGGCGTGCGCCGCGGCCCGCTGAAGCTGCCCGTCGATCACGAGGGTGTTGTGCCCGTGGTTGTTCTGGCGAAAGATTCTCCAGCGGTCGGAGTCCTGGGCCGAGCTCCATAGGTTCATCCCCCGCGACTCGATGCGGTGGTAGCCCTCGGCACCCAGGTCCATGCCCCACCGCACCCCGTCGCTGTCGAGAACGAAGGATCCGATGTCCATCTGCCCATGCGGGCCGGAGGGGGAACCGGCCTTCAGGCCGACATACGTCGCTGCCGGGTCGGTCCAACTGCTGCGGTGTATGGCGATCGGTGTGCGGCACTCGCTCTGCCAGTGCAGCGGCATTTCCACGGTCGCCTCCTCGGTCCCGTCCTCCATCCACAGGAGCGCCAGGGGAAGGAGCCGCCCGCCGCCGCCGGAGGCGGTGCCGCGGCTGATGCGGCTCACGGTCGCCCGGATGCGCTCCGCCTCGCCCAGGAGCCAGTCGGGCCGCTGGAAGCGGGCGGCGAACCAATAGAGCGTCGCTTCGGGGCCGCGGTTCGCTCCGCCGTCGGCGTAGTTGAAGTACAGCCCCGATGGACCCGTGGCCAGGCTCGGGTACTGACCGGTCTGGTCGAAGCCCGGCGCTTTGCTCAGGCCGAAATCGCTCCCCAGGACGCTCTCCAGCACACCGATCAGGAGGACGTTGAAGCTCGTGCCGTAGGACCAGTATCCCGGGCCCTCGGGATAGCTCCCCTTGGGAGCGTAGACGGCCATCGAGTAGGTGACGTTCTCCAGGGCGCTGTGAACCGTTTGGGCCGCTAGATCCGGGTGGTCCTCCATGACCGCCAAAGCGCCGGCGGTCAGGCCTGCATGGCACACCTGACCCCAGTTGTTCCGCGCGCGCACCCACCCGCGGTGTTCCGTCTCGAACGGCAACGCAACCCCCTTCTCGACGATTGCCCGGCGGATCTCCGCGCGGGTCGATTCGTCGAGCTGATCGTACAGCCAGTCGTAGCCGATCGCCAGGGCGAAGGTCATCTCTGCCACGTCGAGGAAATGGCTGGGATTCCAGTCGCTGAACCTGGCCGCCGCGAGCATCTCCTGCCGGGCGCGCTCGGCGAATTCGGTGTCCTCGGTGAGGTGATAGGCCATCGCCAGGGTGACGACCCGCTTCACGGCGCGGCGCGATTCCCCCAAGAGCCGCCGCCCCTGCAGTCTCCGCTCGATCGGGTCCACGTCACGCAGCAATCGTGCCTCGCGGATCACACCGTCGGCCAGGGCGCGGCGCAGGGGGTCGGCGTCCAGCGAACGCCGCAGTTCCGCCAATCCGCCCGCCGAGGTCAAGAGGCGCGGCCGCTGCAGTTCGGCCCGGTCCATCCACTGGCGGACCTCGTCCAGCGAGATCGCCGGCGGGTAGTCGAAGTCCGTTTCGGCGACGGCGGTCCGGGAACTGCCGCCGATCAGGACGATGGTCAGAAGGAGGGCGAGCGTTGGCGGGACGGTGGGGAGCCGAGTCATCGTTTCACCTCGCAAGTCAGCAGATCGGGTCGTGACGGTAGCCGAGGGGGCTCGTGTTTCTCTGCGGGTCCAGGATAACCCCTCCACACTCACCTTGCAGCATGGCGACCGGCGAGAATCCCTCTTCTTCCCGTACCGAGACTTCCGCCCTCTTCGGCCGAACCTTCCCCGGCGGAGATCGGAAGTGTCTGGGCACAATCCCGCTCACCTTCGAACTGCCCTTGGGAGGGGTGTCGTTCTCCTCGTCGGTTGCCGCTATAATTCAGCGCTTTGACCTGCGATTGCCGGCGGAAGAGGAGCTCGGGCGGAGGTGCCGCCCCCCGAACTGCTGTCGGGATCGGCGGTTTTCCTAATATCCATTGAATCTTCCCTTACATTGTCCGCGCCTCGATGACCACCTCCAACCCCCCCCGCACGATGTTCGAGAAGATCTGGGACGACCACGTCGTCCATGCCGAAGACGGCAAGCAGACCATTCTCTACATCGACCTGCAACTCGTTCACGAGGTCACCAGCCCGCAGGCCTTCGAGGGGCTCCGCCTGGCCGGACGCAAGGTCCGCCGGCCGGAGCGTACAGTGGCCACGCCCGACCACAACGTCCCCACGACCGATCGCTCCCTCCCCATCCTCGATCCCGTCTCCAAGACGCAGATCGATACGCTGCGGGAGAACTGCCGCCAGTTCGGCATCCGCCTCTACGACCTCGGCGATCGCAAGCAGGGGATCGTGCACGTCATCGGCCCGGAACTGGGCCTGACCCAGCCGGGTATGACCATCGTCTGCGGCGACAGCCACACCGCCACCCATGGGGCCTTCGGTGCCCTGGCTTTCGGCATCGGCACCAGCGAGGTCGAGCACGTGCTGGCCACGCAGACGCTCCTGCAGTACAGGCCGAAAACGCTGGAGGTTCGCGTCGACGGCCGGCTCTCCGCCGGCGTGACGGCGAAGGACCTCATCCTCTACGTCATTGGCCGCCTCACCACCCAGGGCGGCACCGGCTACTGCATCGAATACACCGGCGAGGCCATCCGCGCTCTCTCGATGGAAGAGCGGATGACCGTCTGCAACATGTCCATCGAGGCGGGGGCCCGCGCGGGCCTGATCGCCCCGGACCGGACCACTTACGACTACCTCCGGGGCCGCGAGTTCGCCCCGCAGGACTTCGATGCCGCCGTGGCCCGTTGGGAGAAGCTCCCCAGCGACCCTGGAGCCGCGTACGACCGCGTCGAGGTCTTCCGTGCCGACGAGATCGAGCCCCAGGTGACCTGGGGAACCAACCCCGGTCAGGTGGTCGGCGTCGGTGCCGCGGTCCCCGATCCCGACTTCCTCCCGGACCCTACCGACCGCAAGGCAGCCGCCGAGGCACTGGCCTACATGGGGCTGTCCGCCGGAAAGCCCATCACCGAGATCGCCATCGACCGGGTCTTCATCGGCTCCTGCACCAACGGCCGCATCGAGGACCTGCGGGCGGCGGCGCAGGTGGTGCAGGGATACCGGGTGGCTGCGGGCGTGGACGCCATGGTCGTCCCCGGCAGCGGCCAGGTGAAGGAGCAGGCCGAGGCCGAAGGGCTGGACCGCGTCTTCCGCGAGGCGGGCTTCGATTGGCGCGAGTCCGGATGCAGCATGTGCCTGGCGATGAACCCCGACAAGCTCGAGCCTGGCCAGCGGTGTGCCGCGACGACCAACCGAAACTTCGAGGGCCGCCAGGGCAAGGGGGGCCGCACGCACCTTGTCTCCCCCGCCATGGCCGCCGCCGCCGCCATCGCCGGCACGTTCGTCGACATCCGGCATTGGCAATACAAGCCACTCCGCAGTGCTGCGGGGTGAGTGCCCCGTTTGCCGTACCCTCCCACCGATCGAGCACGCCCGTTCCTCGCCTTCGTACGAGCCACCTCATGGAACCGTTTACGACGCATTCCGGACTGGTCGCCCCCATGGACCGCTCCAACGTGGACACCGACCAGATCATCCCCAAGCAGTTCCTCAAGCGTATCGAGCGTACCGGCTTCGGCGAGTTCCTCTTCTTCGACTGGCGGTACCGCGACGACGGCCGGCCCAATCCCGACTTCGAGCTCAACCGCCCGGAGTACGCCGGGGCCACCATCCTCCTGGCCCGGCGGAACTTCGGCTGCGGCTCCAGCCGCGAGCACGCCCCCTGGGCGCTGGCCGACTACGGATTCAAGGTAATCATCGCCCCCAGCTTCGCCGATATCTTTTTCAACAACTGCTTCAAGAACGGCATGTTGCCCATCCGTCTCTCCGAGCATCAGGTCGACGATCTCTTCCGCCGCACCGCGGCTTCGGCAGGCTACCGGCTCACGGTGGACCTGGAATCCTGCACGATCACCGATGCGGCCGATCTGGATATCCCCTTCGACGTCGATCCCTTCCGCCGCCATTGCCTGCTCGGGGGTCTCGACGACATCGCCCTGACGCTCGTATACGAGGAGAAGATCATGGCTTACGAGCGGGCCCGCGGCATCGCCTGATCCGTGCGTCGCCGGCCCGGCGGGTGGCCGGCCATACAGCCGAGCGGCCGGGAGCATTCCCCCCCTCACTGGTTTCCCGTCGCCGCGGGGAGTTGCGTCAGGTGGTCGCGGTGAAAGACCCAGTACGTGAAGGGACCCAACGAGGACGGCCGGAGCCAGCGGCGGCGGTCCGGGGGCGCCGCCTTGTGGAGGATCGCCGCCAGGTCGGTGAGCACGGTATCGTTGGCGCCGTAATAGGAGTGGCCGATGAGGCTCGTGTCGACGGCGGAGACGTCGATGGTGTCGATCCCCGGCACCACCACCAGCCCGGAACCCGCGTCGCCCGCCCGCGGGTAGCCGTGCAGCCGCTTCGAGGCAATGAGAGCCTCGTCATTCGACGAGGCGTAGAGCGTCACGCGGTCCGCCGTGCGGGTCACGGCCGGGGCGATGTCGCGGCGGAAGACGTCGGCATCGATGTCCGGGGCCGTAAGGATCACCTCGCGGAAGCGGCGGGCCTCGTCGCCCAGTTCGTAAGAAAGCTGGTGCAGGGCGGCCGTCAAGGCGCGGTTGCCCATGCTGTGGGCAATGAGGTGGATTGCCTCGGCTCCCGAGTGCTCCGCCACGCCGAGGAGGAATTCCTTCAGGTGGGGGACCGTCCAGACGACGTTCGTCTCGTCGACGGCGTACTTGAGCAGCCCGCCCTGAGAGGGCCAGCTATAGAAGATCGGCGCCCCCTCGAAGCGGAGGTCGTAGGCCATCTGCGCCGTCCGCCAGGCGGCGGCCTCGAAGGTGACGTTGAAGCCGTGGACGAAGACGAAGGCCTCCCTTCGCGGTCCGGAGTCGACCCGTTCGCGGAGCGCCGCGAAGAAGGCCTCCGGTTCCTCTTGCCGCAGGCTCAAAAGTGCCACGTGCCGTTCGGGGTCCTCGCGGAGCTCGAGGCGGAAGACGCTCGGTCGCTCGATCTCGCCCACGCGGTGCCGCTTGGGGATGCTCACCTCGGCAATGCCCATCTCGAGCGCCCCCCGCTGCGGGCCGTAAACCCGCTCGATCACGGCCTTCTCCGCCCGCGCCGGTCGATAGACCCATACGGCTACGGCGGCGAAGGCGGCACTCGCCAGAATCCCGCACACCGCCGCCCCGCGAACCGCTCGGCCCCCCCTGCCCAGAACCGCCAGGCCGAGCGCGAGTAGTGTTCCGGCAAGGATCGCTGCGCCGGTAAGCCACACCCCACCCTGGTACCGGTCGGCCGTGACGACGTCGAGCGCCGCGCGGTCCGTCCCGTAGAAGACGGTCACCATGGTGTACTCGCCATGCTCCTCCATTCCCGCGGGCAGGGATTCCTCTACCGAGGGCGTCAGGGAGACCGCCGGGCCTTCTCTCTCGGTGGGCTCGGCATCGGCCGGCACCTGGGGATCGGTCTCGCCGGCCGATGGCTCCATGGAGTCGGCGAGCATGGCGCGCGGCTCGGCCTTCGAGGACGAAGCGTCAGCGTCGGTCACGGCGCTGCGCTCGATGATCAGTGGCTCGGCGAGAAGGCGGGTGGGTGACTCGACCGCGGGCTCGAAGAGTAGCTCGCGGCCTTCGGGCGACGCCCTCCGCTCGAGCGGCTCGACCGACCCGGTTGACGTCGGCGGTTCTGCCGGGGATGGATCGAGCTCACCCGACGCCATTTCCGAAGGGGCCCCATCCTGTGGGAGCCTGTCTGCGGCGGTTGTCTCCTCGCCAGGCTCGACGGCGGTGGGCGGCGCGACGGCGTGCGGAGGAGGCCCCGCCTCCTCACCGGCACCGCAGCCGGCCACCGCCACCGCGAGTACCAACGTCCATACCGTCCAGTCCAAGCGGCAGCCTCTATCCTGTGCCATCGTTGCACCTCCCTTGTGCGGTATCGTCGATGGAATGCATACGATAGCAGATCGCCCCACCACCCCCCAGCTCAGTTTTGCTTCGAGCCGAAGCCCTGCTGGTGGGTGGGGCGACAGAGGGTACAATAGAGCGGTAGCCACCGCATCGAGTTCTGGAGCCGAAGCCATGAGCGATGATCCGGCGCTGTCCGATCCCAACGAGTCCGCCGGCGGCCCGGTAGAGGGGGGCACGGCGGTAGGTGGCCCGGGGAAACCTCCACCGGTTCCCAAGGCCACCTGGGCCATATCCCCGCCGCCGGAACTGGGCCCGCCGGCGCCTGCCAAGGTCGCCGGCTCCGAGGCCGGCGTCGTGGCGAAGCCCTGGGATGATGCCCCTTCGGCATCTCCGCCCGTCTCCTGGCGGGAATGGGCGGCGGTGGTGCTCCTGGTGGTCCTGGCCGACGTAACGCTCTACCGCACCCATGGGTTTGCCGGCTTTGCCGCCTGGTTCTTTGCGGGTTTGTTGCTGGTGACAGCCGGTGCCCCGCGGCCGCAGTTCCGGTGGGGCACGTGGATCACCGGCCTGATGCTACTGGCACTCGGTGCCAAGCTCCTCTGGTGTGGAAACGCCTTTCTGGTCGTGGCGGGGTTTGTCCTCCTGGTGGCGCTGGCCATGGCCCTGGCCGGGCAGCGCCCCTACCTGATCGAGCTGGGCTTGTACGGCGTAACGGCGATTCCGGCCGGAGTCGCGGCCTGCCTCGGCCGCGGCGGTTCACGCGAGCCGTGGTCCTCGCCGAACTCGTTCTGGCGGTGGCTCAGCGTCGCGCTCCCGCTGGCGGCGGTTGGTGGGTTCGGCTTGCTCTTCGTGCTCGCCAATCCCGACCTGGTCGACGCGGCGCGGCGGTTGCTCGTGACGTTCTGGGAGCAGATCCACTTGTTCACGCCTAGGGTCGAGCAGGCCATGCTCTGGGCCGCCGTAGCCCTGATCACCCTGGGGCTTTGGCGCCCGATCATCAAGAGAGCCATCGTGCCCCGCGCCTTTCTGCAAGGCCCCTTCACGGCGGACGCCGCGCCCGCCGCCGCTCCGCTGTACCCGGCGCTGCGGAACACGCTGGCGGCCGTGATCGGGTTGTTCGCCGTCTACCTGGGCTTCGAGTTCGCCACCCTGTGGTTCCGCGAATTCCCCGAGGGCTTCTATTATGCCGGATACGCGCACGAAGGTGCGGCCTGGCTCACCGTGGCGCTGGCCCTGGCGAGCATGGTGCTCTCGGCCGTCTTCCGCGGAACCGTACTCCGCGATCCCCGGGTGGTGCGGCTGCGGCGGCTCGCCTGGATCTGGTCGGCCGAGAACTTCCTCCTGGCCCTGGCCGTGTACCACCGCATGTGGATCTATGTCGACTTCAACGGCATGACGCGGATGCGGACGGTGGGGCTGTTCGGCATTTCGGCGGTGGTGGTCGGATTTCTGCTCGTGCTCGTGAAGATCGCCCGGCAGCACGACTTCCTCTGGCTAGTGCAGCGTCACCTCTGGACCGTGGCCCTGGCGACGTATCTCCTGGCGCTGACGCCGGTCGACCGGATGGTCCACACCTACAACGTGCGCCGGGTCCTGGCGGGCGACCTGGCCCCGGTGGTGCAGATCAGCGTCCATCCGATCAGCGCCGACGGCTATCTCGTGCTGCACCCGCTCGTGGAAAGCGAGGATCAGATAATCCGCGAAGGGATTCGCGCCATGCTCGCCGAGCGGGCCCGGGAGGCGGAGGCGGGCGCCGAGAAGAACGCGCGCCTCGGCTGGACGACGTTCCAGGCGGCCGAGTATCTCTTGCTCGACCATCTCCGGTCGATCAAGACCGATTGGGAAGTGTATGCCGATCCGGCCGACCGTGCCGACGCCTTGGCCCGTTTCCACGAATACGCGTATCAGTGGTACTAAGGTCCGGCAGGAAACGCGGCCCGCAGAGGATCGCGGGCGCGGGCGCTGAGCGCGGCAGACTGGCGTGCTGCGGCTCGGTGGCGCGGAAGGAAGCCGACGGAAGGGGCAGCGGACCTCCCGGGAGAGAGGATGCGGCCCTTCGCCGTTTGAGGCCTTGTGTTAGGATGGGGAATGTATCTCAACTTCGAACGCGCTGCCGCCTTACCCCTCGGCCAGCCCACCGATGGGCTCGATTCGATGATGTCCGACCTGCCAACACTCGAACGCTATATCCGTCAGGTCCGCTTTCCCCCCTTGGGCGAGGCGGGACAGCGACGCTTGACCGCCGCGACGGCCGTGGTCTGCGGCTGCGGGGCCTTGGGGAGCATGGCAGCGAGCTGGCTGGTCCGTGCGGGCGTGGGGCGAGTCCGCATCGTGGACCGCGATTTCGTCGATTCCAGCAATCTGCAGCGGCAAGTCCTCTTCGACGAGGACCACGCCAGGACCGGAGCCCCCAAGGCGGTGGCCGCGGCCGAGACGCTGCGGCGGGCAAACTCCGAGGTGTCTATCGAGGCCGTCGTGGCCGATCTCGATCACCGGAACATCGCCCAAGTTTGCGGCGATGCGGGCGTGCTCGTCGACGGTACGGACAATTTCGAGACCCGCTTTCTCATCAACGACTTCGCCGTCCACGCCGGCACGCCATGGGTTTTCGGTGCCTGCCTGGGCGCGACGGGGCAAACGATGACGATCCTCCCCGGCATCACTCCGTGCCTGAGATGCCTCATTCCCGAGTGTCCTCCTCCCGGGGCCACGGAGACCTGCGATACCGCCGGCATCCTCGGACCGGTGGTGGGGGTGGTGGCCTCGCTCGAGGCCCTTGAAGCCATCAAGGTCCTCAGCGGCAACCGGGAGGCCACCGTGGGCGATCTCCGCGTGATCGACCTCTGGACGGGGCGGCAGCGGACGATCGCTGCATCACACCTTCGTGCTAGCGGTAATTGCCCTACATGCCAGAGGGGGGAGTTCCTTTTCCTCACCGGTCGGCAGGGGAGCCGCACTGCGGTCCTCTGCGGCCGCAACGCCGTCCAACTTGGCCGTTCCGAGACGATCGTCGACCTGACTGCTCTCGCCGAACGGCTCCGGGGGGTAGGCGAGGTGGTGGAAAACCCGTACCTTGTACGACTGAAAACAGATGGCTACGAAATCACCGTATTTGCCGATGGCCGGGCGATCGTTGCCGGGACCGACGACCCTTCCCTCGCCCGCACCGTACACGCCAAGTACGTGGGCAGCTAAGTCTTCTTCCGGCAACCGAATCCGCGAGCGGCACGCATGACCCCTTCTCCCCTCCGGCAGATGACCGTTCCCGCGTTCAGGGCGATGAAGGGGGGCGGCCGAAAAATCACCGTGCTGACGGCCTACGATTACCCGACCGCCCGCCTGGTCGACGCGGCGGGCGTCGAGGCCATTCTCGTCGGCGACAGCATGTCGATGGTTGTCCAGGGCCACGCCAATACCTTGCCTGTGACTCTGGACGAAATGATCTACCATGCGGAGATGGTCGGGCGTGCCGTTGAGCAGGCCCTGGTCATCGTTGACATGCCCTTCCCCAGCTACCACTTGGGAGTGTACCGTGCCATCGAGAACGCCGGCCGCATCCTCAAAGAGACGCGCTGCCAGGGGGTCAAGCTCGAGGGGGGTGTCGACCAGGCCGAGGTCATTGCGGCTCTGGTCTCGGCGGGCATCCCCGTGATGGGCCACGTCGGCCTTAGGCCGCAGAGTGTCCACCAGGTCGGCGGCTACGCGGTTCAGCGCGACCGCGACCGCCTCCTGGCCGACGCCCGCGCCGCCGAGGAGGCGGGGGCCTTCGCCGTCGTCCTCGAATGCATCCCCCGCGACATCGCCCGTGAGCTCACCGCTCTGCTCCGCGTTCCCACGATCGGCATCGGCGCAGGGGCCGATTGCGACGGGCAGGTTCTCGTCTTCCACGACCTCGTGGGGCTCACGCCGGGGAGGGTCCCCCGCCATGTGAAGTCCTATGCCGATCTTTCCGGCGCCGTCAGCCGTGCCGTGACCCAGTTCCGCGACGAAGTCCGCAGCGGGGGCTTCCCGGGGTCCGAACAATCATTCGACTGATAGAATGACGTCAGGTAGCCCACTTTTCGCGACCCGCCGCACTCCCACGCCGGGAGGCGCTGCGGACCTGAGCCACTTTCGAACACCATGCCCAATCGCCTGGCCGACGAATCGAGCCCGTATCTGGTCCAGCACGCGGACAATCCGGTCGACTGGCATCCCTGGGGGGAGGAGGCCTTCCGCGCTGCGCGGGAGGCGGACCGCGCGATCTTCCTTTCCATCGGCTATTCGGCCTGCCACTGGTGCCACGTGATGGCCCACGAGAGCTTCGAGGACCCGCACGTCGCCGAACTGCTCAACCGGCACTTCGTCAACGTGAAGGTCGATCGTGAAGAACGGCCCGAAGTCGACCAGATCTACATGGACGCCGTGCAAGCCATGACCGGTCGCGGCGGCTGGCCCCTTTCGGTCTTCCTGACGCCGGACGGCGAGCCCTTCTACGGCGGCACCTACTTCCCGCCGCGGGCCAGGATGGGCATGCCCGGCTTCGACGAGATCCTCCTGGCCGTGGCCGAGGCCTGGCGGACACGCCGGAGCGAGATCGCCAGCCAGGCCCGACGGCTCACCGAGGCCGTTCGCAACGCCGATATCTTCACTTCCGTCGGCGAGGCCGAGACCGTCGATGAACGGCTGCTCAATACCGCCGCGGGGGCGCTGCACCAGGCCTTCGACCCGAAGTACGGCGGCTTCGGCTCGGCGCCCAAGTTCCCTCACCCGATCGCCCTTCGGCTTCTCCTGCGGCGGTGGCGGGCAGGAGACGCGGAACTCCTCTCCGTGGTCACCACGACGCTGGAAAAGATGGCCGGCGGCGGCATCTACGACCATCTCGGCGGCGGTTTCCATCGCTACAGCGTCGACGCGAAGTGGCTGGTGCCCCACTTCGAGAAAATGCTCTACGACAACGCCCAACTGGCGCAGTGCTATACCGAGGCCTGGCAGGCCACAGGCCGTGACGATTTCGCTCGCGTCGCCCGCGAGACGCTCGACTACCTCCTCCGCGACATGACCGACCCGGCGGGCGGATTCTACAGCACCGAGGACGCCGACAGCGAGGGCGAAGAAGGGAAGTTCTACGTCTGGACGGCGGCCGAGATCGACGATGTCTTGGGGACGGAACGGGCGGCGACCTTCAAGCAGGTCTACGGCGTGACGGAAGAGGGGAACTTCGAGGGGAAGAATATCCTCAATTTGGGCCGCCCCCTGGCCTGTGCCGCGCGCCGGCTTGGCCGCGATGTTGCCGAGTTGGCCGCCGAGCTGGCCGAATCGCGGCGGCGGCTCCTGGAGGTTCGCCAGCGCCGTGTCCGCCCCGGGTGCGACGACAAGGTCCTGGTGAGCTGGAACGGGCTGGCCATCGAGGCTTTCGCCCGTGCCGGCGCTGCGCTCGAGGAGCCCCGCTACCGCCAGGCCGCCGTCAAGGCGGCCCGCTTCCTCCTTTCGGAGCTCCGCGGACCCGACGGGCGGCTACTCCACTCCTGGCGGCAGGGCCAGGCCCGCTTCGATGCCTGCCTCGACGACTACGCCGCCCTCGCCGGCGCCCTGGTCACTCTCTACGAGACGCAATTCGAGCCCCAGTGGATCGAGGAGGCGGTGGCCCTGGCCGACGACCTGCTGTCGCGCTTCTCCGACCCCGACCACGGCGGCTTCTACTACGTGGCCAGCGACCACGAGCCGCTCATCGCCCGCAAGAAGGACGTCCTCGACGGTTCCGTTCCCAGCGGCAGCGGGCTGGCGGCCACGACGCTCCTCCGCCTAGGCCGTCTCTGCGGGCGCAACGACTACCTGGCAGCGGCAGAGGAGACGGTCCAGTCCGCGGCCGTGGCCATGGAGCGTTACCCTTCCGCCACCGGGCAACTCCTGCTGGGCCTGGAGATGTATCTGGGGCCCGTGCCGCAGATCGTGATTCTCGGCGGCGAAGACCAGACGGCCTCCCACGAGGTCCTAGCCGACCTGCAGCGCCGCTTCCTTCCCAGCAAGGTCGTCGCCTACCACGACGCTCGGGGCACAACGCGCCCCTCGCCCGCACTGGCGGCCCTCTTCGACGGCAAAGTGCCCTGCCGCCCCGGCCCCGCCGTGTTCGTATGCCACGACTTCGCCTGCGGCGCCCCCATCTGCGGCAAAGACGCGGCCATCGCCGCCTTCGCCGATCTCGAAGTCGGTTCGGAGCGGTAGCCGCCCTCCAGCGTCGCACGGTGGGTACGGCCGAAATAATCCTTCACCCACAGCCGAAGAATGCCCTTCCCCGCGTGATTGCCCATCGCGGTGGGGGATAGCACCCTGCTCTGCGTTGATCGGGAGCGGCCGTGGAACTGCGTGTTCTGCTGGAGGGCCGGGCATGGGTACGTCGGCAGTGTAGTACTGCGACGCTGTGTGATACAGGTGGTTCACCAGAGAGAAAACGCACGCACACCCCTCTCGGGGCTAGTGCATGTCTATACTCACGTGGGGGCGGGGCCGAGCGTGTGAAACCTCAGGGCGGGCGTCTCGTATGCCGATGACCGATCAGGATGCGCGTGTGGGGTTGGACAGTCCTACTAGTCCGAGTCCGGAGCCATTGTTCCATTCCCGGCTCACTCCCCGAAGCGATAAGTATCTATACACTTGATCACATGCCCTGCTTCGGTTATGCTTTCCCCGGTGTCGGAGTCAGCCGCCATCTGCTTCGGCCGGAGTACTGCCAACGGTGGCAGCCGGGACCAGGGGGGCGCACCCGCCAATCGAGCATCTGCCATGGTGGTCTCGCGAACGCCAAACCACCTCACCATCCAGGGCGCCCCATACTGACCGCGCACTTGCTCCTATTGACCTCCCGTGGCGGAATGACCTTTGCTAAACTGCCCATTTATTGGATACTTGGCCGAAGAAGTCAGGCGGCGAGCAAGGTGGCTCGCTGCGGCAGGGAATCGCGCGCGGTGACATTCACTCATGAGTCGAGACACGCTAGCATCAGTCGGTCTTGCACCCGACTCGCGAGAGGCAGCCGACGGGCTCGTATCCGTGCGCCAGCCGCCAAGAGAGCTAGCGATCGACGAGGCGGCCTTCGTCCGGGGGGCTCAGGTGTTCACCGCCGTCGGCTACGTCTTCTTCCGCAGATTCGATGATGGCCGCTCGTCGCAGCCTGCCGCATTCGTCATCGACAACACGGACGAACGGCTCACCGTAAGCGAGATAGCCCGGGCACACCACGACTTGTGGCTGCACGGCGTCGTCCCGCTCGTTTACGTTGCCTGGCCGACGCGGATCGACATACTGAGCTGCGCTCGAGGTCCGGATTTCTGGCAGGAGGGAGACCGGCGTTACAACCCGGCGGAGCAACTCCGTGTGGCGACAGAAGTCGAGGCCGAACGTGCACGAGTGCGGTTCTCGTCGCGGCGACTGGCGGATGGGACGTTCTGGGAAGATCCCCAGAATCAACGTCTCGCCAGGCACCAGCGGGCAGCCCACGAGTCGCTGATCCAGGCCGTCGTCAAGACCGACGAAGAGCTCGATGGCGAAGCGAACCCCGCAGCCCGGCGGCTTCTGTTGCTGACGGTGTTGATCAAGTACCTCGAAGACCGCAGCGTGTTTCCCGGCCCGGGGTGGTTCGGTCACTTCCGCAAAGGTGCGCGGTCGTTTCTTGATGTGCTGCAAGGGGAAGAGCCGGACGAAGTGTCGGGCCTTTTGGAAGCTTTGGAGAGGAAGTTCAACGGCGACGTCTTCTACCTGCCCGCCGGCCTCCGCCTGACCAAGGCCACGTTGCGTAGTCTGGCGAAGTTGGTCGAGGCGAGGACGCTTGGCGATCAGCGGTACCTGTGGGGCCTGTACGCGTTCGACCACATCCCGGTGGAGGTCATCAGCCACCTCTACCAACGGTTTGTTCAGGGGAGCACGGCGGTCTATACGCCCCCTTTCCTGGCGGCGCTGCTCCTGGACCACACCATGCCCTATGGCAAGCTGACCGGTAGAGAGCGAGTGCTCGATCCGGCCTGTGGATCGGGAGTATTCCTGGTGGGAGCGTTCCGCCGGCTGGTCAACGCGTGGCGGGCGCAGCACGGCTGGCGTACCCCCGATGCCGAAACGCTCAAGTCGATCTTGCGTGAGCAGATCTTCGGCGTTGAGCTGGAGCGGGACGCCGTCGACCTTACGGCCTTCAGTCTGGCGCTGGCGGTCTGCGACTGCCTTCAATCTAACGTGATCTGGAGCAAGCTGCGTTTCGATCCCCTCCGCGGAAGAGGTCTCAGAGAGGCCGACTTCTTCGCGGCCTGCGCACCAGGTGACGGGGGAGCACCCGATCTGAATGAGCCGTTCGATGTCATCGTTGGCAATCCGCCCTTTGAGTCGAGATTTTCCGACGCCGCCCAGCGGTTCAACGCGGCCCACAAGGAAGAGCGAGGAGAGATCCCCGACAAGCAAATCGCCTATCTGTTCCTAGATCAGTGCCTGCGGCTGCTCAGCGTGGACGGACGTCTCTGCCTGATCCAACCCGCCGGTTTCCTTTACAATCTGCAGAGCCACCCATTTCGGTGCTTTGTTGCTGCCACAGGGCGGCTTGAATCCCTGTTCGACTTCATCTCCGTGCGCGGCTTGTACGAGAGTGCCGATGCCAAGACGGTCGCAGTGCTGGTGGGCGCCGAGCAGGCCGAATCGTTTTCGCACTTGACGTTTCGCCGCACATACAAGACGGCCGAGCGGATCGGCTTCGAACTCGACCACTACGACCGGCACCGCTTGTCTGTGGACGAGATCATCGCCGATCCGAAGGCGGCGCGAGCCAATCTGCTTGGCGGGGGGCGTTTGAACGTGATGGCTTCACGGTTGCGCCGGATGCGGACACTCCTCGATTATGTCAAGCAACGCGGCTGGCTAATGGGCGAGGGGTTCATCGAAGGTACGAGTCGAAAGCAGCCTGGCGAACATCTTACCGGCAAGCCACTTCTACCTGCCAAGGCTTTGGCATGGACAGTAATCGATCCAGACAAACTTGACAAGGTTACCGCCACACACTTCATTTGGCCACGATCAAGAGACCTGTTTAATTCGCCGTTGGTGTTGATTCGCGAACACGAATCACTTGCGATAAAGTACTGGGATCAGGGACCAGTGGCATTCAACCACGAAGTGGTCGGTATCCATGCGCCGCTTAATGAACGTAACGAGTTGAGTCGATTCTTCCGTAGGCTGGCCAAAGACCTTCCCGTACATCGTTTCGCCGTTGTATTGAATAGTTCGAGAATGTTGCTGGCAAGGGCCACTTCGATCCTGAAGGACGACATCGAGTCGCTTCCCTGTCCTGAGGATGAGTCGGAGTTGGAGCTGACGTTCTGGGAGCAGGCACTCGCAGATGACACACTCCAATACATGGCGCCGTATGTGCGTCTCGGGCAGAAATCGGAGCTTCTGAAAAAGGCAGCCGACAGAGAAGTGTTACACGAATATGCCTCGTTATACTGCCGGCTGCTGGGGAGCCTCTACGACAACCTGCGGTGCGGGGAGCCGGTGGTTTTGAGCGGCCTGATCTGTCAGCCGTTCTTCTTTGGCGATGAACCAGCGATCGAATGGCTCGGCCCCGATTGTGAGGAACACTTGACGAAGCTCGTGTTCGAGCAGACGCTGCCATCGCTGCGGACCGTCCGGGTCGTGCGTTTCTACCACGAGAATGTCATCTTCATCGTCAAACCGGACCGGCTCCGCTACTGGATCCGTTCCACGGCGATCCGCGACGCGGACGATACACTCATCGAGCTCCGCGAACAGGGGTATTGAAGCGTGAGCAGCGGCAACCACCACGGCCGAATCACGTCCGGCGTGCCCGCGGACACAGCCGTAAACCAGACGCTCGGTTTTATCGAGAGGAACCTGGCACCGTGGCGCGACGATCCTGAGCGTCCGGCGGCTGTGTGGGAGCGGGACCTCAACAGCCAACTCTGCAAGTTCCTGAACTGGGCAGCGCGGCGATCCGACTTCGCGATGGTCCACTTTCACCATGAGGAGCCGCAAGGCGTTCGCCATTCGGCAGACATTTCCGCAACTCCAGTCGGAGAAGGATGGATCGAAGGAAGGCCGTATTCGAAGTATGATCCCATCCTTATCGTGGAGGGGAAACGCCTGCCTACGCCGGGGTCGGGCCGCGAACGGGAGTACGTGACCTCCGCCATCGATGCCGCGCCCAGCGGCGGCGTGCAGCGGTTCAAGCTAGGGCTCCATGGCGCGGCGCTATCGATTGCCGGTATCGTCGGCTACGTCCAAGCCGGGACATGTGCGGAGTGGTACGACCGGATCAACGCATGGATCGACGACCTGGCGTCCTCGCCCGATCCGCTCTGGTCGGGCAGCGACCGGCTGGACGGATTCATGGGTGATGGGCTTGCTCGCGTCTCGCGTTGCGAGTCGGAGCACTCGCGACCGACCGGTGTCTCACCGACGATTCGCCTGGCTCACCTGTGGGTGGAGATGTAGCTCCCGAAGGGTTCAGATGGCGTAGTCGAGCGGGATCGGTTCACTTTGGCATTCGCCGGCGAAGACCCGCAGGTCGCGCGGGCTGAGGTAGACGCGGCTGCCGGCGGCGATGGCGGCGGCGCGGTAGCGGTCCTGGGGGAGCTCGGCAAAGAGCGGCTCGCCCGAGTCGGCGGTGAGATCCAGGCGGACGTTGGGCCCGGCGGCGTGGACCCGCTCCACTGTGGCCCCGAGGCAGGGATGGCCGTTGCGGCTGGTCTCGACGTCGAAGTCGTGGGGGCGGATGAAGACCTTCACCGGTCCGTCTCCCCCGTGGGCCTGCGGCCAGCGGAGCGCCAGGCTGCCGAAGTGGATCACGCCGCCCGCTACGCGGCCGTGGAAGCGGTTCACCTCGCCGAGGAACTCCATGACGAACTCCGAGGCCGGTTCGTGAAAGACCTCGTCGGGTGTACCCACCTGTTCGATGCGGCCGGCATTCATCACCACGACACGGTCGGCCACCTCGAGGGCCTCGTCCTGGTCGTGGGTTACGAAGACGCTGGTGACGTGGATCGTGTCGTGGAGGCGGCGGAGCCAGCGGCGGAGCTCCTGGCGGACCTTGGCGTCCAAGGCGCCGAAGGGCTCGTCCAGGAGGAGGACCTTCGGCTCGACGGCCAGGGCCCGCGCCAGCGCCACCCGCTGCCGCTGGCCGCCGGAGAGCTGGTGCGGGTAGCGGGCGGCCATGCTGTCGAGCTGCACGAGCTTAAGGAGGGCCATCACCTTCTCGCGGATCTCCCTCCGCGCCGGCCGCTCCCGCCGCGGCTTGACCCTCAGGCCGAAGGCCACGTTCTCGAAGACGCTCATGTGGCGGAAGAGTGCGTAGTGTTGGAAGACGAAGCCCACCTGCCGGCGGCTCACGTGGCGGGCGGCCACGTCCTCGTCGTGGAAGTGGATCGTACCGCTCTGCGGGTCGGGCTGCTCCAGGCCGGCGATGATCCTCAGGAGCGTCGTCTTTCCCGAGCCGGAGGGGCCCAGCAGGGCCACCAGCTCCCCGGTCCGCACCGAAAGGCTCACGTCGTCGAGGGCCCGGAAGCGGCCGAAGGACTTGCTGATTTGGGTTAGCTGGATGCTCATGCGGAATACTCCCCGGTGGCCAGCGCGGCCGCTGTCTGCCGGCGAGCCGTGTGCCACTCGACAAGGGTCTTCACCACCAGCGTAACCACGGCCAGCATCGCCAGCAGCGAGGCCACGGCGAAGGCGGCCGTGAACTGGTACTCGTTGTAGAGTATCTCCACGTGCAGGGGCATGGTGTTCGTCTGCCCGCGGATGTGGCCGGAGACCACCGAGACGGCGCCGAACTCGCCGAAGGCCCGCGCGTTGCAGAGGATCACCCCGTAGATCAGGCCCCACTTCACGTTGGGCAGCGTAACGCGGAAAAACGTCTGCCAGCCGCCGGCGCCCAGGGTCAGCGCGGAGAGCTCCTCCTCGGTCCCCTGGGACTGCATCAGGGGGATCAGCTCGCGGGCCACGAAGGGGAAGGTGACGAAGAGCGTGGCCAGCACGATCCCCGGGGGGGCGAAGAGGATGCGGATGCCCCATTCGCTCAGCACGGGACCCAGCCAGCCGCGGGCGCCGAAGAGGATGACGAAGACCAGCCCGGCGATGACCGGCGAGACGGCGAAGGGGAGGTCGACCAGGGTCGTGAGCACGCTCTTGCCGCGGAACTCGAACTTGGCGATGGCCCAGGCCGCCGCGATGCCGAATACCGTGTTCACCGGCAGGGCGATGGCGGCCGTCAGCAGCGAAAGGCGAATCGCCGCCCGCGCGTCGGGCTCGGTGAGCGCCGCGGCGTAGACGGCGATCCCCTCGCCGAAGGCGTAGACGAAGACGAGCACCAGCGGCATGAAGAGGAAGAACGCCAGGAAGCCCAAGGCCGTGACGATGAGCACTGCCTTGATCAGCGGCGACTCCGCAGTGGCCTGCCGCACGGCGGTGCGGGGGCCGTGCGTTCGCAAGGCGATCGAGGCGGGCATGGGCGGCGTTTCCTTGGATGGCGAGGGAAAGGGGACAGGTCTCAGATTACTCCTGATAACGCCGGCTCCACCACTGCAGGAGGTTGATCACCAGCAAGAGGGCGAAGGAGGCGGCGAGCATCACCACGCCGATCGCCGTAGCGCCCGTGTAGTCGAACTGCTCCAGCCGGATGCGGATCAGAAGCGGGGCGATCTCCGTCTTCATGGGCATATTGCCGGCGATGAAATAGACCGAGCCGAACTCCCCGATGGCGCGGGCGAAGGCCAGCGCAAAGCCGGTCAGCAGCGAGGGCATCACGGCGGGGAGGATCACCCGGCGGAAGGTCTGCGCCCGCGAAGCACCCAGGCTGGCGGCGGCCTCCTCGAGTTCGCTCTCCAGGTCTTCCAGCGCCGGCTGCACGGAGCGGACGACGAAGGGGAGCCCGATGAGCGTCAGGGCCACCACGACGCCCAGCCAGGTGTAGGCGACACGGATGCCCAGGGGATCGAGCCACTGGCCGATCCAGCCCGTGTGGGCGTAGAGCGTCGTCAAGGCGATTCCCGAGACTGCCGTGGGCAAGGCGAAGGGGAGGTCGACCATCGCATCGACGATCCGCCGTCCCGGGAAGGGATAGCGGACCAGCACCCAGGCCACGAGGAAACCGAAGCATCCGTTGAGTGCTGCGGCAACGAACGAGGCCCCGAAGCTCAGCCGATAGGACGCCACCACCCGCGGATCGACCACCGCCTTGTTCCAGAAGTCGGCCCAGGTCATCTGCGTGGTGAAGAGTACCAGGCCGCCGAGCGGGATCAGTACCAGCAGGGCCATGTAGAGGAGCGTCAATCCCATCGCCGGGCCGAATCCCGGAAGCACGCTCGGCTCTTTCCACTGCAGTATCCGCATGGTGTTTGCACCAAGAAGAAGAGAACTCAACCACGAATAACACGAGGACTACGAAGGGGGTCTCCGGGTGACTTGCTCGTCCAATCTGTTCCCTTCTTCATATCATTCGTGCCATTCGTTGCATTCGTGGTCTTCCCTCCACCTAAGGCCGGTAGATCTGGTCGAACGTGCCGCCGTCGGCGAAGTGGACGCGGTTCGCCTCCTGCCAGCCGCCGAAGACGGCATCGACGGTAAATAGGTCGATGTCCGGGAACTGGTCGTGGTATTTCGCCCGCGCCTCGTCCGAGACGGGGCGGTAGTAATGGCGGCCGGCCAGGTCCTGCCCGAGCGGCGAATAGAGGAACTCCAGGTAGGCCTGGGCCGCGGCGCGGGTGCCGCGGCGGTCGACATTCCTGTCGACCAGGGCCACGGTGGGCTCGGCCAGGATGCTCACCGGCGGGACCACGACCTCCAGCCCTGCCTCATCGAGCTCGCGACTGCCGAGGAGGATTTCGTTCTCCCAGTTGATCAAGACGTCGCCGATCCGCCGCTGCACGAAGGTGTTCGTCGCTGCCCGCGCACCGCTGTCGAGCACCGGGACATTGCGGTACACCGCGGCGACGAAGACCCGCGCCTTCTCTTGAGCGGCGGCCACCTCGGCGGCATGGTCGGGATCGCCGAGCGTCTCCACAAACTGCGGCCCGAGCTCGCGCCGCAACGCCGCCCCCCACAGGGCCAGATAGTTCCACCGCGCCACGCCCGAGGTCTTCGGGTTCGGCGTGATCACTTCTACGCCGCTGCGGGCAAGATCATCCCAGTCGTGGATGCTCTTGGGGTTCCCCTTGCGGACGAGCAGCGCCAGCGTCGAAGTGTAAGGGGCGCTGTTCTCCGGCAGGCGCGCCTGCCAGTCAGGCGGGAGGAGGCCGGCGTGTTCGGCGATCGCATCGACGTCGAACGCCAGCGCCAGCGTGACCACGTCGGCCTCGAGTCCGTCGATCACCGCGCGGGCCTGGCTCCCCGAACCGCCGTGCGACATCTGCACGGTGACCCGCCGGCCCGTCTCGCCGTACCAGTGCTCGGCGAAGCGGGCGTTGAACTCGCGGTAGAGCTCGCGGGTCGGGTCGTAGGAGACGTTCAACAGGGTAACCGCGGCCTCGTCGCTCTCGGCCCGAGTACAGCCGCTGATGCACCCGCTGAGGATCAAAGCGGCTGCCAGCCCCACCATCCACCCTCTCCGCCGCTCGGCGATGCCTTCTTCCACGAACACGCTCCCTAAAGTCCTTCTGTTGGCCCGCTGGGCATGAACATTGCTCCACGCACACCTGACGTGAGTCGAGCGCTACTGCAACTGCAATGCCGTCGCCGATTCCGTGAAATAAGCTGG
>SKOZ01000035.1 GCA_007119795.1 Planctomycetales bacterium | reverse complement strand
TCGCACATTACGAGAGCCAGAGCGAAGATGAGCAGTTTCCGGAGATTGAAGCCGCCAGGGAAGCGGAAGGGATCATCATGATGGCCGTGCCGACGGAACTGGCTCCGGAGGTCCGCGCACTTATCGCCCGGAAGCACAGTGTCTGAAATTCCCGGCCCGAACCCGCAGGCCATGTCCCTCCCGTGGCCAGGCCGTCGGGTGGCCCGGACGGCTGCCATGGCCGTCGTCCAGTGCGGATGGTACCCTGATGCGCGCCGGGGAGTGAGGTGCCTAACCTGCCGACCCAGGAGTAGGGGGAGCCCCCATGCAGTTCTCCATTCGCCTCCTTCTTGCCGCCACGGCGCTGGTCGCGGTCGGTGCCGCGGGGGGATTCTGGGGGTTCGCAGCGGTCGCGGCACTGGGGGCCGCACTGTGTTTATTGGGTTCGGCAACATCGCCAGCAGAATTTGCCCTGCGTTCCGCTCTGCTGGGACTGGTTCTGATGATGGGGATGTGCCTGTTCTTGCCGAAGGTGAACGTTTCGCGAGAGTCGATACGTCGCGCTGCGTGTCGAACCCACTTGCGGAGTATCGGCGTTGCATTGCGCGGCTACCACGACGTCTACGGGACCTTTCCGCCGGCCTATACGGTCGATGCGGAAGGCAATCCCATGCACAGTTGGCGGGTCTTGATCCTCCCGTTTCTCGATCACCAGGGGTTGGCTGCGCGGTATTGCTTCGACGAGCCCTGGGATGGGCCGAACAACGCCGCGCTCCTGGTCGAACCGCCAAGGGAGTACCATTGTCCCTCCGATCCAGGAAATCAGGATGATACCAACTACCTCGCCATCGTGGGCCCCGAAGCGGGCTGGGACGGCGCGCGGCCACTTGGCAAGGACGACATTCCCGGCGACCGGCGGGCCGTAGTCCTCTTGGTGGAAGCGAGGGAGACGGGCATCGCCTGGAGTGAACCCCGCGAATTGCCCTATGAAGAGGCCATCGCGGGCATCAACCGCGAGGACGTTTTCGGCATCTCCAGCAACCACCCCCACGGCGCCCATACTCTCTTCCTCGACGGCTCGGTGGGCTTTCTCCACGAGGGGAGCGAAGGGGAGCGGCTGGCGCGGCTCCTCAGCCTGCATGCCACGCTCGACGTGCTGCACACTCCCGAGGAACAGTGGGCGGCATGGCGGGCCTTCGCAGGGACCTGTGTATGGCCATTTCTCATGCTGGCCGTTGTCCTCTGGTTCGCGTTCGAGGTCCGCCGCTGCCGCCGACGGAGAGCCGATACGTCGAAGCCGGGAGGCCCCGGCCTGAGCGGGGAGCTGTCAGGCACGTGAAGTGCCTGACCTACGCTTCGGGCCAAGCAAGGAGCTGACCTACGCGCTGTCAGGCACACAAGGTGCCTGACCTACGGAGCGTCAGATACGGTGACGGTGTGGGTGGTGGTGAGGTTCTCGGTCGAGCGGGTCCAGAGGTTGGTCCACTCGATGGTCACATCGGCGGGCGGGAACGCCGGACCGACGAGGACCTGCGCGTAGGGGCCGAGTTCGACGGTCTCCGCCGCGAGGCCGGCGGCCTCGACCGAGGCCTCGAGGGCGATCGGTCCGCGGTTCTCGATCCGCAGCCAGGTCTGCTCGTCGTCTACGGGGCTCAGGCGGACGTCGACGAGATTGCCGATCAGCAGCGCGAGCAGCTCCTCGCGGGCAACGAGCATATCGTTGAAGTAGGCGATCGTGCGTCCGCTCTCGAAGGCATCGACCACGCCCTCGACCGACTGCTCTTCGGCGAGCACCAGCGTCACGGCCTGCGGGGTATCGTCGCGGGCGCCGTGGATGTCGGAGTTGGCGAATACGGCGAGGTCATGCTCGAGGGCCCAGTCGAGAGCGAAGGGATACCAGTGCGTGCCGTGGCTCTCCACGGTGCCCCAGCCGGTGCCCACGACGTCGTTCTTGACCTCGATGCCCCGGAGCAGGCCCTCTTCGATCCCCCAGAGCATCGGCTCCCGTAGTCCCACGTGGGGATGGGCGTAAAGGACGAATCCGCCCGCATCGTCCAACCGCCGCCACTGTTCCTGGTAGAATACCCGCTCCTCCCCTTCGGCCTCGGCCCAGTGGTGCGGGTTGCGGGGCTCGTAGTCGGCGGAGAAGTCGAGGGCCACGAGATGCTCCTGCCCGCTCAAGCCGGTCTCGATGCCCCGCAGAAAGATCATCCCCAAGGCCTCGGCGACGGGGAGGGCCTCGTCGTAGGCGCGGAAGTTGCCGTGGTCCGTGATGGCGATCACGTCGTAGCCGTAGCGCCAGGCCTCGAGGACGCGGTCGGCCGGGGGAACTTTGCCGTCGGAGTGGGGCGTGTGGATGTGGAAGTCGCCGCGGAGGACGTGGTAGCGGGCCTCCTCCTCGTCTCCCGGCGGATCCAGGATCACCGGGAAGGGGGGCGCCTGGCGGGTCAGGACCTCGGGCGTGTCGGCCGCCGCCATCGGCAGCAACAGTCCTACGCAGACGAGGAGCACGAAGGCCATGGTGCAGAGGCGAGTCATGGAAGAATCTCCGGAAAGCTTCTCTGGGAGAATCGAGAATGGCCCGGCCCCCGCCCCAGGGGACCGCTCCGAGCGCTTTGTCCCGGCCGCACCTTTTCTTAAGATGGTTGCCACCCCGCGAGCGTGTGTCAAGCGCGCCGCGCCCTCGGCGAGGGTGGGAATGTTCGCCGCGATCGACGAGGAAGCGTGGACTGGGGGGCGGCCGAAGGGGACCGTCCCCCGTGAACGGTTACTCAGAAACGTATCGATCCCCGATTCGACCATCCCCCCTCCTCGACCCAACCCGCCCCCTAACCTCTAGTCCCTAACCCCTCGGCCTCACCACTCGCAGGACACTGCCCGTGAACCCGGACTTCGCCGACTGCTGGTTCCTCACCGGCCAGACCGCCTCGGGCAAGACGGAGGTGGGGATCCGGTTGGCCGAGCGGATCGGGGCGGAGATCGTCTCCATGGACTCGATGGCCCTCTACCGGCGGATGGACGTCGGCACGGCCAAGCCGACCGTCGAGGAGCGGCAGCGGGTGCCGCACCACCTCGTCGACCTGATCGAGCCGCACGAGGAGTTCAGCCTGGCCGCCTACCTGGAAGCGGCGGCCGAAGCCGCCCGGGCGATCCGCGAGCGGAACCGGGAGGTGCTCTTCGTCGGCGGCACGCCGCTCTACCTCAAGGGGCTGCTGCGGGGTATTTTCCGAGGGCCGCCGGCCGACTGGGAATTCCGGCGCCGCATCGAGGCGGAAGCGCGGCAGCAGGGGCGCGGCTGGCTCCATGCGCAGCTTGCGGCCGTCGACCCGGCGGCGGCGGAGCGGCTGCACGCCAACGACGTGCGGCGCGTGGTCCGCGCCCTGGAAGTCTTCGAGAAGACCGGTGTGCCCCTGAGCCGCTGGCAGCAGCAGTTCGCCCGCGGCCGCCCCGCCGAGGCCTGCCGGGTCTACGTCCTCCAATGGCCCGCCGATCGGCTCCACGAGCGGATCGACCGCCGCGTGGAGGCGATGATGGCCGCGGGCCTGGTCGACGAGGTCCGCCGCCTGCGGGCCGAGCCTTATCCCTTGAGCCGCACGGCACGCCAGGCGCTGGGCTATCGCGAGGTTTTCGAGCATCTCGCCGGCGAGCGCGACCTCGAGGCGACCACCGCCCTCATTCAGCAGCGGACGCGGCAGTTCGCCAAGCGGCAGGCCACCTGGTTCCGCTCGCTGAGCGAGTGCCGCTTCCTTCACGCCGCGGGCCGCACGGCTGCGGAACTGGCCGAGCAGGTTGCCGAGGGGTGAGAGGGTGTTCAGTTTTCGGTCTCGGGCTGAGAACCGACCCGGATGGCCATAGACTGGGGAAGCGCTAAAGATCTCCCTGCTGCGTAACCGTTCACGCACCGGCCGGGGACTGGTTCGTTTTTTGGGCCAACCGACGCTGTCTTTACGCCGGCCGAAGGGGGCAGTCCCCCGTGAACGGTTACCCCGCCTCCGGCTCCCTCCCGCGGCGGGCCGCTTCGGCTTACAATGGAGCCCATGTCTCATCGATGCCTGGTCGACCTGCTGGAGGGGCTGGGCCGCTCGGGCGAGCTGGCCCGTGTGGGTGTCGAGGTCGCGCCCGATCTGGAGATCGCAGAGGTTGCCTGCCGGGCCTTCGAGGCGGGCGGCCCGGCGGTCCTCTTCGGTGAGGTGGCGGGTTGCGAGATCCCGCTCGTTGCAGGCTTGTGGGGTACGCAGGAACGCATCCTCTTCGCCCTGGGAGCCGAAGACCTCGACGAGGCGGCCGGCCGCCTCGCCGCCCTGGCGGAGCCGGAAGGGGCGCGGGGCTGGCTGCAGCGGTTGCGGGCGGCAACCGGACAGGATCCGTTCGCCGCGCTCGCGCCCCGGACCGTCCGCAGCGGGCCTTCGCAACAGGTGGTTCGTCTCGGCGAGGACGTCGATCTGGGGCTGCTCCCCGCGCTCCGCTGTTGGCCCGACGAGAAGGCGGCGGCGCTGAGCGGCGGCGTGCTCACCTTCTCCGACCACGACGGCCGCACCCACCTGGCCCGCCACGAGCTGGTCGTGCTCGATCGGCGGCGGCTGGCCGTGGTCCACGCCCCCTTCGATCCCTTCGCCGCGGTGTGGGAGGAGCACCGCCACCGGGGGCAGCCAATGCCGGTGGCGGCCTCGTGGGGGGGCGAGCCAGAACAGACCTTTGCGGCGGTGGCACCGTTGCCCCCCGGGATCGATCGCAGCGGCTTTGCCGGGGTGCTCCGCGGCAAGGCCCTCGATGTGCTCCCGGGGCGCACTCTCCCCCTCCACGTTCCCGCGGAGGCGGAAGTGGTGGTCGAGGGGTTCGTCGATCCGGCCGGCGAAGCGGCGGCCGCCGGACCGGTGGCGGTGCCTACCGGCTGCTGCCGGAATGGCGCGGCGGCGCCGGTCGTCGAGGTGACGGCCATGACGCAGCGGGCCAATCCCGTCGCCCCGGCCATGATCTTCGGGGCGGTGCCCAACGAGGGGACGCGGCTGCAAGCCGCCCTGGCGCGGATCGTCAAGCCGCTCGTTACCGGGGCCGTGCCCGGCCTGGTCGACTACGCCTTGCCGGAGTGGGCCGCGGCCCGCCACGTCGTCTTCGCCGCCGTTCGCAAGACCTTTCCCGGCCAGGCGCGCCGCACCGTCTGCGGTCTCTGGAGCCAGGCGGCCACGCTCTTCGGCCGCGTCGTCGTCGTCGTGGACGAGGGAGTGGACCTGGCCGACGCGGCGGCCGTGGGGGCGGCCCTGGCGCAGCACGTCGACCCGGCAAGCGACGTCTTCTTCGTCGCCGGCCCCCCCGATCCCTGGGACCCGGCCGCCGCCTCGGTGCTCCCGCAACGGATGGCCGTCGACGCCACGCGCAAGCTTCCCGGCGAACGATCGGCGGAGCCGGCGGCCCGGCTGGGGCGGCGCGATGCGGCGATCGCCGCCGCCGTGGCCGAGCGCTGGACGGAATACGGGCTGGGGATCGGCCTGCCGGGAGGGGATGATGGGCGCTGACCCTGCTCTCCCTTACCCTACCACCCCCCTTACCGCCGCGCCGGCCGAAGGGGACAGTCCCATTTTCGCGGCCGAATCGCGCCGTCCACGAGGAATACCTTCTATGGCCGCGAAAATCGGGACAGTCCCCCGTGAACGGTTACCGGACAAGTCGGGCTCGCGGGTGCGGCGGATGTTCGCCGAGATCGCCCCGCGCTACGACCTGCTGAACCGCCTCCTCTCGGCGGGCGTCGACCGCCGCTGGCGGCGGCGGACGACGCGGCTGGTGCCGCCCGGCGAGGGACCCGTGCTCGACGTCTGCACGGGCACGGCCGACCTGGCGCTGGAGTACTCCCGCGCCGGCCACGGTCGCGTGGCCGTGGTGGGGGCCGATTTCTGCCCGCCCATGCTGGCCGTCGGCCGCGAAAAGATCCGCCGCGCCGGGGCCGAGCGCCTCGTACGGCTCGTCCAGGCCGATGCCCTGCGGCTCCCCTTCGCCGACGCCTCGTTCGCCGTGGTCTGCGTGGCCTTCGGGCTGAGGAACGTCGCCGAGACCGATGCCGCCCTGGCAGAGATGGCACGCGTCTGCCGGCCTGGGGGACGGGTGGCGGTGCTGGAGTTCGCCCTGCCGCAATCGCAGCCGCTGCGAGCGATCTACGGCTGGTACTTCCACCGCGTGCTGCCCCAGGTCGGGCAGGCCCTGGCCCGCAACCGCCAGTCGGCCTACCACTACCTGCCGGAGAGCGTCGCGGCATTCCCGCAGTTCGAGGCCCTCTTGGAGCGAATGCGCCTGGCGGGGCTCGGGCGGACGCGGTACTATCGATTTACCTTCGGAATCGCAACGCTTTACGTGGGGGAGCGATGAAACGCAATATCGTCGTGGCCATCACCGGGGCCAGCGGCGCGACCTACGCCACGCGGCTCATCGAGGTCCTGCTCGCCGCCGGGTGCGACGTCCAGCTTACCGTCAGCCAGGCGGCCCAGTCGGTGATCCGCCAGGAGCTGAACATCAACGTCGACATCGACAACTTCTCCACCGCCGCCCTGCTCCTCGATACCGGCGAGACGCCCCGCGACCCCAAGCTCCGCAACCTCCGCACGCTGGCGGGCATCTCCGGGGAGTCGAGCAACGTGCTGGCGGTCTCCTCGGGCGAACCGGGACAGGTCTTCTACCACCACTACCGCGACCCCATGGCCCCGCTGGCCAGCGGATCGTACCTGACCGACGGGATGGTGGTCTGCCCCTGCTCGGGCGGCACGCTCAGCGCCATCGTCCAGGGCACGAGCTCGAACCTCATCCACCGCGCCGCCGAAGTCCATCTGAAGGAGCGGCGGACGCTGATCCTCATGCCGCGGGAGACGCCGCTGTCGATCATGCAGCTCACCAACATGCTGCGGGCCGCCGAGGCGGGCGCCGTGATCCTCCCCGCCATGCCCGCCTTCTACCACGGCGTCACCAAGCTCCAGGACCTGGTCGACTTCGTCGTGGCGCGGATCTGCGATCAGTTGAGGATCGAGAACAACCTCATCCGTCGCTGGGGGACCTGAGCCCGGGGCGGAAACGGCCTCCGGTCCGCCGGGCGTTTCCCCACTCCTTCAGCTCCTCCGGCGCCGTTCACGACTGGGGTCTGGCGACCCGGCCGAGGAAGAGTACGCTCCCCGTCTCGGTATCGCGGATGAGAAAGAGGAAGGGGTGGTCGGCGCGGAACTCCACGGGTTGGGGGGGAAGCGCCAGCCGCCCGATGACCACGCCCGTGGCGGCGGCGGCCTCGGTGCCCTTCTCGTCCACCTCGACAAAGGCCTTGTGGACGACGTCGCTGATCGCCAGGTCCCGCCGGCTGCTCATTGCCGAGAAGTCGGCATCCTGGCTGAAGGCCGTCGGCATTCCCAGCTCCTCGAGCGTCTCGTTGAGATTGAACTGCGACTCGACGCGGAACCGGGGGAAGAAGATGCTGACCTCCCGCGGGGCCAGGCGGCCGAGCCAGCCGTCGAGCGCCGCCGGACTGAGGCGATCCTCGACGGCCCCCAGCCCTCCGCGGGACTCCGGCAGCACCACGACCATGGCCAGTCTTCTGCCCTGGTAGGGCATCTCCAGGAGCTGCACCCCGTCGACCGCCGCATGGCGGAAGCGCCCCTGCTGGTGCATCATCGATACGTCCACGGTCTCGTTGCCGGCCAGGAAGAAGGGCGCCTCGCGGGTGGCCTCGGCCGGGAACTGCCGCTCCCAATTGCCGAGGAAATAAATGGCATTGGTCAAGACCAGGACGGTGTCGCGCGTGATGCTCCCTGAGGGGAGGAGGTCCTGGATTCTGTCCCTGGTCTGTTCCTCGACCCAACGGTTGATCGTCTGGCGAGCCGGCTCCGGCGAGCCCATGAAGTCGAGCGTTTCGAGCGGCGCACCGTAGTAGCGTTCGGTGAGCTCGAGGTAGGCGGGCAGGAAGTCATAGTCCCGCTGCCCCCAGAGGCGGTTGGCGACGTTCCACTCGTAGTTGCCCTTCTCGGCCTCCTCGTCCAGCGCTGCCTGCAAATGCGCAAAGGCGGCGTGGACCCGCCCCCCCTCAAAGGGGAGATGGAGCGTGCGGGCCATCTCCGCCTCCGTCTCGCCGCGGGCTCCGCCATAGGTCATCGCCAAGGCGGTGGAGATGCTGTAGGGGGAGAAGAAGACGTTGCCCGGGTCGCTGCGCAGCGCGCCGTAGAGGTCGAAGGCGAAGGTGCTGTTACCGCCTACCAGGAGTTTCACGTCGGGCTCCATTGCGGTCGCGGATCGCAGGGGGAAAACCGCCGCGGCGGCCGCGGTCGCCAGAACGAGCAAAGTGGGGTGGAACGACCTCCAGGATGTCATCGTCGAATCCTCCCGAAAAGGAAAGGAAATGTCGCTGGGCGTGGCGCTGCGGACCGGCGGACCCCCAATTCTTTTTACATTAGGCGAGGAGCCGCGCGCAGGGAAGGGTAGCTCGCCGCTTTTCACGTTTGGCCCGGCGATCACGATCGGTGCGGCATGGGAATTGGACGCAGGCCCCGGCAGGGAAGTTCCCGGCCGTGAGGGTGATTTTCCGGTGAATCTGCTGTGCGAACGCGCGAGCGCGGGAGGAAAGCAATTGTCAGCGGAGGGGCCGGCGGCGGGAGGATATAGGGGTGAGGTCGCTGCGCCAAACCCGACCACCCGACCTTCCTGACGCTTGGGCGTCCGCCATGCTGCTCCGGCTCTCCCTCTTGAGCCCCCCGTGTGAGGGCCATGCGCTTTGGGGCTAGACCAAACCGGTCGGGGCGGACTACGATTTGTGTTAGGAGTTGGATGTTCCGAGGGCGAGACGGCCACCACGCAGAGCACGTGCGGCGGCGGTGGACACGGCATCGGAAAAAGCGAGCGCCTATTCTGGGAGAGACGCGTGGCCGAAGAGATCGAGGAGCTGATTCTCCAGTTGCGCGCGAACATGGGTCGCGTCGTGCTGGGCAAGGACGACGTGGTCCGCTTCTGCGTCGTGGCGCTGTTGGCGGGGGAGCACGTCCTGCTGGAGGATGTCCCCGGGGTAGGGAAAACCCTGGTGGGGAAGGCCCTGGCCAAGAGTGTTTCGGGAATCTTCCACCGCTTGCAGTTCACGCCCGACCTGCTGCCGGCGGACATCACCGGCAGCACGGTCTACGACACGAAGACGCAGCAGTTCACCTTCTCGCGCGGGCCGGTCTTCGCCAACGTCCTCCTCGCCGACGAGATCAACCGCACCACCCCGCGGACGCAAAGCGCTCTGCTCGAGGCCATGAGCGAGGCGCAGGTCTCCGTCGATGGCCAGACCTACGAGCTCCCCAGGCCCTTCATGGTGTTGGCCACGCAGAATCCCCTTGAGTTCGAGGGGACCTACCCCTTGCCCGAGAGCCAACTCGACCGCTTCCTCCTCCGCCTCTCCGTGGGCTACCCGTCGCGCGACGACGAAATGCGGATCTTCGTCAGTCACCGCCCGGGCGAGCCGGTCGACTGGCTGGAGCCGGTGCTCACGTGCGAACAGGTGGTGGCCCTGCAGCAGGAGGTCCGCCGCGTCGAGGTGGACGAGGCGATCCACGAGTATATCCTCGACATCGTCCAGGCCACTCGGGAGAACGAGGATCTGCACGTCGGCGTGAGCACGCGCGGGGGGCTGGCGCTTTACCGGGCCTGCCAGGCGCTGGCGCTGGTCTCGGGGCGGCGCTACGTGGTGCCCGACGACGTCAAGCAGTTGGCCGTCTCCGTGCTGGCCCACCGGGTGCTCGCCAGGGGGTATCTGCACGGCGGGCATCGGGAGGCGATCGAAGTGCTCATCGACCGCCTTGTCGAAGAGGTTCCCGTCCCCAGTTGATTGCGAGAGTGACAGGCGTGGCCCGCGCGGCATGGCAATACCGAACCGGGGACGGCGGATGGTTCGCCTCCGCGCGGCGGCAGCGCCGCATCATGATCACTCCGGCCGGGATCTATTACCTCGCGGTCATGCTGGTGGTCTTCGGCGGCGCGATGATCCGGGGGATGAACCTCTTGATCGTCTTGGGGGGGATGATGGCCGGGCCGCTGCTCTTGAGTTGGCCGGCGGCCTGGCGCGTGCTCCGGCGCCTTTCCCTGCGGCGGCGGATGCCGCAGCGGATCTGTGCGGGCGACACGCTGGTGGTGGACGTCGAGCTGGCCAACCCGCGCCGCCGGGGAAGTTGGGCGGTGGCCGTGGAGGACCGCATCGTCCGCCTCTCCGATGGCCCGGAGGAGCAGGAAGCGGATACGCCGATCCGCCCGACCGTCTTCTTCACCTACGTTCCGGGGAACGGCGCGCGGCAGCAGTCCTACCGCGGCCGGCTGACGCGGCGGGGGCGCTACCGGCTGGGCCCCTTGCAGATCGAATCGCGGTTTCCTTTCGGCCTGGTTTTCCATCAACTCGTGCAGCCGCAGAGCGACACCCTCGTCGTCTGCCCGCGACTGGGCCGGCTCACCCGCCAGTGGATGCGGCGCCACCGCGAGGCCTTCGAGGGGTCGCAGCGCCAGCAGCAGCTTCTCGGCAGTACCGAGGCCGATTTTTTCGGTGTCCGGGAATGGCGCAGCGGGGATAGCGCCCGCGCCATCCACTGGCGCACCACGGCCCGCCACGGGACCCTGGTGGTCCGCCAGTACGAGCAGACGCGGAACCGCGACGTGGCGGTACTGGTGGACCTCTGGCAGCCGGCCACTCCCCGGGAAGACGACCTGGACAACGTCGAGCTGGCCGTGAGCTTCGCCGCCACGGTGGTGGCCGACCTCTGTCGGCGAGGCGGGGGCAACGTGGTGCTGGCCTCCTCGGGCAAGCGGCTCCGCGTCACCGGGGGAGCGGCCTCGGCGGCACTCCTCCACGATGCCATGTACCAGTTGGCCCTGGCCGAAGGGAGCGACGACGACGGGCTGACGGACCTGCTCCTCCGCGGCGCGGAGGCGGCCTCGCCGGGATGCGAGATCGTGCTGATCAGCCCGCGACGCATCGACCTCTCCGACCCGTTCCGCTTCGCCACCCTGCTTGCCGATCCGGTTCAGCGCGCCCTGCTGCGCCGGGTGAGGGTCATCACGACCGCCGGCGACGAATTGGACGAGTATTTCGAGCGAGAGGAGTAGTGCTCCGCCCGCCACCGGCGGGTTCCGGGTCGCGGCGCCCGATGCGTGCCGAAGGAAAAAGGGAGGGGGCGGGCAAAGGGGTTTATTGAAGTCGGAGACCCGACGCCATTGAACAAGACCGGAAGGCTGCCGGACGGAAACGTCCGGTCTGCCGGCCGCCCAGGGAGCCTTTCCACCCGTGTACGTCGAGCGCTTGTTGCAGATCCACGTGGCCGCGATGGCGGCCGTGGCCACCCTGCTGCTGGGAATGGGGCAGCAGAGTATGGCGCTGCCGCTGATGGTCTTCGTCGCCGCCGCCGTTTCGGTATGGCTGACGGACATCACCGGGACGATCGCCCTGAACCGCCTGGTGGCCAACCTTGCGGCGCTGGGAGCGGGCTTGTTGACGCTCCATGACCTGGGGCAGCTCCCCCCCCACGTCCGCATCCTCGGCCTGGCGAACCTGCTCGTCTATCTGCAAGTGATCCTCCTCTTCCAGAAGAAGGACGCCCGCCGCTATCGCCTGCTGGCAATGCTCAGCCTCTTGCAGGTGGTGGTCTCCGCGGTCTTCAACCAGGGGCTCTGGTTCGGGATCCTGCTGACGTGCTACCTCTTCCTCGGCCTTTCGACCCTGCTGCTCATCCACCTCTACGGCGAGGTGGAGCGCTTCCACGCCGTACGCAAGGTGGCAGCCGCGACTGCCAACGGGCGTCCCCAGCGCCGCTGGCCGCTGGCGGCATCCCCTGTCGTCTTCAGCGGTGCCACGGGCGGCCGCCACGGAGTGGGGTGGGAGCTCTTCGGCCGTGTGGGAGGGATGGGTATCTCCACGCTGGGGGTGGCGGCGATCATTTTCATCGCCGTGCCGCGGTTGGGCGACAACGCCTGGCGGGGACCGCAACTCGAAGCGCGCCGCGTCGTCGGCTACACGGACACGATCACCCTCGGCGAGCTGGGGCAGATCATCGAGAGCCCCCAGGAGGTGCTGCGGATCCGTTTTCTGGATGCGGAAAACGACGAACCCTATCGCGTGACGCTACCCGAGGTCTACCTGCACGGGACCTTGGTCAACGACTACCGCGCCGGCACCTGGCGGTACAGCCTCCAGGGCCATCGCCACCGCTTCCGGCCCCTCACCAGCGGGCCGGGGCCGCCGGAGCATCGGCTGGTCCGGCAGCGGATCACCATCGAGCCCTTGGAGCGGCTCGAGGTCTTCTGCGTGTGGCCCTTCTACCCCACGAATGGCCAGCACTCGCTCCGCTTCGACGCGCAACGCCCCCGGCTCCTCCGCCAGATGAGCGAGCGGGCGCAGCGCCTCACCTTCGAGCTGTACACCACCGCCTTCCGCAACGGCATACAGACGATCCTCCAGCCCGCCGACACGGAGCCCGACCTCGACCCGCTCCTCCAGTTTCCCGGGACCGAGGGACCCGAAGGGCTTCCCACGGTGGCGCGCCTCGCCGAGGAGTGGCTCGCCGAGTCGCAGATTCCCCCGGAAGACCTCCTCGGCCGTTTGCGACACCTCGAGTTCCGCCTCCGCGACAGCGAGGCTTTCCAATACAGCCTGGATGGACCTCCCCGCGACCCGTCGATCGACCCGTTGGAGGATTTCCTCACGAACAACCCCCGCGGCCACTGCGAGTATTTCTCGACCGCGCTGACCATGATGCTCCGCAGTCAAGGCATCCCCGCGCAGATGGTCATCGGTTTCCGTACCGACGAATGGAACGAGCCGGGCCGCTTCTTCCAGGTCCGCCAGCTCCACGCCCACACCTGGGTGGAGGCCTACGTGGCCCCCGAGTTCATCCCCAAGGAACTGTGGACCGACTCCCCCCTCGACTGGTCGCGCGGGGCCTGGATGAGGCTCGAGGCCACGCCGGGCGGGCTCGATGCCGAAGCGGCGGGGATCGGCCCCAAGTTGGCCGTCGAACGGTTCCTCGACGCCCTCGGCCGGTTCTGGTCCAACTACGTCCTGGAAATGGACGAAGCGCGGCAGCGCGAGGACGTCTACGAGCCGGCGGGGGAATGGATGAGCGCGCGGGTCAGCGACCTGGCAGACCCCGAGTGGTGGCAGGCCACGATGGCGCAGCTCCGCCAGGCGCTCGATGTCCGCCGCTGGAACGTCAACCAATGGTTTAGTTGGCGCGGGGGCCTGGCGGCGATGGCCGTATGCCTCGTGCTCGTGATCGCCTACCGTACCCTCCGCCTGGTGATCCGCGCGGCGCTGCGGCAGTACCGGGCGCGGGTGGCGGCCGCTCGTGCGCGGCAGGCCATCCGCGTCGCCTTCTACCGGCGCTTCGAAAACCTCGTGGGGAAGACGGGGTTGATCCGTGGACCGGCCGAGACCCAGGAAGAGTTCGCCGCCGCTGCCGGCCGCCACCTCGCCGAGCGCGCGGAGAAGCCCGAATTGGCCGCAATCCCCTCTGTGGTAGCATCCGCGTTCTATCAGGTCCGCTTCGGCCATACCCCCCTCGACAAAACGCAGCAAACGGCCGTTCGCGAGGCGCTCGACGAGCTGGAGTCGGCCCTCTCCACCGGGAAGCGACCCTAGTGGTCTGTCCAAATACCCTTCCCCATCTCCGTTCCCTCGATTTCCTCCTGTTCAAAAAAAGAACGACGAGGGAAGGGGTGCCTTGCCCACCTTTCTGGAACAGGAGGGCGCGGAGGGAACGGAGCGAGTGAGGGAGAGAATCTATCCAAAATCGTCGCGGCCCCCTCTTGACGGATTCGACGGGTGGTGCTAGCGTATTAGTTAGCTAGTACAGAGGACGCGCCATGTTCTTCCATATCGACCCCAGCGACGGCCTGGCCATCTACGAGCAGGTCGTGCGTCAGGTCAAGTTCGCGGTGGCCTGCGGTGCCGTGCAGGAGGGGGAATTGGTCCCCTCGGTCCGCGACGTAGCCCGCACGCTGGCCGTCAACCCCAACACGGTGGCCCGCGCCTACCGGGAACTCCAGGGCGATCGCATCCTCGCGCCGCTCCGTGGCACCGGGCTGCTGGTCGCGCAGGGTGCCGCCGCACGCTGCCGCGAGGAGCGCATCGAGCTGATCCGCCTCCGGCTGCGGCAGGTCCTCGACGAGGCGCGGCGGAGCCGGCTGACGGCGGAAGAGATCCGCCGGCTGGTGGACGGGGAGCTTTCGGCCATCGAACCCTCGGAGGCATGACCATGCAGACGGTTGCCCGTTGGACGGAGGTGAGCAAGCGGTACGGCCGCGAGACGGCCCTGGACCGCTTTTCCCTGGAAGTTCCCCCCGGCGTGGTCTTCGCCCTCCTGGGCGAGAACGGGGCCGGGAAGACCACGGCGCTGAAGATCCTCCTCGGCCTGACCGAGCCTGATGCGGGCAGGTCCGAAGTCCTGGGCCACGACAGCCGCCGCGAAGGGCTGGCCATCCGCCGCCAGGTGGGCTACGTGCCCGAGCGGCCCACGCTCTACGAGTGGATGACCGTGGCCGAGATCGGCTGGTTCACGGCTGGCTTTTTCGGCCCCGGCTACCTGGAGAGCTACCTCCGCCTGGCCGGCGCGTTCCACCTCCCGCCCGACCGGCGGATCGAGACGCTCTCGAAGGGGATGCGAGCCAAGGTCTCGCTGGCACTGGCGCTGGCCCACGACCCGGAGCTCTTGGTCCTCGACGAACCCACCTCGGGGCTCGACGCCCTGGTGCGGCGGGAATTCCTCGAAAGCATGGTCGATCGCGCCGCCACGGGCAAGACGGTCCTCCTCTCCAGCCACCAGATCGTCGAGGTGGAGCGGGTGGCGGACATCGTGGCCATCGTCCGCGAGGGGAAGCTGCTCCTCGTCGATCGGCTCGAGGATTTGAAGCGCCGCATCCGGCAGGTGACGCTCACCCTGCACGACGGGGCGCCGCCGCCGGAGATGCCCGGCGTGGTCCTCAGCCGCCGCCACCACGCCCGCCAGTGGCAGTATCTGCTCAGCGACGCCGAGGAGGGCCTGATCGAGTCGAAGCGGTCGGCTCCCGCCGTCCGCGACCTGGACGTCCGCAACCCCAGCCTCGAGGAGATCTTCGTCGCCTACATGCAGCAGGGCCGAACCGAAGAGGCACCGGCATAACCCACTTGTAGGACAAATCCCCAATCCGTCCCGAGGAAAACGCAACACCGCGCTCTGTAGGACGGATCGCTGATCCGTCCCGAGCAGAACTCAATAACGCATTCCATAGGACAAATATCCGATCCGTCCCCCTGCGCCGGACGAGTCGGCCGGCCATCCGGCCGAAACGGTTCACGCGTCCCTGCACCCGCCCGTCCGACGAACCAGATCACACGAGGAACTCCCAGGGAACTCAGCCATGAACGCGATCGTCTGGCGCCTGGTCTGGAAGGAGTATCGCCTGCAGCGGGCCTTTTGGCTGGCGGTGCTGGGGATCATCGTCCTCGGGCAGTTGCTGGGGCTGCTCATCGAGCATGACGGCGACCGGGCGGCGTATCTCTTCACTTTCGGCCCCGTGCTCACGGCTCTGTTCGCCGCGGGCATTGGGGCCACCCTCTTCGCCGCCGAGCGGGAGACGGGGACCTTCGACTTCCAGCGCGTGCTGCCCGCCGTTCCCTGGGCCGTGTATGCCGCCAAGGTGGCGGTGGCCGTGGCGGCCATCGTGGCCATGCTGGCGGCCGCGCGCGTCTCGGCATGGGGTGTAGCCGTCTTCGGGCAGTTCGTTTTCGATGCGGTCTTCGAGCGGAGTTGGTCGGAGGCGATGATCTGGGGCGTGTGGGGCGTTGGAGCAATCGAGGGGCTGGCATGGGGCACCTTCTTCTCGCTCCTCGGCCGCCGCACCTTGGTGACCGCGGTCCTGGCCATCTTCGCCGCCTCGGCAGGGGCGCACACCCTTGCCGAACTCTCTGGCGTCACCCCCCCATGGTCGCAGGAGGCCTACCTGGCCGCCGTCCCCTTCCGCCTGGCGCTGGCGGCCTTGGTGGTGGCGGCAACGCTGCCCCTGGCTGGGCGGTGGTTCCGCGATCGCCAGACCACCTCCGCTGCGCCGCTCTGGTGGGGCGAGGCTACCGCCCGGCCCGATGCCCGCCGTCTGACGGCCGACCATCCGCCGCCGCGGCTCCGCCGCCTCCTCTGGCAGCATTGGCGGCAGCTTCGGGGGATGGCACTGCTCTACGGTCTGCTGGCCGTGGCCGCAACGGCTCTCTGGGGGCTCCAGATGCGGATGGCGATCGAATGGCGATTGCAGGGGTACTACGTAATCCATCCCGGCCTCCCCTACCTCCTGGCAATCATGGGGGTGTTCGGGACACTGGTGGGGGCGGCGGTCTTCCTGGCCGACCAGCGGGGCAACTCGCGGCTGTTCCTCGCCGAGCGCGGGCTGAGCGGCGGGATCGTCTGGCTGAGCCGGCAGGTCGTAGGATTGGGATTCACGGCCGCCGTGGCGCTAGGACTGCTCCCTGTGGTGCTGATGGCGGCGGCGGGATCGTCGTGGCCGCGGCAGACGCCCGAGAACGTCGTCGGGCCGCAGGCAGCCGTGCTGGTAACGCTTCTAACGGTTTCCAGCTACGCGGTAGGGCAGTTCGCCTCGATGGTCATCCGCAGCGGCCTGATCGCAGCGGTAGTCAGCTTGTTCCTTACCGCCCTGGTCTGTGCCTGGGCGGCGTTGGCCTACTTCCTCTCGCTGGGCTGGTGGTGGTCGGTGCTGCCGCTCTCGGCAGTCCTTCTGGCAGCGACGTACCTTCGCGCCGGCGATTGGATGGTGGGCCGGCGGGGCGCGGCGCGGTGGGCCCGCGTGCTCTCACCCGTGGTGGTCTACCTGCTGGGGCTGGTCGTGGCGGTGCCCCTGGTCCGCATCGCCCAGATCCCCGCGGTGGACGCGGGCAATACCCTCGCCGAGGCCACCCGCGTCCCCAGCGCCGAGGCCCAAGAGACGGCGCGGCTCTACG
>SKOZ01000029.1 GCA_007119795.1 Planctomycetales bacterium | reverse complement strand
TCGCGCTTGCGGAGGAAGGAGCCGGTCTCGATGTACCAGGCCTCCAATTCGTCGGCAATATCACCAATGTAGAAGCGGTCGCGTGCGGCCTGGAGCTTTTCCTCGCGGGTGCCCGCGGCCTTCTGCTCGGCCTCGACGAGCTTGCGGAGTGTGACAGCCAGGGCGGCGTACCAGTCTTCGCCGCCGGCATCGAGGATGGCGAGGGCGGGATCGACCGCTTCCTCGAAGGAGCGCGTGCCGTAGCGCTGCAGGAGCGTGACGCAGAGGTCGATGGCGCCGGGCACCGGCGCGGCCTTCATGCTGCCGGTGGTGGGGATGCCGTGCTCGTAGTACCAGGCAATGGCCTCCTCGTCCAGCGGCGCGGCGCCCACGCCGGAGAGGACTTTGACTTCTTGCCGCTGGGCATCGTAGATCAAGAGGGGGATCTCGCCGCCGATGGCGAAGCCGTAGGTGCCGTAATCGGTCACCGCCAGGGCGAGGAGCGTGGCGGCCGCGGCGTCGGCCGCGTTGCCGCCGTCTTCCAAGAGGCGGATGCCCGCCGCCACGGCGGCGCTATCCCCCGCAGCTACGGCGCCGCCTCGACCGGAAGCGTGCCAGCCGATCTCGTCTGCGGCGGCCCGGCCGGCGAGGGGTGCTGTGAGGATCAGAGCCGCAAGGAGCAAGTGGCGCATCGGTTGTCCTTTCGTGTATCCGGCCTGGCAAGGTGGTGATTCCCTACTGGTATAGCGCCTCGACGGGCCCGTCAATGGTCGAGTGCCGAGAGCGCACGCCCCCTCGGCTCCCAGGTACCCTTGCCGCGCACCGTGGTGGTTCGGTCCGGGGCGCGCGACCGGCAGCCACCAACCGCCCACCAACTCCGGTGGTTCGTTAGTCCAGGGTCGCGGCGTGGCGCCGCGCCTGCGGGTCGCCGGCCGCGTAGGCGGTGCCGGTGGCGTGGTCCAGGTAGAGCATCACCGGGTGGCCGATCGGCCCGGCAGTGGTCTCCACCTCGTGGCCGCGACGGGCGAGGGCGTCGGCCGTTGCGCTCTCGATCCCTCGCTGGAGTTGGAGCTCGCCCGGCGCGTTCATGGTGGCGGCGCGGTCGGGATTCGGATCGAAGGAGTTCTCCTGGTGGCCGGTGCTGAAGCGCCGCGCCGTGACGGCCTCGGCGGGCGTCATGCCGAACTCGAAATGATTGAGGAGCACGTTGAGCGTCGTCTGGTCCTGGAGGTCGCCGCCGGCCACGCTGACGGCCAGCACCGGCTTGCCGTCGCGGGTTACGAGGGTCGGGGTGAGCGTGATGCGGGGGCGCTTGCCCGGCTGGAGGCGGTTGGGATGGTCGGGGTTCGTGTTCAGGGAGCGGACGCGGTTCCCATGAGTAACGCCCAGCGGGCCGGGCCGGTTGGTGGCCAGATTGGCGCTCGGCGTGGCCGCGACGACGTTCCCCCAGCGATCGGCGACCACGGAGGTGGTCGTATCCTGCACGGGAACCGGCTGGCCCGGCCCGCCACCGCTTGCATCCTCCCGCAGCGGCGCCATGCCATAGGGATCGCCCGGCCGCCGGTCGAGGGCGGCGCGGTCCATGTCGATCAGCGGCCGCCGGAGGGCCGTGTATTCGTCGGAAAAGAGCGCCGCAAAGGGGACGTCGACGAAGCGCGGGTCGCCGTAATAGGCGTCGCGGTCGGCGAAGCCCAGCTTGAGGGCCTCGACCACGGTGTGGACGTAGTCGGGCGAGAGGTGGCCCATCGCGGCCAGGTCGAAACCTTCGAGCAGACGCAGCGTCTGGCAGAGCACCGGCCCCTGCGTCCAGGGACCGCACTTGTAGACCCGGTAGCCGCGGTACTCGACCGCGACCGGATCCTCGACGAGCGTGCGGTGCGCCGCCAGATCGCGCTTGCGGAGGAAGGAGCCGGTCTCGATGTACCAGGCCTCCAGTTCGTCGGCGACGTCGCCGAGGTAGAAGCGGTCGCGTGCGGCCTGGAGCTTCTCCTCGCGGGTCCCCGAAGCCTCCTGCTCGGCCTCGACGAGCTTGCGGAGTGTGACAGCCAGGGGGGCGTACCAGTCTTCGCCGCCGGCGTCGAGCAGGGTGAGCGTGGGGGCGACCGCCTCTTCGAAGGAGCGCGTGCCGTAGAGCCGCAGGAGCGTGACGCAGAGGTCGATGGCGCCCGGCACCGGCGCGGCCTTCATGCTGCCGGTGGTGGGGATGCCGTGCTCGTAGTACCACTCGATGGCTTCCTCATCCAGCGGCGCCGCGCCGACGCCGGAGAGCGACTTGACCTCTCCGCGCCGGGCGTCGTAGATGAGCAGGGGGATCTCGCCGCCGATGGCGAACATGCCGTAATCGGTCACTGCCAGAGCAAGCAGGGTCGCGGCGGCGGCGTCGGCGGCGTTGCCGCCGTCTTCCAGGAGGCGGATGCCCGCCGCCACGGCGGCGCTATCCCCCGCAGCTACGGCGCCGCCTTGACCGGAGGCGTGCCAGCCGATCTCGTCTGCGGCGGCGTGGGCGGCGAAGGATGCTGTCATGATCAGAGCCGCAGGGAGCAAGTGGCGCATCGGTCGTCCTTTCGCGTGTCCGGCGTGGCGAGGTGGTGATTACCCACTGGTATAGCCGCTCGGAGCGCTCCGTCAATGGTCGGGGGCAAGGCGAATGGAGGCGACCCCGCCCCGGAGGGGAACGGCGGGGGTCGCAGCGACCGAGTCGCAGGGACGTCGAGCCGGCGCCTCGTGGTAACGCGGCTCCGGTCACCCGCCACCAACGCACCTGCCTACGGCTCGGGACCGACCGCGCCTTGGCCGGGTGCCATCTCGTCTTCCAGCGGGGAGAGCGCAGCTTCGAGAAAGCGGCCGCCGCTCTCGTACCAGCCCTGACGGGTGAAGCGGCACCAGGAAATGTCGATGAGGAAACCGATCCACCGCCCCCGGCCGGCCTCGAGGGAGGCGATCATCCGCCGGTGGGGAAGCGGCTTGGGGTGGTAGAAGCCGAGGCCCTGTTCCGAGATGTGCTTGCCCACAACGACGATGGGTTCCCCGAATGCGGTGCAGCCGTCGCGTGCCACGGGAGTGAGATGGACGAGGTACGGGAAGGGATAGCGCTGCTGGCGGCGCCGTTCGGCGAGGTCGTTGCGCGGGTAGAGGGCGGAGAGAAGCCCCCAAACCTGGGCACGGACCTCCTCGGCGGCCGCGGGCGGCTCGGGCGCGGGCAGGCAGAGCGGTTCGCAGGTGACCTCGTTGTTCATAGGCCGTTCCTCTTCGGATGAGCGTGGCGGCGGTATGCCGGGGGCGGCGCTCCGGCGACGGACGCGGTGGTGCGGTTTGCTATCGAGAACGGGCCGCGCGTTGGCAGACCGGAACCGCCTCTCGTTTTGTCCGGCGAGTCGCGCCTGCCGAGAAGGAAATCGGCGCGCTTGCGGCGGTTAAGGCGGTGGAATCGGACGAGGGAGGGCCCCGGACGGGCGGCGCGCCGGGCATCCCGCAGCGAGAACGTGGACGACCGACCAACTCAAACCTACGACGGCTTTCTCGGCATGTCAAACTGGCTGCCGGAAGCCTCGGCCTGGCGGCGGGTGTTCTCGAAGAGGGCGGCGTCGAAATAGGGCTCGCCGGGGCGAACGGCGGCGCCGGTGCGGAGGACCTCCGCCGCCCGGGAATAGGCGGCCGATTCCCAAAGGTCTTCCACCCACTGGTGATGGACGTAGACGAAATTCAGAGCGAAGGTCTCGTAGTCGGGCTGCAGCGCCAGGCCGGTGCGAAGCAGTGCGGCGGCCTCGGCGAAGCGGCGCTCGGCGCCCAGGGCGATGGCCCAGTTGTTGATCGACGCCAACAGGTTCCCCTCGGCCGTGGCGTTGGCGGGATCGAGGCGCAGGGCCTTGGCGTTGGCCGCCACGGCCTCGGCGAAACGCCCCTCGGCCAGCAGATCGACGCCGCGGTTGTAGTAGATCGTGGCCAGCAGCTCGACCTCGCCGATCTCCCGGCGGACCAGGGCGGCCGCTCCGCCGGCGGCGGCGATCGCCTCGGCCTGGCGGACCGGGTCGTTTAGGGTGCGGAACCAGCCGGGATAGGTGGTCTCGACGTCCACGGCATCTTCGCCGATTGCAAGTCGGGCCATGACGTGACCCGGCGCCTGCAGCGCCTGGACCGAAAGGTGGAACCGCTGCGCGAAGCCGTGGAAGAGGACCGTGGCGCTGACGCAGTTGAAATGCCCGTCATCGAGCGTGACGCGCAGGTCGGTGGCGTCGATGCGATAGCCGCCGGCGAGGACGCGTTCGTGGAGGAAGTCGAAGAGGGTCTCGGCGCGGTGCAGCGGCGGACCGTCGACGGGGAGCCGGGCTGCCACCTCGTCGGCGAGCGCTTCCGCGCGGACGAGGTAGCGGTGGAGGGTGGCCTCGTCCGCGACACCGCTGGCGATCAGGGAGGCGGCGAGGAGGGGGAATTCGTCGAGTCGGCCGCCGGCAGCGTCGGCGAAGAGGCGCCGCTCGAGGCCGGTGAGCCGGCCTTCGAGATCGGCCGGCCGCGGGGTGGAGGGAATCCCTTCGAGGAGCGACCGGGCAGAGGGAAGACGCGCAGACGGAACCGTCGCCGGGGGCAGCGCCGAGCGGGTCTGGGGAGCGCGAGCCACGCCGTGCGCCGGGACCGGGAGGGGCGCGAGGGCCACGGCCGTCCCAGCGAGGACGGCGAGGACGCCCGAGACGATGCGGGGCAGGACGCGGTTGCCCAAGATCGATTCGACTGCCATGCCGGCGGAGCGGTGCGGGTGGGAAGGGGGGGTTGCCGGGCCTTGACCCGCTCAAGGGTGGCCGAGGTGACGGCAAGCCGACGGGGGGTGCGGTTTGGAGGGGGTGTGCCGGCGGAGGCGCGCGAGGCCGCGGCGCCGCGGCCGGTTGCGTAAACTCTACGTTGCAAAACGGCAACGTGCGGCAAAAAGACCTCGCCGAATGCGGTGACTTTGGCGGGCAGGGGGAGTTTGTGCGGGGCGGCCCGGCAGGAACGACCAGGCGGGTTGTGCCGGCGCGTCACCCTTCCTGGTCAACCGTCGCTGCTGCCGGGAGAGACGGTGAGGAAGAGAAGAAAGCGAACGAACCGGGAAGGAGAAGAGACGTGCCGCGGGAGAAGGCGCCGCGTGCTCGCGGCCAGGCAGGCGAGCGTCGTGCCCGAGCCTCCCGCTTCACCCGAAAAGGGCGTCGCGGATGCGCCGCCAGACGGAGAGCATCAACCCCATGAGGGCAATGCAGACGAGGAAGACCGCCGCCAGCCAGCCGCCGAGGATGAAGACGTGCGCCGTCGCCTCCCAGAGCGCGGGCCACCGGATCAGGAGGAAGACGACGGGGAGGCAGAGATAGGGGCCGTAGGGGATCTCGCTCTCCCGGTGGAAGACGATCACGCAGAGCGTCACGGCCAGGGCCGCGAAGGGCGCGAGGAAGAAGACCATCACCGCAGCCTGCCAGCCGAGGAAGCTGCCGATCATGGCCAGGAGGGTGACGTCGCCGAAGCCCATGGCCTCGCGGTCGAGCACCCAAGTGGCCACGATGCGGACGATCCATATCAGGCCCGCCCCCACGGCCAGGCCGACCAAGCTGGAGAGGAGCCCCTTCCAATGCAGCCCGCCGACGAACCATGTAGCGAGGATCCCCAGGGACCCGACGGCCCCCAGGACGACGAGATACACGGTGATCGGCTCTCGCCGGAGGCGGGCGAGCAACAGCTCGATGGCCCGCCGCCATCCGTGGCGGGCATACCAGGTGCGGGGCATGAGCGCGAAGCACCAGGCCCACCAGCAACCCAGGGCGATGGCCAGGGGGAGCAGCCGCGGGGCACCGCCCAGCCGATCGGGCCATTCGTGGGGCGAGGCCAGCGTCAACACGGGCCAGTCGGCGGGCTCGAGAAGCCCCCAGAACTGCGGCCAGAATCCATGAGGCATGTCGAGGAACAGGACGAGGTCGGGCAGCAACCCCCAAGGAAAGACCGCCGCCGCCGTCACTCCCAACAAGGTTCCCGGCACCGTGATCGCATCGGGGATCGTCTTCTCGTCGAAGTCGATCAAGGTGGCGGCGGCCAGAAGGGCGAGCAAGACGGCGTGGAGGGCGAACTGGCCGTGGAAGAGCCAGGCCCATTGCGGCGGGGCGGGGTGGGGAACCTCGGGCGGCAGCAGGCCCAGCGCCTCGGTGTACCACCAGTAGAGGCCCGCCAAGGCGGCGCCGGCGAGAAGCTCGACGGACAGCGGTCGAATCCAGAACCCCCTTCCGGATTGGGCAGCCTCGCGCCGCAAGGTGAGCCACCCCAGGATCGGGACGCGATCGAACCAATGGCGGGGGGGAGCCTTCGGCGGGGGAGGCGACCAGGGCCCGATGTGGCGCTGATTCCAAGCCAGCCGGTAGACGGCGAAGTTGACCAGGCTCCCGGCCAGGGCGCCGAGGAGGAAAGCCGCGGCGATCCGCGCGGGAGGGGGGATAGCGAGGATGAGGTTCACAGCAGGTCCCCGCCGTCTGGGAGCGGCTTGACCCGCTCGAGGATCTCCGCGGCCACCCCCTTCGGGGAGCGGCCTTCGGTATCGACGATCTCCCGGGCCGCGGCGCGGTAGATGGGCTCGCGCTCCTGGAGGAGGGCGACAATCTCGGCGAGGGGGTCGTGCCCGGTGAGGCTGGGGCGGCGGGTGACCGTGGTGGCGTCGCCGCGCATGCGCGCGTGGATGGTCTCAGGGCGGGCCTTGAGCCAGACGACGACTCCCCCTTCGCGCATCGCGGCGCGGTTCTCCTCGCGCAACGGGGCGCCGCCCCCGGCGGCGATCACCAGCCGGTCTCGGGCGCAGAGCGCGGCGATCACTTCGGCCTCGCGGTCGCGGAAGCCGCGCTCCCCCTCGTCGGCGAAGATGGCGGCAATCGTCTTGCCGGCGCGGTGCTCGATCTCCACGTCGGCATCGACCGCCTCCCAGCCGATCCAGTCGGCGATGAGGCGGGCCACGGTGGTCTTGCCGGTAGCGCGGTAGCCGATGAGGATGATGTTCATGCGTGGGGAAGAGGCGGAAGGAGCAGGGGCAGAAGGACGGTGCCGTCACCGGCGGCACCGAGCCAGGCGCCTCGGGCCCGTCCGACCGGCAACGGACAACCGACAACCGTCACAGCCGTGCGGCACCGATGGCGCGGCGGACCACCTGCCGCATCAGGTCGGCGGGCCCCTCCCGGCCGGTGAAGTGCTGGAACTGGATGGCGGCCTGGCGGACGAACATGTCCACGCCGGTGATCACGCGGCAGTCGCGCGAGCGGGCATCCTTGATCAACAACGTGTTCTCCGGGTTGTAGACGGCATCGAAGACGATCATCGAGGTCCGCAGATGGGCCTTCTCGAAGGGCGTCTCATCCACGTTCGGGTGCATACCCACCGGGGTGCAGTTGATCAGGAGCTCCGTGGGGACGCTGTGCCGCAGCGACCACTCCACGGTCCGGCAGTTGAAGCGCCGGGCGAGCTCCTGGGCATGGCGCGGTGCAATGTCGGTGACGGTGACGTCCGCCTTGCGGCGGACGAGCCCGAAGGCGACCGCCTTCCCCACGCCGCCGGCGCCGAGGATCAGGGCCTTGACGCCTTTCAGGGAGGCCTGGGCGTCTCCGTTGGCCTCGCGGATCGCCGCCTCGAGGCTCTCCATGGCCGCCGTGTAGTCGCTGTTGAAGCCGGAGGGGCGGCTCTCCTCGTACACGACCGTGTTGCAGGCGCCGATACCGCGCACCGCCTCGTCCGCTTTGGCGAGCTGGCCGACGACCAGCTCCTTGTGGGGGATCGTGATGCTCAAACCCCGAACGCCGAGCTGCGGGGCGTCGGCGATGAAGCTCGCCAGGTCTTCCCGGGGGACCCGGAAGGGGAGATACACCTGGTTCAGCCCGAGGTGGTGGAAGGCGGTGTTGTGGATCAGGGGGCTGAGGCTGTGGCCCACGGGGTCGGCGACGACGCCGAAGACTTCGGTCTCGGCGGTGATGTCGTCGTAGTGGTAGATGTTCTTCATCTGGTCGAAGCTGAGCTGCCCCGGGGCCAGGGCCCGTTCGTGGTGGAAGGTGGCGTAGGTGAAAGGCGCCCCAAAGCGGCCCGTGAGCAGCCGCGAAGGGATGCCGATGTCGCCCATGCACAGGCCCACCATGGGGACTTTGCTGCCGCCGACGAGCTGGAGGATCCTCAGGTTGTCCTGGGGGTGGTTGGCCATCGTGCAGATCTTCACGACGTCCGGGTCGAACTTGCACAGCCGCGCGTGGATCGCCTCCAAGTCGTCGGGCGTCTTGTGGAAGTCGTGGAAGCTGATGATCCGCTTGGTGCTGCCGAAGCGGGGGATGCTCCCGGCGACGTCCTCCTCGAGGTCCACGTACTCCACCCCCTCGGCGATCGCCGTGCGGAGGAGGATCTGCCGCTGCTGCTCGTGGCCGGTGAACTTCCCCCCGTCGCCCTCCCGCCGGCAGGAGATGATCACCGGACTGGGGCGGTCGGTGATCAGGCGGCGAATGTTCACCGGGCCGTTGATGTAATCGAGGCGGAGCTCGATGAGCCGCGCCCCCTGCTCGACGAGGTGGCGTTGCTCGGCGATCATATGGCGGTGGCGACCCCGCCCGATGCTGACGCAGATCATCTTGGCAGCGGCTCTCGTGAAGTGGTGGTCGTGCGTGGGGGGCGGGGGTCGGTCCGGGCCCCGGCGGTCCCCGGGCAGTAACGGTTCTCCTCGAATGTAGCTCTAGCGCGCCCCGGGGTCCAGCGGGGGAGGACCCGCTCCGCAGGTGGCAACTCTCGCTCCCCGCCGCCGGCCGCCTTGTCAAAGCGGCACGCGGACCACGATAATCGGGCCTTCCCTTCGCACGAGCGACTCTCGAGATGATTCCACCCATGACAGCGGTTTCCCTGGCGGCGGCTTCGGCTGCGGTGGGCGAGGTATCGCAGGAGTACATCGAGCTCGGCCCCGGGCAGCTCGCTCTGGCCGCCGCGGTGCTCCTGGTTTGCGGAGCCATCTCCGTGTGGCTGAGGCTGGGGCTCGAGGGACGACTGGCCGTCGCCGCCGTGCGGACGGTCCTGCAACTGCTGCTGATCGGCCTGGTCCTCGACTGGATCTTCGCGGCCGACCGTTGGCACCTCGTCCTGGGGCTGATGGCGGCGATGACGCTGATTGCGGGGGTGGCCGCCGTGCGGCGGACCGAACGCCGCTACGGGGGCGTCTGGCTCGACGCCATCGTCTCCATGTGGGCCAGCTCCTGGCTGATCGGAGCCGTCGCCATCTTCGCCATCCTCCAGGTCGAGCCCTGGTATCGCCCGCAGTACGTCGTCCCCTTCCTGGGCATGATCCTCGGCAATACGCTCAACGGCATTTCCCTGGGGCTCGACCGCCTGGGCGAGGAGCTCTCGGCCAAACGCGATCAGGTGGAGACCCTCCTCGCCCTGGGCGCCACCCGCTGGGAGGCGGCCCGGCTGCCGGTCCAGGCGGCCGTCCGCACGGGCATGATCCCCATCATCAATTCGATGATGGTCGTGGGACTGGTGAGCCTTCCCGGGATGATGACCGGGCAGCTCCTCAGCGGCGTGCGGCCCATGCAGGCGGTGGCCTACCAGATCGTGATCATGTTCCTGATCGCCGCGGGGACGTCGCTGGGGACCTTCGCCATCGTGCTCCTCGGCTACCGGCGGCTCTTCAGCAGCGACCACCAGTTCCTGGCCCTCCACCTCCGCCGCCACGGCGGCAAGGCCGGATGACCCCTCCCCCGCCATGACCGGAAGCCACTCCCTGCCGCTCGTCGCCGTAGACGTGGGTAACGCCCGCGCCAAGCTGGGGCGCTTTCCCGCCGTCGCCGGCGACGCTCTGCCGGAGCCGGCGGCGACTCTCTCGGTGGCGGTGGAGGGGGCCTTGGAGGAGGTGGCCGCGTGGCTGGAGCCCGCCCCCGGGGTGCGCTGGTGGATCGCCAGCGTGAACCGGCCCCTCTGTACGCGGCTCCTGGAATGGCTTGCCGACCGGCGCGCCGGGGAGCGGGTGGTGCTGCTCTCCTCGCACGACCTGCCGCTCTCCGTGGCCGTCCCCCGGCCGGACATGGTGGGCATCGACCGGCTGCTCGACGCGGTGGCGGTCAACCGTCTGCGGCCCGCCGGGCAACCGGCCGTGATTGTCGACGCGGGCACCGCGATCACGGTCGATGCCGTTTCGGCTGACGGCACATTTCTGGGTGGAGCCATTACGCCCGGAATAGGGGCCATCTCCCGCGCCATGCATGAGTTCACCGACCTCTTGCCGCTGGTCGAACTCGACGAGCGCGACGGCCCGCCGCCCCCTTTGGGTACCGCCACCGAGTCGGCGCTTCGCAGCGGGTTCTATTGGGGGGCGGTAGGAGCCGTGCGGGAAGTGATAACCCGCTTTGCCGCGGAGGGGCTCACCGATCCGGCCGTCTTCATCACCGGCGGCGCCGGCCGTTTTCTCGCGCGGGGATTGGAGAGCGGGACCTGGCTCCCCCACCTGACGCTGGCCGGTATTGCGCTGACCGCCGCCCACCTGGGCACACCCTAGACAACGCCTGTAGGACGGATCGCCGATCCGTCCCTGAGCATCCTTGCGCTCCTCAGCCACCCTGACGACGCACGGGGAAGAGGCCCCCGGCCCTTCCCGCACTGTGCGCGGGGAGGAAGGGGCGGATTCCTCAGGCACGCCTTCACCTGCGCGTTGATCAACCGGCGAGGCGGGTGGCGCGGTGGCCGCTCTCCACGGCCCCCCGTTCCGGGCGGTAGCGGTATTGCATCAGGTAGGCGTCTTCGGGGGTATCTTCGTAGAAGTTCCGCAGGACGGAGACGGCACGGAAGCCGAGCGTTCGGAAGAAGAGCTGGGCAGGGAGGTTCCGCTCGCGGACCTCGAGGACGATCCGCGTGCGCCGCTGGGCGGAGAGCTTCCCGATGAGCTTTGCCACCATCTGCCGTCCGACGCCGCGGCGTTGCTCGCCCGCGACCACGGCGAGGTTGAGCAGGTGCAGGCGGGTGCGGTTGAGCTCGTAGACCATGAAGCCGACGATCCGCTCGTCGTGCTCGGCGACCATGCCGATGCAGTTGCGGCCGCGAAGGCAGCGGATGAAGTCCTCTTCGGACCAGGGATACTCGAAGTCTTCCGCCTCGATGCGGAGGACCTCGGGCATGTCGCGCCGGATCATCCAGCGAATATGGACGCGCGTCTCCTGGTGAGAATAGATAGCCATGCCGGCCTCCCTCCTTGTCGGCCTTTCCCTGGCGGCGGTGCGCTGGCAGGGGCCATGGGGCGGTCCCCGCCCCGCACACCGACGCCGCATCGATTCTAGCACACCGATTCTTGGCGATCCTACCCCGTCCGCGGCGATCCGCCGCGGGTTTCCCGGAGTGTGCGAAGGTTAGCACATCGGCCGCGGATCACCAAGAGGAAATCGGCCGCTTGACGGCGGGGTCACCGCGTGCCTACGATAAGCAGTCCCGCCGTTCGGCGGCGGGCCGGGTCGTGCGGGGATGTCCGGGGCGAGGGGCCGTCGCGGCCCCGGTCCGGAGTCGTTTCTCCCGATGGGGCGTTTCCCGGGACGAGGCCGCCCCGCCGCAAGGATCACCCGTTTCGTTCTCCCACCGCCTGTGCGTTCGAGCCGCCCATGGAACGAGCCAAAGTCGCCATCGTGGGACTGGGGACCATCGGGTCGGGCGTGGCCCGACTGCTCCTCGAACAGGGCACGCGGATTTCCGCGCGTGCCGGCCGCGCCGTGGAGCTGGCCCGCATCGTCGATGCCGACGTGAACCGCCCGCGGGACGTGGCCCTGCCCGCGGGGCTGCTCAGCGACGATCTCGAGGGGATGCTGGCCGACCCGGAGATCGGCGTGGCCGTCGAGCTGATCGGCGGATTGGAGCCGGCGCGGACGATCGTGCTGCGGATGCTCGAAGCGGGCAAGGACGTGGTCACGGCGAACAAGGCCCTCCTCGCCGAGCACGGACCGGAGATCGTGCAGCGCGCCCGGGAGCTGGGACGCTGCGTGACCTTCGAGGCCGCCGTGGCGGGCGGCATCCCCATCATCGCCGCCCTCGGCGAGGCGCTGGCGACCAACCGCATCGAATCGATCCACGCCATCCTCAACGGCACGAGCAACTTCATCCTTACGGAAATGGAAGAGCGCGGCTCGGAGTATGCCACCGCTGTCGCCGAGGCCCAGCGGCTCGGCTATGCGGAGGCCGATCCGGCGATGGACGTCGACGGCAGCGACGCCGCCCAAAAACTGGCCATCCTCGCCCAGCTCGCCTTCGGCGCCTGCGTGGACTGGAAGGCGATCCCCCGGACGGGGATCGACGCCGTGGCGGCCGCCGACCAGGGCTACGCCCGCGAACTGGGCTACCACATCAAGCTCCTCGCGGTGGCCGAGTCGGCCGCCGAGGGACTGCAGCTCTCCGTGGCGCCCACGCTGGTCCGCCGCGGCACGCCGCTGGCCGAGGTCCGCGGGGCCTATAACGCCGTCCGGGTCGTGGGCGATGCCGTGGGCCGGGTCTTCTTCCACGGCCTCGGTGCGGGGCAGATGCCCACCGCCTCGGCCGTGGTGGCCGACGTGATCGACGTGGTCAGCGGCCGTGCCGCGATCACGTTCCGCCTTCTCGGGCTGTGGTCGCGTCCCGCCGGTGCCGTGGCCCTCCGGGATCCGGCCGCCGTGGCCAGCCGCTTCTACCTGCGGCTCTCGGTCGAGGATCGCCCCGGCGTCCTCGCCGAGATCGCCGGCATCCTGGGGCGGCAGCAGATCTCCATCGCATCGGTGATTCAACACGAGACCGAAGGGGAGGCCGACGGCGTGGTGCCGCTGGTGATCATGACCCACGCCGCCCCAGAAGGGGCATTTCGCGCGGCCATGTCCGCCATCGACACCCTGCCCTTCGTACACGGGGAGAGCATCCGCCTGCGGGTGCGTGACTGATGCGGGCCATGAAATACGCGATTATCGTTCCCGACGGCTGTGCCGACGAACCGCAAGCGTCGTTGGGGGGCAAGACTCCGCTGGAGGCAGCCACCATCCCCGCCATGGACGCCGTGGCGGCCGCCGGGCGGTTGGGGCGGGCCAATCACGTCCCCACGTCCCTCCCCCCCGGCTCCGACGTGGCCAACCTCAGCCTCTTCGGCTACAGTCCCCTGGAACACTTCACCGGCCGCGCCCCGCTGGAGGCGGCGGCCCAGGGTATCGCGCTGGGGCCCGGGGACTGGGCCGTGCGCTGCAACCTGGTGACCATCGAGGGGCAGGTGATGCGCGACTTCACCGCCGGCCACATCCGCTCCGCCGAAGCGGCCGAGCTGCTCGCCGCCGTCCAGGAGCGGCTGGGCAGCGACCGGCTGCATTTCGTCCCCGGCGTGAGCTACCGCAACCTGCTCATCTGCCGCGGCGGGATGGAGCCTTTCCCCTTCGCTGCGGAGACGCAGGCCACACCGCCGCACGACCTCATGGATTGCAGCGTGGGCGACGCCTATCCCCGCGGACCCGGCTCCGATCTGCTCTGCCGCTTGATGGCCGAGAGCGCGGAGGTGCTTGCCGACCACCCCGTCAATGCCGCCCGCCGACGGGGCGAGCAGCGGCCGGCAACGCACCTCTGGCTTTGGGGGCTGGGAAGCACCCCGCGGCTGACGCCTTTCGCCGAGCGGTTCGGCATCCGCGGGGCGATGATCACGGCGGTCGACCTCCTCCGCGGGCTGGCGGCCTTGGCCGGCTGGGAACGGATCGAGGTCCCCGGCGCCACGGGCTACCTGGACACCGACTACGCCGCCAAGGGGCGCTACGCCGTGCGCGCCCTGGCGGACCACGACCTGGTGTTCGTCCACGTCGAAGCCACCGATGAGGCCTCGCACCAGGGGGACGCCGCCGGGAAGATCGCCGCCCTGGAGGCCATCGACGCCGACATCGTGGCCCCCGTGCATGCGGCGCTGAAGGGCTTCGGCGACTACCGCATCCTCGTCACGCCGGACCACCCCACCCTCCTGCGGACGAAGACGCACAGCCACGGCATGGTCCCCATGGCGATGGCCGGTACCGGAATCCCCCCCGACGAGGCCACCCGCTACGACGATCCCACGGCGGCCCGCGCGCCGCTGGCCTTCGACGAGGGCTGGCGGATGATGGAATACTTCCTCGGCCGCGCGCCCAAGAACTGACGTTGTCCGTGGTCCGTTGTTAAAGGGGCCGTGCCTAGCGCCTCGGGCGCGTCCAACTAACAACTAACCACTAGCCACCATCCGCTAACCCATGTCCATCATCGTTCAGAAGTTCGGCGGCACGAGCGTTGCCGATAGCCAGAAGATCCTCGCTGCCGCACGCAAGGCGATCCGCGCCCAGATGGACGGGCACCAGGTGGTCGTCGTCGTCAGCGCCATGGGCAAGAACACCGACGTCCTCGTGCAACTGGCCCGCGAGATCACCGAAGTGCCCTCGGCCCGGGAGATGGATATGCTCCTCTCCACCGGGGAGCAGGTGAGCGTGGCCCTCATGGCCATGGCCGTCCACTCGCTGGGGCACGAGGCGATCAGCCTCACCGGGGCCCAGATCGGCATCGTCACCGACAGCACGCACACGAGGGCCCGCATCCACTCGATCTCCACGGAGCGCATCCAGCGCGCCTTGGACGAAGGGCGGATCGTGATCGCCGCGGGCTTCCAGGGAGTGGACGAGGTGGGGAACATCACCACCCTGGGGCGCGGCGGCAGCGACACGACGGCCGTGGCCCTGGCGGCGGTCCTGGGGGCCGAAGTCTGCGAGATCTACACCGACGTCGACGGCGTCTACACCGCCGACCCGCGAGTCGTCCCGGAGGCGCGGCGGCTGGCGCGGATCAGCTATGACGAAATGCTCGAGCTGGCCAGCATGGGGGCCGGCGTCATGCATGGGCGTTCCATCGAGTTCGCCAAGAAGTTCTCCGTCCCCGTCCACGTGCGCAGCAGCTTCAGCGACAGTGTGGGCACGGTCATCGGCGCGGAGCCCGAGGCGCCCGGCCAGCCCGTCTGCGGGGCGGCCCTCATGCGCCACGAGGCGCGGATCACCGTCATCGGCGTCCCCGACCGGCCCGGCGCGGCGCTGACGGTCTTCTCCCGCATCGCCGCCCGCAACGTCACCATGGACATGATCGTGCAAAACGTGGGCTCGCGGGGGACGGCCGACATCTCGCTCACCGTGCCGCGCGACGATCTCCCGGCGACGATGAAGGCCATCGAGGAGGCGGTCCACGATCTGGGCGCCGGGAGCTTCAGCTACGACGACGACGTCTCCAAGATCTCCGTGGTCGGCTTAGGGATGGCCACGCAGCCCGGGGTGGCCCGGCGGATGTTCCGCACGCTGGGCGAGCGGGGAATCAACATCCAGATGATTACGACCGGACAGATCAAGCTCTCGGTGCTCCTCGACCACGAGCACTCCCAGGAAGCGCTGCGGCTCCTGCACCACGCCTTCGGCCTGGAGGAGGTGCCCCCCCTGCCCGAGGTCGCCCCGGAGCTCACGGTCCGCTCCGGGGGGCCCGTGGCCGCGGCCAATGCTGTGGCACGGATGCAGAGTATGGAAGAGCTCATGATCGGCGGCATCGACCTCGACGAGTCGCAGGCCCGCCTCACACTGGCCGATGTTCCCGACCGGCCCGGGCTGGCCGCGGCCGTTTTCGAGGAGGTGGCTGCCGGCGGGATCGTCGTCGACATGATCGTGCAGAGCATCGGGCGGGCCGGGAAGGCCGGCTTGAGCTTCACCATCCCCCGCGAAGACCTCGACCGCGGACTCGCCCTGGCCGGCGCCATCGCTAAGCGGCTGGGCTGCCCGCCGCCGGCCCACTGCCCGGAGGTGGCCAAGCTCTCGGTGACGGGCATCGGGATGCGGAGCCACACCGGCGTGGCGCGGCGGATGTTCCAGACCCTCTCCCGCACCGGCGTGAACATCGACATGATCAGCACCAGCGAAGTGCAGGTGAACGTCGTGGTCGACGCCAAGATGGGCCGTAAGAGCCACTCCGCCCTGCAGCAGGAGTTCGCCGAGGTGATCGTGTAGTTCCGCAATAAGACGGGCAGCAAGAACCGCCCCGCACGGGGATCTTCCGAAGGCATGGCCTGTAGTGGGTAGGCCGATCGCCGGAGGTCCGCTGCGCCATATGGCAGCGTTTCCCGCACGATGACGACCGCCTTCCCGCCAGAGGATTCTATCGTTCCGCTTTTCCGCCGCGGCCTATGCAGAAGTGGACACTTGGGCGGCCGGGTCCAAGGGCAACGGCGAGGGGTTGGCCGGCGGGCATTGCTGATTCATAACTCTTGATTCAGCAGGCACTTCATATTTGGCACCTTAAAGAGTGATCTTTTTGCGCTCTTGGCGTGCTTAGGGAACCAATTACAATGGCCGGTGCTGGTGCAATTGAGACTGCATATCAGTCTCGACATCGGCGGATGGCCCGTCCATCGGGTTGCCTTTGCCCCCCTAGTATATATCGTGGAGAAGCCATGCGCGTCGCTCCCCCCCTCCCCAATCGTGCCCTCCGCGGCTTCACGCTGGTCGAGCTCCTGGTGGTGATCGCCATAATCGGGTTGCTCGTCGGGCTCCTGCTCCCCGCCGTGCAGGCCGCCCGCGAGGCCGCCCGCCGCACCGACTGCCGAAACAACCTTCGGCAGTTCGCCCTCGCCAATCACCTCTTCGAGAACGTCCACGGCCGCTTTCCGCCCAGCTTCGGCGGGATGGCCGGCGGGAGTTGGTCGGCCCACGCCTGGGTCCTGCCTTACCTCGAGCAGGGGAACGTCTACGATTTCATCGACTTCAGCACCGACTACAACACGGCCTTCCTCCCCGACGGCCGCCGCCTCGGCGCGCTCCGCGTCCCCACCTACCTCTGCCCGTCGGAAATCAACGACCGCGTGCGAACCCGCGACGGCGAAGAGATCCACTACCCGCTCAGCTACGGCGTCAACGTGGGCGTGTGGTTCGTCTATGATCCGCGGAACAACCGCGGCGGCGAGGGGGCTTACTATCCCCACAGCCGCCTCCGCCACGCCAACTTCGTTGACGGCACCAGCAACACCCTCATGGCCGCTGAGGTCCGGGCCTACACCCCCTATTTCCGCAACGCCGCCCACTCCGGCCCCATGGATCCGCCGACCCCGGAAGAGGTTTGCGGGCTTGGCGGGCAGTTCCTCCTCAGCAGCGGGCACACGGAGTGGATCGACGGCCGCGCCCACCAGACCGGCTTTACCGCGCTCTACCCGCCGAATGCCGGCATCCCCTGCGAGATCGACGGGCTCACCTACAACGTGACTTGGACCAATCAGCGCGAAGGGCTCTCCGACACCGTCCCCACCTACGCCGTGATCCCCGCGCGCAGCTACCACCCGGGGATCGTCAATGCCGCCATGGTCGACGGCTCCGTCCACGGCTTCAGCGAGACGATCGATGCGGACGTCTGGCGCGCCCTGGCCACCCGCGCCGGCGGCGAGGCCGTTTCGCCCGATTGAGCGGCAGGCTCCGGCGAGGCTCAACGCCTGCAGGTTCAACGGGCCACGGCGCTGAGCAGCGCCAGGGCGCCCAGGAGGGCCGCAACAAGGGCCACGCCGGCGGCGACGGCCGCGGCGATCCGC
>SKOZ01000032.1 GCA_007119795.1 Planctomycetales bacterium | reverse complement strand
CCGGTGATCATGGCGGGCATCCGCATCGCCACGGTGTGGACCATCGGGGTGGCCACGCTCACCACGCTCATCGGGGCGGGCGGTCTGGGGGTGCTGATCATGCGCGGCCTGCGGGCGATCCAGATGGACTACCTGATCGCCGGCACCGTGCCGGCGGCCATCCTCGCGATCGTCTTCGACTCCGCCCTGGCCCGCTGCGAGAGCTGGCTCGATCCCGAGGGCCGCCGGCCGGGCGAGTGGTCGCAGAAGACGCGGCTGGCGGTGGTCGTGGGCACCGTGCTCCTCATCGGACTGTCGCTGATCGGCGTCCGCCTGGCCGCCGCTCTCGCCGACGGCCTCCTGGGCATCAGGCCGGGGCGGCCGCCGCTGCGCGCCGCATTCGACGCCGAGTTCCTCACCCGCCCCGACGGCTACGAAGGAATGCGCCGTGCCTACGGCTTCCGCTTCCCGCAACCACCGCGGCAGATGGACCCCGGCCTGATGTACCGCGCCGTCGCCGACGGGGCGGTCGACGTCATCTGCGCCTTCGCCACCGACGGCCGCATCGAGGCCTACGACCTGGTGATCCTCGAGGACGACCGCGGCTTCTTCCCCCCCTACCACGCCGCCCCCCTGGTCCGCCGCGACGCGCTGGAGGCCTTCCCCGAGCTGGGCGAGACGCTGGAGCTGCTGGCCGGCCGCATCGACGACGAGACGATGCGGGCGCTGAACTACGCTGCCGACGAGCACGGCGAGTCCGCCGACCGCATCGCCCGCCGCTTCCTCGAAGAGGAGGAGCTGCTGGCCCCCGGCGACGGGCCGGTGGCCGATCCCGTGGGAACGGTGACCATCGGCGGTAAGGCGTTCACCGAGCAGGAGATCCTCACCGAGATGATGGCCGCCTTCGTCGAGGGGCGCACCGAGCTGCGCGTCCGCCGCATGGCCAACCTCGGCGGCACAAAGATCTGCTTCGACGCCCTCCTCAGCGGCGATCTCGACCTCTACGCCGAGTACACCGGCACCGCACTGGTGGGCATCCTCGACCGCGAGGTCATCGCCGATGCCGACGAGAGCCTCGCGGTGGTCCGCGAGGTCTTCGCCGAAGAATACGATCTCCAGTGGCTCGAGCCCTTCGGCTTCAACAACACCTACACGCTCACCATGCGCCGCGAGCACGCCGAGGAGCTGGGCATCTCCACCATCTCCGACCTGGCCCGCCATCTGCGCGGAGAGTAGAAGGGCGCCTTTCCGCTCTCTTCGAGGGAAAACGTTGCCCGGCATCGGCTCTCGTGCTACAACGGGCAGGGACCGGGGCGACGAGGAATACGGCGGCAGGGATTGCCCGAGTGCCTGCCGGGGCGCGTAGACCCGAAGAGCCGAGGATTCTCCCGGATGAAGCTGGAATGCCCGTCAATGCTCCTGGGATGGATGGTCTGGTCCGCAGCGGTCGTAATCGCTTCGTCTTCCTCCCCGGCCCGCGCGGAAAGCGGACTCCTCGAGGAGTGCCTGCAAGGTCCCATGGCCGGGGTCGAAGAGATCGTCTTCGCAGAGCGGCCGCTGGACTTCGACCACTGGTACGCCAATTTCGGCTTCTCGGCGAGCAGCGTGCCCGAGTATCCGCCGCAGCGGGGGATCGAGGGCGAGGAGCTGCCGCCGCGGTTCGGCGAAGGCGGCCGTCTCGTCCGCTACCACCTCCGCACGGGCGAGCGGCGCGTGCTGCTCGACGACCCCCACGGCGGCATCCGCGATCCCCAGGTGCACTACGACGGCCATACCATCCTCTTTTCGTACCGCAAGGGAGGCCAGCCCTACTACCATCTCCACGAGATCCAGGCCGACGGCACGGGCCTCGTCCGCTTGACCGACGGCCCTTACGACGACATCGAGCCGACCTACCTGCCGGACGGCGGCATCGTCTTCGTCTCCAGCCGCTGCAACCGCTACGTGAGCTGCTGGCGAACGCCCGTGGGCGTCCTCTACCGCTGCGATGCCGACGGCGGCAACATCCGCGCGCTCTCCACCAATGCCGAGCACGACAACACCCCCTGGGTCCTGCCCGACGGCCGCATCCTCTTCCAGAGCTGGGAGTACGTCGACCGCAGCCAGTTCTACTTCCATCACCTCTGGACGGTGAACCCCGACGGGACGGGGCGGATGGCCTATTACGGCAACCAGTTCACGGGCACCGTCATGCTGGGGGCCAAGCCCATTCCGGAGACGAACAAGGTGGTCGCCTCCTTCTCGCCGGGGCACGGCCTGCCGGGGCACATGGGACATATCACGGTGGTCGACCCCTCGGCCGGTCCCGACGATGCGGATCGTGCCCGCCGGATCAGCAACACCCATTTCCGCGATCCCTTTCCCTTCTCGGAAGACTGCTTTCTCGTGGCCGACCGGCGCGGCATCCACCTCATGGACGGCGCCGGCCGCACGGAGCTGATCTGCGCGCCTTCGTCGTCCGACGGTCTCCAGTGCCACGAACCCCGGCCGCTGGTGCCGCGGCCCCGCGAGCCGGTGGTGCCGGCGCGGACCGATCTCTCCCAGGCCACGGGGCGGTTGTTCGTCGGCGACGTCTACCGCGGCCGGAACATGGCGGGCGTGCGCCGCGGCGAGATCAAGAGGCTGCTCGTCCTCGAGCGGCTCCCCAAGCCGATCAACTTCTCGGGCGGCATGTGGCCGATCAGCGCCGGCGGCACCTTCCAACTGGCCTCCGTGCTGGGCACCGTACCCGTCGCCGAGGACGGCTCGGCCCATTTCGAAGTACCCGCCATGCGATCCGTCTTCTTCGTCGCCCTGGACGAGAACGATCTCTCGGTCAAGCGGATGCAGAGTTTCGTGAGCGTGCAGCCGGGCGAGACCACCGGCTGCGTCGGCTGCCACGAGGCGCGGATCACCACCCCCTTCGTCGACACGGGATTCCAGGCCCTGCAGCGCCCGGCGGACCGCATCGAGCCGATCGCCGCCCTGCCCGAGGTCTTCGATTTCCCCCGCGACATCCAGCCGATCCTCGACCGGCACTGCCTCGAGTGCCACAACCCCGAGCGCATGGAAGGCCGCATCGACTTCAGCGGGGACCACACACCGATATTCTCCCAGAGCTTCTGGACGATGCTGCGGCATGAGTTGATATCCGACGCCCGCAACGAAGAGGGCGACCGGCCGCCCCGTTCCATCGGCAGCTCGGCGAGCCGCCTGCTCGATCTGGTCGACGGCAGCCACTACGATGCCGAGCTGAGCGACGAGGAGCTGGCGACCGTGCGCCTCTGGATCGAGACGAGCGCCGTCTACGCCGGGACCTACGGGGCCCTGGGATCGGGAATGGCACCGGTGCAGTTCCCCGTGGAAGTCGTCGAGCGGCGCTGCGGCGGCTGCCACGGCGCACCCGCTCCCGAGCAGCGCCGCATCGGCGAGGGCGACCTCTACTTCCGCTTCGGCGAGCCGGGGCCGCACCTCCCCCTGGTCCACGAGTTCACCGAGCTGGCGCGGATCCGCGGCGAGATCGGTTATTACCGCTTCGGCAACGCCCGGCCGCCGCAATCCCTCTGCAACCTCACCCGGCCGGAGATGTCGCCCTTGCTCCGCGCGCCCCTGTCGCCGGAGGCCGGGGGCCTCGGCTGGTGCGCCCCGTACGTCTTCGCCGACACCAGCGACCCGGACTACCAGGCGCTGCTGGCGGCCATTGCCGCCGCCAGCCGCCGCCTCCACGACGAGAAGCGCTTCGACATGCCCGGCTTCGTGCCCAACGTCTATTACATCCGCAAGCTCCAGGAGTACGGCATTCTCCCTGCCGACCTCGACCCCGATGCCCCGCTCGACGTCTACGCCGCCGACGGGGCGTATTGGCGGTCGTTCTGGTATCACCCACCCCAGGTGAACGGGCCGTAGTCGCCGTAGGGGAGCCGGCGATCTTACCGGCCGGCGTCGCCGGGAACCGGTCGTGCGACCCTGTCGGCGCGCCCCCGGCAGGCGAACGCGCCTCCGCCGTGCACCATCTTTCAGGGAACCCCGTCAGCATGAAGATTATCACCATGGACCGCACGTGGAACGTAGGGTGGCGCGCGATCGGCGTACCGCTTTGCCTCTTGCTCCTCTCGTGGGAAGCGCGCCCCGACGCGAGCGAGGCGGCGGCCGCGACGAGCAGCGGCCGCACCTTCTACGTCGATTCCGAAGCGGGGCGGGACGGCAACGACGGGCGATCGCCGGACCGCGCCTGGCGCAGCCTGGAGCGGGTCAACGCGGCCGCGTTGCAGCCGGGCGATACGGTGCGCTTCCGAAAAGGGGGGCTCTGGCGCGGCTCCCTGATCCCGGCGAGCGGTGAGGAGGGCGCGCCGGTCACCTACACATCCTATGGTGAGGGGCCGAAGCCGCGGATCCTCGGCTCGCTGCCCCGCAACCGGCGGGAGGACTGGGTGCAGGTCGGCGAGAACCTCTGGGCCACCCTGCCGATGGAATACCGGCGGGACGAGCGGTTGCTGGACCTGCGCGACAGCCGGTGGCGGCACCACCAGGAGGCGGGAGCCCGCGTGGAGCTGGAGCACGCCGAGGCCCCCGACGGAACGATCCTCCGGGTCGCCTCGGCGGGCAGCGGGTCGGCGTCGAATCACGTGCAGCTCTGGGGCCCGGCGGTGGAGATCGAAGAGGGGGCCTGGCTGGTCCTTTCCTTTCGCGCCCGCAGCAGCACGCCCTTCCAGTTCCCCGGTGTGGCGATCCTCCGCGGCGCGGCCCCCTGGACGGCGTTCGCCCGCTCCGGGCCGGCCGAGCACGCCGTGGGCGCGGAATGGAAGAGCTTCGAAGTGGCCCTCCGAGCCTCGCGGTCTTCCGAAGACGGCCGGCTCCACCTCAGCCTGGGCGGGAGGCTCCCCGCCGGCACGACGTTCGAGTTTCAGCCCCAAGCGCTGCACGCCGCCACGCCGAACATCGCCGACCCGCTCGATGCCGACGTGGGAAACATCATCTTCGACGGCGGCACGGTCTGCGGGTGGAAGAAGTGGTCGATCGACGACCTCGTCAGGCCCTACGACTTCTTCTACGACGGCGCCTCCCAGCGCGTCTATCTCTATTCGGAAGTCGCACCGCCGGAGCGGCACGGGAGCATCGAGCTGGCCATGGGCCGGCACGTCGTCAACCAGACCGGTGCCCAACACGTGGTCTACGACGGGCTGGCCGTGATGTACGGCGCCGCGCACGGCTTCGGCGGCAGCAACACCCGCAGCCTGGTGATCCGCAACTGCGATCTTGGCTACATCGGCGGGGCCCACCAGCACACCCGGCCCGACGGGACGCCCGTGCGGTACGGAAACGCCATCGAGTTCTGGAACGCCGCCAGCGACCACCTCGTCGAGGGCTGCCGGATCTGGGAAGTGTACGACGCGGCGCTGACCAACCAGGGCCGCGGGCCCGATTCGAAGCAGGTCAACATCACGTACCGCAACAACTTCATCCGCAACGCCGAGTACTCTTTCGAATACTGGAACAACCCCGAGTCGGCCGTCACGCGGAACATCCGCTTCGTCAACAACACCTGCGTCAACGCGGGCGGCGGGTGGGCCCACGCGCAGCGGCCGGACAGGAACGGCAGCCACCTGATGTTCTACACGAACACTGCCGAGACGTCGGGCATCGAAATCAAGTACAACATCTTCTACGGCGCCACCCACTGGGGGAGCCGATACTCGAGCGGATGGGAAGTGCTGCCCGAGATCGATTTCAACCTCTGGTACAGCGAGACGGGGATCGCGGCCTGGTGGTTCCGGGAGCGAATCGGCGAATTCGACGCGTACCGAGAGGTTACCGGGCTCGACGCCCACTCCCGCTTCGCCGAGCCGCAGTTCGTCGACGCCGAGGGGGGCGATTTCCGCCTGAGACCTGAGAGCCCCGCCCGCACGCTCCGCCCCGGCGGCGGTCCGGTCGGGGCGCTGATGTTCTGGGAGGAGTGAAGGGGCCGAACGTCTCAGACGAGGCGTGCCAGCCGGCGGCCGGTGGTGCTCAGGGGGTAGCGGTCCAGCTCGGCCGGGCGGATCCAGCGGACCTCGGGGGCAGCGGCGGGTGTGCCGCCGTTGCCGAGAAACTTCGCGGCGAAGCAGTCGAGCGTGATGCGGTAGCGAGTCACGGCGTGCCGGAGGCGGAGGAGGTGGCCCTCGACGCGGACGGCCATCCCGTTGAGGGCCTCGATCTCGGCAGCCAGCGCCGCCGCGGGATCTTCGGCCGCACGGCCGGCGAGCTGGAAGCGGGGGAAGTCCCAGAGTCCCGCCCAGCGGCGGCCCTCGGGAATTCGGACGAGGAGCACGCGTCCCTGCCGGCGAACGAGAAGAGCCGCTTCGTAGCGCTGCTCGATGGCCGGCCGGCGCTTGGGGCGGGGGATGGTCTCGGTCCGTCCCCGCCGCCGCGCTGCGCAGAGATCCTCGAGGGGACAGTCCACACATTGGGGGAGCCGGCTACGGCAGACCTGGCCTCCCAGCTCCATGGCGGCCTGGTTGAACACCCCGGGTTCCTTGCGCGGCACGAGGGCCGCAGCCAGCGACCAGAGGAGGCGCTCACCGTCCGCCGACGAAGTCTCGCCTTCGAAGGCGACCAGGCGGCTGAAGAGCCGGGCCGTGTTGGCTTCGAGAATGGGGGCTGGACGAGCAAAGGCGATCGAGACCACCGCTCCGGCCGTGTACCGCCCCACGCCCGGCAGCCGCCGCCAGCCTTCCACCGTCCGGGGAAACGCCCCATGGTACTCGTCGACGAGGAGCCGCGCGGCGGCGTGCAATTGGCGGGCGCGGCGGTAATAGCCCAGTCCCTCCCACACCCGCAGCACATCCTCTTCCTTCGCCGAAGCCAGCGCCGCAATATCGGGAAAGCGTTCGAGGAAACGGGCGAAGTAGCCTTCCACCGTGGCCACCTGCGTCTGTTGGAGCATCGTCTCGCTGAGCCAGACGCGGTAGGGGTCGCGGCTGCGGCGCCAGGGGAGGTCGCGGGCGTGGGTGGCGTACCAGGCGGCCAGCCGGCGGCGGACCGCCCGACGCCAGCGGGGATCGGCCGCGGGAGGGGGAAGTTCGGCGGGAGGAAGGTTGGGCGAGTCGGGCATCGTCGCTGGCCCAAGGCGCGCCGGCGGCGTCGGTGCGCTCAAGATTCGGCAGCCGCCGTCCACTTGAAGACCGGTTTGCGGGCGGCCTGGACCTCGTCGGGACGGCAGACGGGTGTGCTCTGCGGTGCCTGCTGGACGGTCTCCCGCGGCTCCTCGGCGATGGCCCGCAGGGCCGCGGCGAAGGCGTCGAGCGTGGTCTTGCTCTCCGTCTCCGTGGGTTCGATCATGAGCGCTTCGGCGACGATCAGCGGGAAGTAGACCGTGGGGGCGTGGAAGCCGTAGTCCAGGAGCCGCTTGGCAACGTCCATGGCGGTGATCCCCCGCTCCCGCTTCAGCCGCGCGGCCGAGGCCACGAACTCGTGCATGCACCGCTCGCCGTGGGGCACGTCGAGGAGGTCGCGGACGCAGTGCCGCAGGTAGTTGGCATTGAGCACGGCGTTCTCGGCCACGCGGCGCAGGCCGTCCGGGCCGTGGGTGCGGAGGTAGCAGTACATCCGCAGCAAAACTCCCGTGTTGCCGAAATGGCTCCGCACGCGGCCGATGGACCGGGGCCGGTCGTTATCGAGCCGATACCGCTCGCCGTCGCGGACCACCACCGGTGCAGGGAGAAAAGGCTCCAGGGCCCCGCTCACCGCGATGGGGCCGGCACCGGGACCGCCGCCGCCGTGGGGGCCGCTGAAGGTCTTGTGGGGATTGAAGTGCATCATGTCGGCCCCGAAATCCCCGGGCCGCGCCACGCCCAGGATGGCGTTCATGTTGGCGCCGTCAAGGTACACCAGCCCGCCCACCTCGTGGACCATGCGGGCGATCTCCGCGATCTGGCCGTCGAAGAGCCCCAAGGTGTTGGGGTTGGTGATCATGAACACCGCCGTCTGCGCGTCGAGCCGTTCGGCCAGCACCGCCAGGTCGACCAGCCCCGCATCCGTACTCTTCACCTCGACGGTGCGGAAGCCGGCCACGGCGGCGCTGGCGGGATTCGTCCCGTGCGCGCCGTCGGGGATGAGGACCACGCTCCGCTTCTCGCCCAAAGAGCGGAAATGGGCCGCGGCGACGAGGAGGGCCGTCATCTCGCCGTGGGCCCCGGCGGCCGGCTGCAGGGAGACGGCCGGCAGACCGGCGATCTCGCCGAGCATCTCCTGGGCCGAGTGGAGCAACGCCAGGATCCCCTGGAGCGTCTCTTCGTCCTGGTAGGGATGCAGCCCGGTAAACCCGGGCAGACCGGCAAGCTGCTCGTTCCGCTTGGGGTTGTACTTCATCGTACAAGAGCCCAAGGGATAGAAGTGCGTATCGACGCCCATGTTAAGCGTCGAGAGGTTGACGAAGTGTCGCACCAGGTCGGGTTCGGCGGTCTCGGGCAGCGGCGGCGGCGCAGCAGCCAGCGCGGCTGGGGGAAGGAGGTCTTCCAAGGGCCCGTCCGGGACGTCGCATGGGGGCATCCGCACCGACCGCCGCCCGGGGCACGACTGGTCGAAAAGGAGCTGGGTCGCTTGGGTGTTTCGCATGGAGCGCCTCTTCCGCAACAAGAGGGGGTTCGGGCTGCGTAGCCCCTGAGTATGGCGGCAAAGCTTGGCGCCGTGAACCCCCTCCCCGCCGTCGGCGGCGGCCACTCGCGGCAGGGAACCCTGGCGGGCGGTACAGCGGCATCAATTTTCTTCCGGGAGCCAGATCGTCTCCAGGCGAAGCACTGGGGGGTCAGTCTCCCTTTTTGGGGTAGGTCCGCGGATCGGAGCGGGCGTCGGTTGCGGCCCCTCCTCGGCAGGTTCGTAGACACTTAGGTCTACCGGTGACGCGTGGCTGGAGGCCTCGATCTGCGATGTCCCCCCGGCACAGGCAACCACCGCCACGTGGCCGGAGTCCGAAGTGCACACCGGAACGTACCGCGGCCGAATCCTCGCCCAGCGTGGTGTGGTCCGGCAAGTTACCGGCCAGTGAGCACCCCGCCGAGGAAGGTGCCCCCGGACGGCTGCCGGCGCGGCCGTGGCGGCGGGAGCGGGGAACAGGTACCCCATCGAAATGAGCAGAGCAGCGAGGACGATGGGGGGACGGCCGGACAGGTTGAGCATCGCGCGCGGCTCCTCTCGGGATCGTCGTTATCGCCAAGGCCAGACATAGAGAGGGCATACCCGCGGCTTCCGCCCGGCGGCGGCCCACGAGGACGCTCCGAGCGAAGAGAGAAGCATGCGGCGTGCCGCGGTGGCACGCATAGCGGCCATGCGCGGGTTGCGGCGACCGGTGCGCCCGGCAGGTGCGTGCTGGGAGCGAAGCCGGGGCACCCCGCCCGGGCGCGCGGCGCGTACCACGGCGGCGGGCACGGCGTCGAAAATCGGCAACACGGCGTGGCGGCCGGACCACGACCGGCGAAGGTCTCCGCGAAGGCCGATGTTCGCCCCGGACGACCTTGTGGCGGGTCCTGCCTCCTTCTCGCCTTCACTTTCTCACGGGATTGCGGTGTCGCCGCGACCATGTCAAGGTCGCTGCGCGGCGGCCGAACGCGTCCCGTCCCTGCCTTGCCAAAGGGCCTCTCACGGGGTAGCGTGTACATAAGTACACTATCCCGGCGCGCTGTCGAGCGGCCCCATCCCAGTAGGGCCGCGGCGCAGCGAGCCGCTGCCGCCTACCCCGCGTGCGAATCGAGGTCCCTTCATGCTCCTGGAGATTCCCCACGAGGACTTCCTCGCCGCGCTCGATGCCGTGGTGGCCGAAGTGCTTCTGCGCAGCGGTGTCGCCGCCCCTCCAGTCGACGCCCTGGTCGTGGCCCGGTGCCTGGGGATTGCGGTGGCCACGGACGCTTCCCAGGGCGGGCGGGGCCGCTTCGTGCGTCTGGCGGGCACGCCGCGGCAGCCGCGGGCCGCGATTCTCGTGCGCCCCGATCCCCGCCCCGAGCGGCGGCAGTGGGCCGTGGCCCACGAGATCGGCGAGGCGGTGGCCGCGCGGGTCTTCGCCACACTGGCCGTCGATCCCCGCGAGGCCCCGCCGAACGCCCGCGAGGCCCTCGCCAGCCGCTTCGCCGCCCGCCTCCTCCTCCCGGAGCCCTGGTTTTCCGCCCACGCCGGCGAGTCCGCGGAAGACCTCTTCGAGCTGAAACGCCGCTACCACACGGCAAGCCACGAGCTGATCGCGCGGCGGCTCCTGGAACTGGCAGTGCCCGCCCTGCTGACCATCTTCGACCAGGGCCGGATCACCTGCCGCCTGGCCAATCGCCCCGGCCGCTTCCCCCCTCCATCGCCGGGGGAGTGGGAGTGTCGGCGGCGGGCCGGCATCACCAACCTCCCGCAACGGCTCGTCGAGGCCGACCGGCGACTCGCCGCCTGGCCCGTTCACGAAGAGGGCTGGCAGCGCGAGATCCTCCGCACCACCTGGGACGAGTTCGACTGACCGCCGACCGGCCGGCCCGTCAACTGGCCAGGGGGGGCGGCTCGGCGGCCAGGGACTTGTAGACCGAGCGGGCCACGGCGAGGTCGGCGCGGCGAGCGGCGAAGACCCCGCGGAGCCAGGCGCGGAGGATGACACCCTTCTCGAGGGACTCGAAGAAGAGCGGATGGCGGACCTCGGCCAGATCGCCGGGGGGCGAGACGGAAGCCTCGAGGCGGTGGAGCTGTCCGGGGTAGGCAGCCTCCAGGTAGCTGAATCGCCCCCCCGGCAAACGGTACACCACCGGCAGCGAGCTCTCCACCACGTAGGATCGCCCTGCATTGACGGGTTCGAGGCGGTCGCCGTCCGGGTCGGCGAAGACGAGGATCTCCTCGGCGGGAACCCGGGAGCGCACCGCCATAGCGGGACGGCTGTTGAGCAAACTGGTCCGCACGGAGACGAGCAGATCGAAAGCGGCGAGCAGGGGAGCCTCTGCGGCGGCTGCGCTGAACGTGGCGTCCACGCGGATCGGCCAGGCGGGCGTCTCGTCGTAAGCGAGCACCAGGTCGCCGCCGCGCACGAAGGAGTCGATCAGCCGCGGGGACTCACCGTCCGAGAAGGTCGGCGCCTCGATGCCCATCAGGCCCGCGCCGGTAAGCCGCTCGCCGTCAACCTCCACCGCGGTCCATCCCTCCTGCGGCCTGTCGAACTGCAGCTCCGCACGCAAGCCGGCGAGTTCCAACAGGGCCCCCAGGGCACTCACCTTCCAAGGACAGCCGCTCATCGATCACCTCTTGGCCGATGGGTCGCCTGCGCCCGGCGTCATGGGCGACCGATACCACGCCACGGGCAAGCCCGTCTCCGCCCGAAGGCGTCATCCCGCCGCCGGCAACCACAGGCAGGACAGGGAGGGAAGGGAGCACGTCGCGCAAGCAGCCAGCCTACCAACCAAAAAACCCCGCCGCTTGCAACAAGTACAAGACGGCGGGGCCGGAACAGAGAAGAGGCCGGAAACGCGAAGCAATCTCCACAACGAAATGAATGATACAGGGAGCCTCGCCTTGTGGGGGTCCTGCCCGGGGCGGCTGGCGCCGCGGGCTCTCCCACCCACCTCACCATAATACCAAGATTGTCGGGCGTGTCCACAAGAATCGCGGGCGAGGGAACCGGTTTTCATCAAATACCACTAATGGAGGGTGTCACCCTATCTCTGCCCAGGCATCGCCACCGTCTCGCTCACCTCGTCATCGCCAAGGCAGGTCCGGGGAACGCAAGATTATTTCCATTCGCGGGGCGTCGTAATCCGGGGTTTCACCGGATGTTCCGCTCGATCTTCACTTCCGGCCCGGGAACGATCGTCACGAGGCCCCTTGGCCGCGGCAGGCCAGGTGGGAGGACAAGAGACCGGCAGAGAAACGCGTCGCCCAAGTCCCATATTCCACCGGTCACATCCTCGCACGTCCCGTCCTGCCGGGGGAAGGTGGTCACCAACACGCCCCGTACTCTATAATCGGCTGACTTGGGGATGGGGCTTGGCTCCGGGAATGGGATCATGCTGGAATATGCCGAAGTGTGTGAACGGGCAGCGCGCGCGGGCGGGGCGGTGCTGCTCGCGAAGATGGGCCGGGTCGAAGCCCGCGAGAAGGGACCGGCCGACCTGGTGACCGAGGCCGATTTCGCCTCGCAGGAGGCGGTACGGCAGGTGGTGCAGGAGGCCTACCCGGAGCACGAGGTCCTCGGCGAAGAGGGGAGCCGGGAACACCGCGCCGGCGCAGGGAACGCGTCGGCGTATCGCTGGGTGGTCGACCCGCTCGACGGCACCACGAACTACGTCCACGGCGTGCCGCACTTCTGTGTTTCCGTGGCCCTGCAGCGGGGAGAGGAGCTTCTGGTCGGGACGGTGTTCGATCCGGTCTCGGGAGAGTGCTTCTCGGCGGCGGCGGGCCAAGGGGCATGGCTGGACGGCCGCCCGATCCGAACCAGCGGGACAACTACCTGCGGGGAGTCGTTGGCGGCGATCGGATTTCCGCCCGGCGCCACACTCGAAGCGCCGGACGTCCGCGCCTTCCTGGCGGCGCTGCCGCACTGCCAGTCGCTGCGGCGGACGGGGTCGGCAGCGCTCAATCTCGCTTATGTCGCGGTGGGACGCTTCGACGCAAGCTGGTCCTTCTCGACCCGGATATGGGACATCGCGGCGGGGATCCTCCTGATCCGCGAGGCGGGCGGGGTGGCAAGCAGCCCCTCAGGGGGGGTTCTGGAGGCTATCGGCGGCCGCTTCCTGGTCGCGTCCACCGCCTCCCTGCACGGCGCGCTCTGCCGGGTGTTCGCCGACGCGGGGATCGAATGAGGGTTGCTACTTTGAGAGAAGGGGTGCTCAGGTTAAACTGAAAGGGGGCGGGTGTGCGCCCGCGGGGTTGGTAGGTCGGCTCGAATGGCCCGTGGGGGCCGGCGAGAATATTCTTCTCTTGTTTTGTTTCGTGGCGAAGGCGCGTCCGCGAGCCGCATTCGCAGCTTCAACCGGGACGGAAGAGGTGGCGTCTCCAGGCGATCCGCCGATCCCACTCGAGGCAGGGCGCCCCCTGCGCCCCGTTCACCTCGATGGCCTGCGGCGGCCGGGAAAATGGGGCACGCAGGGTGGCATGCAGAGGCGATTGCTCGGGATATTCTGTTTGTGCCTGTGCGGCTGGGGAGTGGCCGGTGCCCAGGATGTGCCGACCTCGCCTCCGACGGCGCCCGCCGTCCGCGCGGGGGATTCAGCCCCGGCGGCTGCCGCAGTGGTCGAAGACAAGCCCGAGATCTTCTACGTCTTCGACGAGAGTGGCAATCTGGTACCCCTCATCAACCATACCCTGTCCGATATCCGCCAGCTCATGGAGCTGAAGGAAGGTTTGACGCGCCAGGAGCAGGTCGCGGAATACGTCATCCAGTCGATGCGCCTCCAAGGGCGGGCCGGCGAAGGACACGCCGAGTTCTCCGCGCGATTTCGGCTCCTCGTGCAGCAGCCGCGCTGGGTGCGGATTCCCCTGCGGCTGGAGGAGGCGATTCTCATCGAACCGGAGGACTACCAAGGGCCCGGTGAACACCTCCTCCAGTTCGAGGAGGGCTCGGGCTACGTGTTGTGGGTGCGCGGCGGAGACGAGCCCGAGCAACACCATCTGGAGATGCGGGTGCTGGTGCCCCTGACCACCGTGGGCGAGGAGACGCGAATGCGGCTGCGCCCCCCCGGGGGGGTCGCCTCGTCCGAGATGCAGCTTACGGTGCCCGAAGCCGAGGCCGTGGGAAGGATCAGTGAAGGGGTGCGGCTGGCGACGGATCCTGCCAGCGACGGCGGGACCCGGTTCAGCGTCTTGGGGCTGGGCAGCGGCGTGGTCGGGGGCGAGATCGAGCTCGCCTGGCGGGCCTCGGCCCAGGCGCCGCTCGACGCTCCCGTCGTGCTCTCGGTCGCCGCCGAAGTGCATACCATGATCGACGGGAGAGGCATCGACTCCGAAGCGCAACTGGAAGTCAGCAGCGAGGGTGCGGCCTTCGATCGCTTCCGGGTCCTGCTTCCCGGAGAGGCGCAGTGGGTGCCGGGGAGCCCATCGGGATACATGGTCGTTCCCTTGGATGGAGAGGAGGTCGAGGGGCGGCAGCTCGTCGAGGTGCAGCTCGCCGAAAAGACGACCGGCCCGGTGCCGGTTCGTCTGGCAACCCGCCGCACGCACGATGCGGCCGCCTCGGACGAATACGTGGAACTGGCGGGATTCGAGGTGCTGGGGGCCGCCTGGCAGGAAGGGGAGGTGGCCGTGGCCGCGGCACCGGAGTGGCACATCCTCTGGGGAACGAACCCCGCGGTCCAGCAAATCGACAAGACGCCGGAGATGAGCGGTCACGAAGAGCCGGTGGCGGTATTCCGCTATTTCAGCCAGCCCTACTCGCTCGAGGCGCGCGTGGTACCGCGAGAGACGAGGATCAGCGTCGAACCGGAGTATCTGCTGCTCGTCGGAGCGCGCGAGGTCCGCCTCGAGGCTCGGCTGAAGTATATGGTCCGCGGGGCAAAGACGTTCCAGGTGGAGGTCGATCTGCGCGGCTGGCGGGTGGATGAGGTGGGGCCGTCGAACCTGGTGGCCGTGGAGCGCTGGTGGCAGGACGAGGAGGGAAAGCTGACCGTTCCCCTGGCGCAGTCGACGGGGGGCCAGTTCGAGATCAGCCTGACGGCCCACCGCGAGGTCCAAACCGGGGGAAACCTGCGCCTTTCGTTGCCGATGCCCCAGGCCACGTTCCCGCGCACGGCGGCGGTCAGCGTCCTGCCCGACGACAACGTGGAGCTCACGCCCCAGAGCGAGCATATGGTGGGGCTCGTCCGCCAGCAGGTGGCATCGACGATGACGCTTCCCGTACGCCAGCAGCCGCCGCTCCACTACCAGGGCCACGCCGGCGGCGCGGTCTTCGCCGCCGAGCTGCGGGTCCACAGCCGGACGGTGTCGGCGGCGGTGCAGAGCCGCATCAGCCTCTTCGACGACGAGGACCGCACCGAGCAGACCCTCACCTACACCATCCGCTACGAACCCCTCGACCATCTCACGGTGATGGTGCCCGGCGAACTGGCATCCTACCTCGACGAAATCCGGTTCTTCTGGGAGGGACAGCGGTTAACGCCCACGCTGGCCGAGGAAGACGGAGAAGAGGGCGCCCTCCGACTGCGGCTGGGATTGCCCGAGGCGCGAATCGGCGGCGGGGAACTCTGGGTGCACTACCCCCTCCCCCCGCAACGGATCCCCCGGGCGGCGTCCCTGGAACGCACCGTGCCCCTGGTCATGCCGCTGGACGGGACCTTGACGGCCAACCGCCTTCTGGTGACGGCGCCGCCGACCGTACAGCTCGAACACCACAACGGCCCCTGGCAGACGCTCGACCTCGATCCTCCCCTGGAGGCCCTGGGGCGTCGCTACCTGCAACTATCGGCGGAGGAGGGGGTGGACCGCGTCACGGTGGGGCTGCGGATGGAAGATGGCGACGTCCTGGGGACCACGGTGATCCACCGCGCCTGGGTACAGACATGGCTCACCCGGAACGCACGGCAGGACCGGGCGGTATTCCGCTTCACGAGCAACGAGCGGGAGTTGGAGATCATCGTGCCGCCCGCGGCGGGGGGCGGCGAAATGGTCCTCCTCGACGATCACCCGGTGAGGCTGGAAACCACCGCCGACGGCCGCACCGTCGTACCCCTCCCCGACGATCCGACGCCCCGCGAGCGCGTGTTGGAAGTGCGTTTTCAGTTCGCCAGATCCCGTCCCGAGAGGGGGGCGATGGCCTTGGAGATACCGCGGTTGGGCGACGGGGTTTGGGTCCAGCGCATGTACTGGCAGTTGGTGTTCCCCCTGGACGAGCACATGGTGGGGACGCCGGCGGGATTCACCCCCGAATTCCGTTGGGGGTGGACGGGCACCTCTTGGGGCCGCGTGGCCCTCTTGCAGCAACCCGCCCTCGAGCAATGGGTCGGCGCGCCGCGGCTGGACGAGGTCCCCCTGCGGACCAACCGCTACCTTTTCAGCAGCTCCATGGAACCGACGGGTCCCTTCGAGCTCCGCACGGTGGCGCGGGCGTCGGTAGTCCTCTGGGCCTCTGGCGCGGCACTCGTGGTCGGGCTCCTCTGGATCTATATCCCCGCCGTGCGGCATCCCGCGGCGCTCTTCGCGGCGGCGGTGGGGCTGGCGGCGGCCACGGCCGTCTATCCCGAGCCGACCCTGCTGCTACTCCAGGCGGCGAGCCTGGGTGTGGTTCTGGTCTTGGTGGCTGCGGCACTTCAGCGCCGCGTGACGCGGCCACGGCGCGGGGTGCCGCACAGCGAGCCCACCAGTTCGGTTTTCGATCGCGGGTCGACCGAGACCCAGTACCGGCTCGCGCCGCCGGCTCCGCCGCTATCGACCGAGTCGGCGCCGGCGACCGGCGGCGCGCCCTTGACGTCCCCGAAGTGATTCCGGTGTCCATCCACCATCGATGGCGGCTCCTGGGAACCCTGGCGGCAACGGCGATACTGCTGGCCGTCGGCGACCCGGCCCCGCGCACCCTCGGTGCCGAAGCGGGTGCGGAGGCGTCGCCGATCCGCTTCCGGCGAGTCTATCCGCCGGCCAATCGCGTGGCAGATTGGCCGCGTGGGCAGCACCGCTACATCCCCATGGACATCCACGAGTTCGAGGCGTTGGCGGCCGCTTCCGCGGGACCGGCGCGGAGCGAAGCGGCGGTGCTGCCGGCAACGCTTCGCGCGGCAGAATACCACCTCTGGCTCGATTCTCCGGAGTTGCTGCGCGGCGAGGGACGGCTGTCGGTGGAGCACACGGGGGGGGGGCCCGCGCTGGTAAGCTTGGCGCCCTGCAACCTGGCGCTGGAATCGCCCGCGTGGTGGCACCGCGACGACGTGCCGCAAGCCGACGCCGCGGCCGAAGGTGACGACGGCCAGGGTGACGACGGCCCGATGGATCCAGAGGATGCGGACCGGGGGAGGGCGGGCACTCTCGGCGACGGCGACAGCGGCGAGGTGGTAGCCACGGAACTGCCGGCGGATGCGGAGTCGGACACCGGCGGAGGGGAACCGTCGGGCGTCGCCTCGGACGAGGGTGGCCGGAGCGATGCATCGCCGGCGGTGCTCGGCCAGACGCCCGAGGGGACCTTGGGGCTGCTCGTCGAAGAGGCGGGCGACCTCCGCTTCCATTTCTCGCGCCGCGGCCGCCGGGACGCCGCGGGGGGGAAGGAGTTCACCCTCGAGGTGCCCGCCTGCCCGACGAGCCACTTGCTGCTCGACTTGCCCGAGGCGCTCGTCCCCGTGGTCGACGTGGGGGTCGTCCTCGACGAGGGGGCCGCCGACGAGACGACGCGCCGCTGGCGGCTGGTGCTGGGAGGGCGCCACCGCGTGCGGCTCCGGCTGGTGGAGCGGGGCGCGCTCGATACCCCGCCGCGCACCGTAACCTACCGCCAGACGTCTACCTACGACGTGACGCCGCGAGGAATCGAGGTGCGCACGGCGCTGCGGCTCTTCGTCCGCGGCGAACCGCTGCAGCGGCTCCACCTGGTCCTCGATGCCGGCTTGCAGCCGGTGGGCGCGCAGTTGGGAGATGAGGCGACGAGCTACTCGGTTTGGATGGGCGAGGAGGGGGAGCAGCACGTTCTCGTGGAGTTCGCCGAACCGCTGCTCGGAAGCGGACGGGTGGTGCAGCTTACCGCCCTGGCGCCCCTGGTGCTCGACCGGCCCTGGCTGCTGCCGCGGATCCGCGCCGCCGACGCGGAATGGGAATCGTCGGTGACCACCCTGGCCGTCTTGGCCCCCATCCTCCTCACCGAATTCGTCCCCGTCGAAGCCGCGCAGACGCGGGCAGCACCCCTGCCGGCCCCAGGAGACGGCGAGACCGTGGAGATGCGGCTCTTCTCGCCGGAGGCCACGGCACGGATCGTTCTGAGTCACCCCACGGCACCGCCTCAAGTCACCACCGGGGCGGTGGTCCAGCTCGCCAACCAACTCACGGCTCGCGTCCACGGTCACTTGACCATGACCCAGGGGCGGCGATTCTCCGTTACCGGAGAAGTATCGCCGCGCTGGATCGTCGACTCCGTCGAGTCGCTCGACGGGGAGGCGATCGAAGACTGGAGCATCGAGCGCACCGCCGACGGCTCGCGGCGGTTGTCGATCACCCTGGCGCGCGGTCTCTCCCCGGAGCGGCCCCTGCGGCTGACCGTTTCCATGCGGTCGCTGGAATCGCCCCTCGAACGGAACATGACGCTCGACGAGCTCGAGCCCCTCCGCTTCGAGACGCCCACGCCTGGCCGCTATCTACTCGCCCTCGAAGCGGCCGAGCCCTACGAGCTGCGCACACCCGAACCGGAGCCCCTCTCGGCCGCGGAGGCCGAGGCCCTCGAGGAGGAGTTCGAGGAGCGATTCGATGAGCGGCCCGGCGGGCCGGTCTTCCGCCTCCATCCCGCCACCGCCGACCTCCGAGTCGCACTCCATGCCCACCGTCCGCGATATGCGGGGCGGATCGAGGTCGAAGCGGCAGTAACGGACGAATGGCTGCGGCAGTCGTATACCTTCCGCTGCACGCCGGAGTCGGTGCGGGTGGAACGGGTACGCGTGCAGTTCGCCATGGCACGGCCGGCTCCCCTCCAATGGAGCATGGAGGGAGGCGATGCACGCGACTTCTCAGCCCGCCTCCTCTCGGCCGACGAGCGATCGGCCGCGGGCCTGGCTCTCGGCGGGGAAGTTTGGCAGATCACGCTGCGGGAGCCGCAGAACGAACCTTTCACCCTCCGAGCCAGCCGCACGACGCCGTCCTCGGATGGCCAGGCAGTGAACCTGGCGGGGCTACCGGAAGCGAGCGCGCAGCGGGGAACGTTGCTCGTGCGGGCCCTGCAGGCGGCGCCCCTGCGCATCCAGAATCACCGCCTGGAGCCATTGCCCGCAGAACCGCCGCCGGAGGGCGCCTACCAGACGCTGCGGGCCGCTTTCCAGTACGATCCGGTCCGCGACGCCGTGCCCGCGAGCGAACCGACCGTGACCGTCTCTCTCACCCCCAACGAGGTGGGGGTTGCCGCCGCGTGGGTCTGGCTGGCGGAGCTAGAGTCGCAGTACGAAGCCGACGGAAGCGGCCGGCACCTGGCGAGCTTCCGTCTGGAGAACGCCGGGCGCGAGTCGGTTTCCATCGCCCTGCCGCCGAGGATAGAGGGAACGCAGGTCCGCGCCGTGTGGGTGGACGACGAGCGAACCGCCTGGGACCGCGGGGGCGAGGGGAGGGCGGTTCTCGTCGGTTTGCCCGCGGGACGGCGATTTCCCGTCGTGGCGGTGCAATTCGATACGACGGGCGGCCGATTGCGGGCCCTCGGATCGCTCACCCCGCCCTGGGCCGACGCCGACGTGCCGATCTTGGCGCGGAGATGGACTGTCTGGCTGCCGCCGGGTTTCGAGTCGCCCGAGACCGACCTCCGCTGGCAGCAGCCGCGGGGGCCGCGCTCGAGCTGGTCGCAGCGGCTCTTCGGCCCCTTGGGACGCGACGCCGAGTCCGGCGCCTTCGATCCGCTCTCCGTCAGCGACTGGGCCCGACTGGCAGGAAACGAGAGCCTCGACGCGGCGGCTCGCCAACGCGCCGATCAGTTGCTCCGCCGGATGGGTTCCCTGGTGGGCGGCGAGGGAGACGGCGCCGCCGTCGAGGATTGGGCGGACCTGCTCGAGCAGGTCGTCCACCACCACCCCGAGATCCCCCTGCTCGTCGACGACCGCGCGCTCGGCCGGCTGGCGATTGGCCCCGGGACGCCGCTCGAACGGCTGCCCTTCTACGCCGACCGCACGGAGCGGGCCGTGGCCCTCCTGCATCACGCCGGTCTCGCCCTGCTGATCCACCCCCACGCCTTGGTGATAACCGGGGCGGCGGAGGCGGCCCTGGACGAGGCCTGCCGCCCCTGCGACGAGGAGCCCAACCGCTGCTGGGTCCGGCCCGGGCCCCTGTTCGACGAAATCGACGCGGCACTCGAGGCCGGTGCCGCGGGAGGCATGGTGCCCGCCGAGGGCTGGCGGAACGGGCCGCCGCGCCCCCCCGTTCCCTGGACCGTCGCCCGCCAGGGTCGCTTCCGTCCCGCCGACACGCTGGGATGGTCCGCCTACCGGCTGGAAACGCCGCCGGGCGAAAAGGGTCCGCGGCTGCGGATCGTCCACCGCGACACGGTGCTCGCACTCCGTTGGCTGGTCTTCCTGGGGGGGGTGGGGTTGGGGTGGTGGCTGGCAGCAGGCCGGCCCGTGGTGCTCGCAGTGACGGCGGGCATGGCGGCGACCGCCGCCCTGCTCCTCCCCGCCGCCTATGCCACGGCCTTCTCGGGTGCCCTCCTGGCGGCCCTTTTCTGCCTGCTGGTGCACTCCCTGACCGGCTGGGGCTGGCCGGCGGCCGCGGGAACCCCGAAGGAGGCCGCGGCGCCGCAGGCGCCCGCCACGCTGCCCTCCACGGCCAAGCACGTGGTCGCAGGAACGATCGCCTGTATCCTGGCGGCCGCTGCGGGCGCGGCGCGCGGCGAGGAGACCGAGGCACGCGAAACCGTTTACCAGGTGTTCATTCCCGTCGATGAGCAGTTCGATCCCGTCGGCGAAACGTGTTTCGTCCCCGAACCGCTCTATGTCGAGCTCCTCCGCCGCAGTGCCGCGCGGCCCGAGACGCCGCAGGGATGGCTGATCAACGAGGCGGTCTACCGCGGCACCCTCGTCCGGGGCAGCGGCCCGGAACTACTCAGCATCGCCGAGATCCGCGCCGGCTTCGACTTGACGGTGCTCGGCCAGTCGGTGCGGGTACGGCTTCCCTTCGGGCGCGAAGGCGTAACGCTGGTCCCCGACTCGGCCACACTCGACGGGCGGCCGGTCGAGCCGGAGTGGAGCGATGAAGGGGCTTTGGTCTTCGCCGTGGCTGAGCCGGGACAGTACCGCTTGCAGATGCGTTTGCAGCCAACACCCCTCGCCGACGCCCGCAGTGCCGGTTTCGACCTGGCGATCCCGCCGGTGGCCAACGCCCGCTGCGAGCTGGCGTTGCCGGCCGGCATGGCCGGAGTCGAGGTTCCGGCAGCCGCGGGCGCGGCGTGGGTGGAGAGCTCGCCCCCGCGGCTCGTCGCGGACTTGGGGGCCGTGGAGCGGTTGTCCGTCCGCTGGCCGCAAAGCGGGCCGCGGACCGCGGCGGAGCCGGTGGTCGACGCTGAAGAATTGCTCTGGCTGCATGCCTCCCCCACGTCGGTATCGCTCCGCGGGCGTCTGCGGCTCCGCGTCACCGAGGGGACCCTCCGCGAGGTCCTCCTCTCCGTGGACCCGCGGCTGCGGCTGAATCTGCCCGAACCGTCGATGCAGGTCGAACCGGGAACGCGTCATACGATCCGCCTCTCCCTTGAAGAAGGCGTCAGCGATCAAACCGTTCTGGATCTGCCGTTTACTCTCCAGGAGGAGGCGAGCGGGGTGGGAACGCTCCGCCTGCCGGACATCGAGTTGCTCAACGCGCGGCGGACGCGGCGCTGGCTGGCCGTATCCCTCGACCCGGCACTGGAACATGATCCGCCCCCGGACGGCGTCGCCGCGATGGCGATCCAGGAGTTCCTCGCCGCGTGGGGGGATGTCGAAGGGGAGCCGCCGGTAGCGGCGTTCGACTTGGGAGAAGAGCCGGCCGAATGGACCTTGGCCACGCGGCTGGCAGCGCCGCGCACGGAAGGCGAGGCGGTGGTTCGGGTCAGTTTCGGGCCGGAAGCTGCCGAGGTGCGCCTCGAAGCCCGGCTCCAGACCGAGGGTGGGAGTCGTTGGAGTTACCGCATACGGCCCCCGGCGGGCATGGAAGTCGATTCCATCTCCCTGGTCAAGGACGGGTTGGAGCGCGTCCGACGCTGGGCGGTGGGCGACGATGGCCGGCTGAACGTCTTTCTGGCCGCGGCAGTCGACGGGCCGCAGGCGCTGACGCTCAGCGGCCGGCTCCCCGCGCCCCGGCGAGGCACCCGTTCCCTGGCACTGCCGCACCTGGCCGAAGTGGACCTCACGGCGCTCACCCTGGAGCTCTACCGCCAGCCGGGTGTCCTCGTCGAGGTCGAGTCGGTTGCCGGCATGACGGAGGCCGCCGAGCAGGGGCTCGCCGGCGGGCGGAGCGAGTGGGGCCGGCTCCTGGCGAGATTTGCCGCCGACCTGGACGCCGCCCCCGCGCTCAACGTCGCCCTGGCGCCCAACCGCCCCCGAGTCCACGCCGAACAGACGACTCTCCTCAGCAGCACTCGCGAAGGCTGGCAGGCAGAGATCGAGGCCAAGCTCGAGTGTGCGGATGGCCTGCTGGACGAAATCCGCTTCCTCGTCCCGCCGCAGATGACCGGCCCTTACGAGGTGAGCCCCACCTCGGCGATCGAAACCCAGGAGGCGGGTGACGACTGGCAGCAGCTCGTCGTCCGGCCGCAGCGGCCCATCGACTCTTCCTACCGCGTCACCCTCACCAGCCCCCTCACGGTGGCGCCGGGCGATCGGCCGGCCGTGCCGCGCGTGGAGCTGGTGCAGGCCGACTCGCTCCAGCACGTCGTCCTCCTCCCCCAGGAGAGCGACGGCGAGGAGATCTCGTGGGAGTTTCGCGGCCTGAAGCCGATCGCGCTGCCGGAGGGCTCCGCCGCCCGAACCGGCGGCGCGCCGTACGATGCCTTCGAGGTCACGACGCGCAGCTTCCAGGCCGTCCTCTCTCGCCCCGACCCGCTGGGCGGCAATCCCCAAGTAGCGCTGGCCGAGGTGTCCGCCGCCTGGCACGCCGACGGCTCCGTCGTGGGAACGGCGGTCTTCGACGTCGATCCGGTGGGGCGGGCCACCTGCCCACTGAACGTTCCCGAGGGATTCCGGCTCGTCCACGTTGCCGTCGAGGGAGTACCAATAACGCCCATTCCGGTGGGAGGGGGGGCAGCGGACCCGGCCCACCCCAGCAGCGAGGGCGAGCCGGCGCGGTTCCTCGTCCCTTTAGGGCCGCGGCGTTTGCCCCAGCGAGTTGAGGTGGTCTTCGCCGGCTCGGCGGCCATGAGCAACGGTGGCACGCTCGTCCTGGAGACGCCCTGGCCCGGCAACCTCCGCGTACGGCAGACGCTCTACTCCATAACCGCCCCGCCCCACTCGCTCCTGGGGAGTGAATCGGCGGAACCGGTGAGGCCGCTCGACGGGGAGCTCCGCCGGCTCCGAGCCATGACCGAGTTGGTCGAGGAGGCCTCCTTCCGCGTCCCCGGCGAGGACGAGGCGGCCGCACACTGGCTCCGCCCCTGGGCGCGACGCATGGCGCGGAGCGACGCCGCCGCGCGGCGCCTCCTCGCCCGGGAGCCGGTGGCCACGCGCCGCCGCGTCCTCGCCGAGCTGGAGTCCGTCGCCGAGCAACAGGCGCAGGTCGCGCAGCGGTTGGGTGCCTCGACGGCGGCCGCCGAGGGAGTCGACGAAGACGGCGCGCTCGAGGAGGCGATCCTCCTCTGGGCGCAGGTCCACGATCCGGCACGCGAACCGCTGCGGTTGGCCTTCGAGGGCTCGGCTGCCTCGGTGACGCTCTCCCACCAGCGCAGCGACCGCGGAGAATCGGGCGGGCGGGCCGCCGCGGTGGCGGCCGTGCTGGCGCTGACTGCCGCAGTGGTGGCCGGGGTGCGGCGGGGGACCTTCCACCATCTGCTCCTCCGCTGGCCGGCGGCGGTGGGTGTGGGCCTGGGCCTCGTCTGGTGGCTCTGGATGGCGCCGAGCATCGTCGGCCTGGCGATCGTCGCCGCCTCCTTGGCACTCGCCGTCCGCTGGACGTGGCGCGGGGAAGCCCCCGCCGATGCTTCCTCGGTGATCCGCCTCGATTAGGCCGCCTACGGGGTCACCGTGATCGCCCGAACGCCGCGAATGATGAAGTCCAACTCCTGCTCGTCGCGGGGCTGGGGATCGCCGAAGACGACTGCCCGGATATCGTCGGGCTCCTCCTGGGGGTAGAGGGGGAAGTTGACCGACGCGGGGAGCGGGCCGGTAGCGGCGATGCCGCGGAACTGCGTCTCCCCAGTCTAGGCAGACCGCCGCGCCGCGGCCACCTCGGACGACGCAGTCACAGGACCTTGACAGCCACAGCGGTGACGTCGTCCGGGGGGTTGCGATTGCCGGCGTGGCGGCGTGCCGCGTCGTAGAGCGCCTCGATGACATCCCGGGCGGAGCCGGTGCGGTGCCGGCGGACGACGTCGAGCATGCGGGAAATGCCCAGGATTTCCCCGCCGGGAGCGCGCGACTCGTAGGTCCCGTCGGAGACGAGGAGCAGCAGATCGCCGGCGGCGAGACGAACCGTCGGCCCCAGGTCGTACTGGGCGCCGGCAAGGACGCCCAAGGGGAGGCCGGTGCTCTCGAGGGTGGCCTTGCTGTCCCCATGGGAACCGAGAACAAAGCCCGACGGGTGGCCGGCGCTGACCCAGGTGACGGTGCGGGCCGCGGGGTCCAGGGCGGCAAGGATCAGGGTGACGAAGTGGTCGGCGTCGGTCTCCTCGATGAGGATCGCGTTGGCGGCGGCGAGGAGTTCCGCCGGATCACCGTGGTGGCCGCTGAGGGATCGGACCAGCATGTGGGTCAGCGCCATGAGCACCGCGGGCCCCACGCCGTGACCGCTGACGTCGCCGACGACCAGGCCCAGCCGGCCGCCGGGCAGGGCGAGGAAGTCGAAGTAGTCGCCGGCGTTGGTATCGGCTGGAAACGAGGCGCCGGCAAGATCGTAGCCGGGCAAGGGGGGCGGGGAACCGGGCAGGAGATACTCCTGGATCCGGCGAGCGGCAAGGAACTGGGCCTCGTTCTCCCGGAGGGTTTGCTCAGCGCGCTTCCGTGCGGAGATGTCGCGGATGGCGGCGGAGATCACAATACCTTCGTCGGTTTCCAGGGGGCTCAGGCTGATCTCGACGGGGAATTCCGAGCCGTCCTTGCGGCGGGCGGACAGCTCGGGGCGCGAACCCATCGGACGCGGCGCCGGATGCACCGCGTAGCCGCCGCGCTCCGCGCGGTGCGAACCCCGGTACCCTTCGGGGACGAGGATCTCGACCTCCTGGCCGATGAGTTCCTCGCGGCCGTAGCCGAAGAGTCGCTCCACCTGTGCATTGACCAGGAGAATGTCGCCTTGCGCATCGACGATGACCATCCCGTCCGGGGCCATCTCGACGAGACTTCGGAATCGCTCTTCGGCACGCTTCCGCTCCGTGATGTCCTCGACGACCCCGTCATATTGCACGAGCACCCCGGCCGGGTCGCGGTGGGCCACGATCGTATCGCGGAGCCAGCGGACGGAACCATTGCGATGAATGATACGATGCTCGAAGGAGACCGCCTCTTCGCCACCGAAGACCCTCGCTATCCGGTCCAGAACGGCCTGGCGGTCGGCCGGGTGGATCATATCGAGCCAAAGATAGGGGTTGCGCGAAAAGTCGTCGGGCGTGTAGCCGGTGGCCGAGACGCAGCCGATGCAGTGCTCCGTGGAGAAGACTTCGCCTTTGTGAAGGAAGACGGTGTAGGTGTACGTCGTCAGCGCCGCGAGGAGCCGCTGATAGCGTTCCTCGCTGCGGCGGAGCGCCTCCCGGGCGGCCTCGCCCTCGGTGACGTCCTCGAGCGTGGCCACCATCCCCTCGAAACGTCCCGCCGCGTCGAGCAGGGGCGCCGCGTTGACGGCCAGGAGAATTCGCCGCCCCTCGGAACGCTCCACCGCCATCGGGTAGTCGTAAAGGGGCTCGATATTCTGCCGTACCAGGGAGAAGGGGAGCTGCGGCTCGGGAAGGGGCGCCCCGTGACGGTCGGTGATCCGCCACTCGGACGAGTTGTAGCTCCGCTGCAGGATGCGGTCGCGCGGCAGGCCGAAGATCTCCTCGGCGCGGCGGTTCGCGTAGATGAGTTCGCCCTCGGCATCGACGAGGACGACACCCACCGGGCTGGTCTCGGCGATCCGCACCGCCAACCCGCCCGCCTCCAAGGCACGGGTGTCTGCCGGGGAGCGACCCTCTTGAGACGCGGGATCGGCAGACCGAGTCCGAATGCGTTCGAACTCGCCAGCCAGATCCTTCCTGGCCGAATCGCTCTCGTTCATCGATCCAATCCACTCTGGAAGGGCAAATGCCAACCGCTGCCCGCCAATGGCCGGCCGGCGGCCTTAGCTCCACACAAAACCGGCACATGCCGCGAACATATCTTACATGAGCAAAGGGAGGAAACGCAGAGGAGGAGGGATGGATCGCCCGAGATTGCCGGAAGTGGTGTCCGGGCATGACCGTCCACGCCGACCAGCGCCGGTCGCCTCGTTTCCCTTCACCATTCTCTTCATCCTTCTCGCTTCCCTCCTGTGGAGAGAATTCAAGGAGTGGAGGTCGTTGTTGCTTGAACAGGAGGGCACGGGACACTTGTGGATAACCGGCCCGCTCACGGATGCCGACGCCATTTCTCTTCCGCGGCACTGGGGCGGCTGTAGCGGGGCGCAAGGGCCCAGAGATCACAACGTTCCCCGGCGGCATACCGCCGTGCCGCCGTGCGTGCCACGAGCGCGGCCCGGGCCCGCCAGCATCCGCGCGGCAGGGCGTTCAGGCGTTGCGGGACGGTATCAAGGTACCGCGCCAGCGCGGGGCCGCTGACGGCAACCGTGGCCGCAAGGCCGCCCAGCCAATCCGCGGCGGGCATGAGTTGCGCACTGCCGGTTGCACAGAGCCAGCCATCAGCCTCGCGGCGAAAGGTCGCCGCCACCACGTCGCCGCGTTGGGCATCGACGGCCACCGATACGAGGTCCACCCCCGCCGGGGTGGCGTTCGCCACGACCTCGAGGGTATCGACACCGAAGATGTCGGCCCCCGCCGCCCAGGCGAAGGCCTTGGCCGTGGCAACCCCCACCCGTAGCCCAGTGAACGAACCCGGGCCGGTAGTTACGGCCACCAGGCCTACCTCTTCGGGCCGCCACCCCACCTCGGCCAGAAGGCTCTTCAGCGCCGGCGCGAGCGACTGGGCGGTGCGCTTCGCGGCATCTAACTCGCGTTCCAACAAGAGGTTGCCGTCTTGCATCGCGGCCAGGGAGCCGAGCGATTCGGTGGTCTCGACAGCAAGGATGCGCACGCGCGGAACTCCTGGTGGTGGCAGTCCCTCCCGGCGAAAGGACTTGGGGGGTGATCGCTCTGCCCACCCCGGACCGCCGGTGCCGCGGCTCTGCCGGGGGGGGCTTTCCACTCCCCACTCGACTTGACCGCCTTTCCATCCAACAATACAACATGGGGCGGAGAGTGAAAACAAGGCGCCACCGGCAGTCTGCGGTGGTGCCGGTCCCTCGCGTCAGGTGGAAGGCGGAGAGGCGTGAAACGAGCCCTCATCAGCGACATCCACAGCAATTTCGAAGCGCTCACGGCAGTTCTGGCCGATGTCCGCGAGCAGGGCATCGCCGAGGTGTTCTGCCTGGGAGACATTGTCGGCTACGGCCCCAATCCCCGCGAGTGCATCGATGAAGTCATGAAGTGCCAGGTTTGCCTGCTGGGAAACCACGACCAGGGAGCCCTCTTCGACCCCGAGGGATTCAACACGGGGGCCGAGCGGGCCATCTTCTGGACCCGCGAGCAACTCGAGCAGCCCGGCTTCAACGGGCAGGCAGCCGAGCAGCGATGGGCGTTTCTCGGCGAGCTCCCCCGCAACTACCAGGATCGCGACTACCTCTTCGTGCATGGGTCGGCGCGGAATCCTCTCAACGAGTACGTCTTTCCCGAAGACGCCTACAACTCCCGCAAGATGCAGAAGATTTTCGCCCTCATCCACAAGTACTCCTTCCAGGGGCACACGCATGTCCCCGGCGTCTTCACCGAGGACGGGCAGTTCTTCAGCCCCGAAGACTTGGGCTACGAATTTCGCCTCCCGGACACGAAGACGATGGTCAATGTCGGCTCGGTGGGCCAGCCGCGGGACGGCGACTCGCGGGCCTGCTACGTGGTACTCGAAGAGGGTGTGGTCCGCTTCCGCCGTGTGGAGTACCCTCTGGAGAGTACCATCGAGAAGATCCACGGCATCATCGAGCTGGACAACTTCCTGGGAGACCGTCTCCGCGACGGTCGCTGAGCGCCGCGGGGACCGCCCAACCGCCCCTCGCACTCCGCTCTCCGGGAAGGGCGATGGGCGGTCGTTCCCGGGCGGAGGTTGGGAATCCGCTCCAGGCTCCTCATCCGCTCGCCCCATACGCTAGCCTTTGCAGGACGGGGGCAATCGGCGACAATAGTAGTTTGGCGCGGGCGAAGTTCGGCAGGCCGGGGACTGCCTTTCGGTGCACGAATGGCTCGCGCAATGCGGCCCGAACCCTCCTGTAGAGTGGTCGCGTGCCGCGAGGCGTTTCCCATTTTGGCTTCCTTGCCGAGTCTGTGCGCGGGCTCGGCCGACTCCGTTGGCGGTTCTCAAGGACCGACACCGTATGGACCAGCGACGTTTCCTCCTCTTCCTGTTTGCCGCCAGCGGCCTCTTTCTGCTGCACATCTACCTCACGGCAACGCTCTTTCCGCCGGAACCGGAGTTTCCCCGTGACGAGATGGTTGTCGACGTGGAGCCGCCCCCTGCACCGGAGGACCCTCCTGTCGAGCCGGAGGACCCCCCGGAAATAGAGGTGGACCCACCCGTGGAGCCGCCGGAGGTCGAGGTGACCCCCGCCGTCGACATTGCCGAGCAGGCGATCACGCTTGGTTCGGCAGACCCCGACTCCCCTTATCGGATGCTGGTAACTCTCACCAACCGCGGGGCGGCGATCGCCCGCATCGAACTTCCCCACGAACTGGCCATTACCCGGGTCGAACTCATTGGCGACGAATACCACGAGCGGGGTACTCCCGGGGGGTATATCGGCCATCTTACCTTGGATGAACAGCGTCGCGGGCGTGGGATGCCGGTCGAAGTGGTGGGGCCGGGCACTCCGGCGGCGGAGGCAGGGGTTCGCCCCGGAGACGTGATCCTCGCCGTGGACGGCGCCCCGGTCAGCGGGGCCCAATCGCTGCGCAACATTCTGGCGGAGGCCCGCCTCGGCGATACGGTCAACCTCCAGGTCCGCCGCGACGGCGAGGAAATCCGCCTTCCCGCACACTTGCGGCGGCCGCCGCTGGAGGTGATTCGCCCCGAGAGGGACGATCCCCTCTCCCTGTTGCTGACGCTCCGGCAGGTCGACGAGGAGCGGATGGTCCGGGACGACGCACATCAACCCGAAGCGCGGCGCCCCGCCGACATCGAGCGCGAGCTCCCCGGCGTCGATCTCCGCACGGCCAACTGGGAGGTCTTTTACGGCTACGGCATCGACGAGGTCCCCGAGGCCGAGGGCGAAGGGCTCCGTGACGGCAACCGCAGCGACGTAGTCACGTTCCGGCACCGCCTGCCGGATCTCGGCCTGGAGGCCCTCAAGAGCTATCGCCTCGTCCAGGTTCCGCCCGACGCCCGCGACGACCGCACCTTCCCGGGCTACCACCTCGACTTCGAGGTTGCTCTCCGCAACATCGGCAGTGAGCCCAGGCAGGTCGCCTACCAGCTCGACGGCCCCACGGGCCTGCCCTTCGAGGGCTGGTGGTACGCGCACAAAGTGGGCCGCCGCTGGGGATCGGTGGGGGTGCGCGATCTGGCCATCCAGAAGGATGACGGCCGCTTCGACCTGCTCGGCTCGAAGGCGATAGCCGACGGCACCTTCGACGCCCCCTTCCGCGACGACCCCTTCGCCTTCATCGGCGTCGATGCCCAATACTTCTCTGCGGTGCTTCGGCCGGAGCGTGGAGAAGGGGCGTTCCCCTTCGAAGAGTGGCGGGCGATCCGCGTGGGCCCGTACGATCCCGATCTCTACATGCTCACCAACGTCTCCTTCCGACTGACCAGCAGGGTGGAGACCCTGGAGCCGGGAGGCCCGCCGCTACGGCAACAGTTCCAGTTCTTTGCCGGACCGAAGCGGCCGGCGCTCTTGAACCAGGCCGAATACGGCTTCGGGCAGCTCGTCTACTACGGGTGGTTCAGCTTCGTGGCCCGCCCCATGCTGGGGCTGCTCCACTTCTTCCACGACTACATCGTCTTCAACTACGGACTGGCGATCATCCTCTTGACCGTCTTGGTGCGGGGGTGCATGTTCCCCTTGAGCCTGAAGCAGACGCGGAACATGCAGAAGATGCAGGAGCTGCAGCCGGAAATCCGCAAACTGCAGGAGAAGCACAAGAAGGACATGGAGGCCCGGGCCCGCGCCCAGCAGGAGCTCTTCCGCAAGCACAGTTACAACCCGCTCAGCGGCTGCCTGGTGGTCTTCCTGCAGCTGCCCATCTTCATCGGGCTCTACCGCTCGCTGATGGTGGACATCGAGCTCCGCGGCGCGCCCCTGCTGACCGACCTGATTCGCTTCGCCTCCAACCTCTCCGCTCCCGACATGCTCCTCGACTGGAGCGGGATCATGCCCGAGTTCATCAATCGGGGAGTGGGCATTTTCGGGCTGGGGCCCTATTTCAACATCCTCCCCCTCGTCACCGTAGCCCTCTTTCTCTGGCAGCAAAAGAAGATGATGCCCCCGCCGGCCGATGAGCAGGCCGCCATGCAGCAGAAGGTTATGCAGTACATGATGATCTTCATCGGCTTCCTGTTCTACAAGGTAGCCAGCGGGCTGTGCCTCTACTTTATTGCCTCCACCCTCTGGGGCATCGGCGAGCGGAAGCTCCTCCCCAAGGCACCGCAGAAATCGGGCGGCACCGCGCCCGGCGCCGATCGCCCCCCCGCCCCCCGCCCCTCCCCCGGCGGCGGATCGGGGGGAAAACGCCAGCGCGCCAAGGGCCGCCGCTAAGAGAAAAGGTGACAGGCACCAAATTTGGCGAATCCGGGAGAGGTGGGGGGCAAGTTGTCCCCTTGCCGATTTGCTACTTCTGCGGCCTTCCGCGTTCGCGGAGCGTCGATTCGAGGCCTTCCACCGCTTCACGTGGGTATTGGTCATCTGCTGCATGAACGCTGCAAGATCACCGTCATGCTCCGGCTAGACGACCAGATGCCAGTGGTTCGGCATCAGGCAGTAGGCGCAGATCCGCATGGAGCGCGTGCGCGACGTTTCCTCCAGAACCTTCTCGAACGCCGAGTAGTCGCCATCCTTGTGGAACAAGGCTCGTTGGCCCACGCCGCGATTAAGTACGTGGTACACCAATCCACCAGGGGCAAAACGAGCGGTTCGCGACATGCTTCCATTCTGCTTAGCCTTCCCTGCTTTGTCAAATTTGGTGACTGTCACCTTTTCACCTTTTTAGGAAGTCGCGGAAGGGCTGCGGATCGGTAAGGTCGTGGAGTACCGTGTGGGCGCCGGCGGCTTGAAGGATCTCCCGGGAGTAGTTGCCGGTGGCCACGGCGAGGCAGCGGCAGCCGGCATCGCGGGCGGCCTCCACGTCGCGGGGGGTATCGCCTACGACGAGCACGTCGCCGAGGGAGAGGTTTGCACCGCGCGCCGCGGCGGCGGCGTGGCGGATCAGCCCGCTGCGGGTGGTGGCGTCCTCGGCGAAGCCGTTGGCCACGAAGGGATCGGCGGCAATGCCGGCCGCCGCCAGCTTGATCCAAGCGGCCTGGGTGTAGTTGCCCGTGGCCAGGCCGAGCATCACTCCGGGGTGCCGCCCCAGTTCGTCGAGCCGTTCGCCGACGCCGGGCAGGGCGCGCACGGCGCCGGCCTCCTCGCGGAGGTAGTCCAGGTAGAGCCCCCGAAAACGCTCGAAGTCGCCGGCAGTGGCGCTTGCGCCGTTAACGACCACGGCCTCGGAGATGATGTCCTGGTCGAGCCGCCCGTTACGGTCCACGCGGGTCAGGTCGAAATCGGGGCCGAAGACATCGCGGGCGGCGGCGCTCATGGCCTTCAGCGCACCGCCATGGCTCTTCAGCAGGGTGCCGTCGATGTCGAAGAGGATCAGCTTGCGGGTGCAGGAGGGCATGGCAGCCGGTGGATAGGGTGGTGTTCAGTGCGACTCGATCACGTCGGCGGCCACTCCCAACCGCCTCGCGAGGATAGCGAGGGTCCTTTCCCCGCAACCGTTTACCTAGGGCGGAGGCAGCCGGCTCAGCGAGCTTCCCCTGCGAAGTCGCCCTGCCGAGACACCTCCTCGGCGCGGAAGGCCCGCAGGGCGGCCTCGTAGACGACCCGCAGGGGCACCGTGCGGGCCTCGGCGAGTCGGCGGCAGGACTCGTACTCGGGGGCGAACCGGGGCTGGTCGGCGAGCCAGCCGACCTTGCCCTCGACCTCGCCGAAGGCCGTTGCCACGCGATGCAGCTGACGGCTGAGGGTGCGGCGGCCCACCGCATAGCGCCGCAGGCCCAGGGTGCCGGTCTCGGCGAAGAGGATCTCCTCTAGGGCCGGCAGGTCGGCGGCGCGGCAGAGGACGGAGAGCATCACGCCCGGCCGGTTCTTCTTCATCTGGATGGCGGTAGTGAACACGTCCAGGGCCCCCGCCCGCCAGAGGCGGTCGGCGCAGTGGCCGATCCATTCGCCGGAGACGTCGTCGAGGTTGGTTTCCAGCATCCAGACCGGCTCGCCGGCGGCGTCGGCCGCCGTGGTCCGGCCGACGAAGAGGCGGAGAATATTCGCCCGCTCCGCCCAGTCCTTGGTGCCGGCGCCGCAGCCGATGCGGTCGGTCTGCATTGCCGGGAGAGCCCCGAACGCTTCGGCCAGCGTGGTGACGATGGCGGCGCCGGTGGGCGTGGTCAGCTCGCCCTCGATCGCCGATTCCGCCAAGGGAACGCCGCAGAGCAGCTCCGCCGTTGCCGGCGCGGGGATGCTCGTCTCGCCGTGGGCGATGCGGATCGTGCCGCGCCCGGTGGGGATGGGGGAGGCGACGACGCGGTCGACGCCCAGCTGGCCCCAGCCGACGGCCGTGCCCACCACGTCGGCGATCGAGTCGGCGGCCCCCACCTCGTGGAAGTGGACCTTTTCCACGGTGGTGCCGTGGACCTTCGCCTCGGCCTCGGCCAAGCGGCGGAAGATCCGGCCGGCGAGGTCCTTCTGCGGAGCCGTCATCGCCGCGCGGTCGATGAGATCGAGGATATGGCTGAGGTGGCGGTGGGCGTGTTCCGGCGGCGTCTCCACGAGCACCTGGGTCGCCCGGAATCCCCGCCGCTCGACCTCCACGGCGGTGAGCCGAACGCCGCTGAGCCCCAGCGAGCGGACGGCTTCCTGGAGCGGCGCCAGCTCCACGCCGGCGTCGACCAGGGCGCCGAGAGTCATGTCTCCGCTGATGCCGCTGCCGCAGTCCAGGTAGGCGATCCGCATGGTGTTCACTCGCGAGCGATGAGGCCGAAGTCGAGGCCGAAGACCCAGATCATCAGGGTAAGGATGATGAGGAGGCCCAGGTAGCTGAGAATAGCATGGACGCGTTCGTCGGGCGGCTTGCCGGTGACCCCCTCCCAGATGAGGAAGACCATGTGACCGCCGTCGAGCAGGGGAATGGGCAGGAAGTTGATCACCGCCAGATTGGCGCTCAGCAGGGTGAGGAAGAGCAGGAGCGTGGGGAGCCCTTCGGTGGCGGCGTAGTAGGCGAACTGGGCGATGGTGACCGGGCCGCCGAAGGCGCGCGGCGAGACGTCGCGGGTTCCCACGCGCTGCAGCATGCGGACCACCAGGAGCATCGCCTCGCCCGTCTCTTCAAGGCCCAGACGGAGGGCCTCGCCGACGCCGGCGGCCTTCTGAATGAAGTGGGCCGGCTCGAAGAGGATGCCCCGGTCGGGATTGAACCAGCCGTCGGCCGGCTCCGGGGTGAAGGTCGCCTCCCGCTCGTCGGCCAGCTCGACGGCGACCTGTGTCCCGGGGAGCACCGACTGGGCGAGATGGTGAACGAAGACCCACGAGTTCGTCTCCAGATCGACGTCTTCCTGCCGCTGGTGCAGCGAGGGGTCGCCGTAGCGCTCGCGCAGGGCGTCGCGCGCCGCCTCGTCGAGGGGAAGGAAGGAGACGCGGGCGACTTCGTCGCCGGGGCGAATCCCCGTCGCCGCGGCGGGGCCCTCAGGATCGACATGGTGTACGCGGGGCCGGACCTCGTAGGCGAACCCCGCCGCCGGCACCGTCATGGGACTGGTCCGGAGCCGATCGCGATCGAAGCGGGTGACCTCGTCGAGCGTGACCGGGATCTCCAGGGGCTCCGTGGCCCCCGGCCGCCGCACGAGGAAGACCACCGTCTGGCCGGCAAGGCTGCGGAGCTCGTCGGGAAGCCGCAGGGGATCGACGACGGGGGCATCGGCCCCTTCCAGGGCCATCGGCCGGCCGTCGACGGCCACGACGGTATCACCCCGCTCGATGCCCGCCGCCGCGGCGGGCGAGCCCGCACGCACCGCCGTCACCGGCCCCATCTCCATGACGATCCCCAGCGAGCGTTTCGGCCGGGGAGCCAGCTTGACGGCAATCCACTTCCCCGGCTCGCCCGCCAGGGCATCCTCCGCCGGCCGCTCGACCACGACTTCCATCGACCGGCTGGGGTTCTCCGCGAAGAGTCGGTGGACGTCGGCGAAATGGGCGACCGCGGCGCCGTCGATCTCCACGATGCGGTCCCCCGCCTCGAAGGCGGGCTCGGCCTCGGCAGCCGGGGTGGCTGGCTCGACCGGGGGGCCGAAGGTATTGACCGTGGGCGTCAGGGGCGGGGTTACGCCGATGGTCCGCAGCAGGGCGCCGCGCTCGGGCACGAGTTGGAACTCGAGGGGTTCTTCCACACCCGGCCGCACCACCGTGAGGCGGACGCCGTCGTTCACGGCGCCCAGGGCGATGTTCGTCCGCAGGTCCTGGAAACGCTCCGCGGGCTGATCGTTGATGGCCACGATGGTATCGCCCACCTCCAGACCGGCTGCCCATGCCGGGTCGCCCGGCGTCAGTCCGCCGACGCCGCAGGCGAGCTGCCGCACCCCCAGACCGAACGCCCAGGCACCGACGAGGGCGGCGAAGAGGACGTTCATCGCCACCCCCGCCGAGATGATCGCCATCCGCTGGGGAACGCTCTTGGCGAGGTAGCTGCGTGGATCGTAGAGGGCCTCGCGGGCGTGCTCGGCCTCCGATCCTTCGCCGGCTGCCGCCGCCGCTTGCCCGGAGGGCGCGGCGGGGTCTGCTCCAGCGCCTCCGGCCGCCACCGAGTCGTCCGGCGGGCCCGGCTCCTCTCTGCCGGCCTTTTCCGCCTCCGCCTGGCTCTCGCCCCGTTTCGCCTCCGCCTGGGGCTCGGCGCGTTTCGCCGCAGCCTTTTCGGCATCGGTGCCGGCAGGGGGCGCGTCGGCGTCCGCTGCATCGGTGTCCCCGGAGCCCGCTTCGTCACCCTGACGCGCCCGTTCCATCTCCTCGCGGAGACGCGCCGGATTGTCCTCCTGGCCGAGCATCTTCACGTAGCCGCCCAGGGGGAGGATGCCGATGCCGTACTCCGTCTCGCCCCAGCGGTGCCGCCAGAATCGCAGGCCGGCGATGTCGAAGCCGATGTAAAACTTCTCGCACTTCACCCCGCAGGCCTTGGCGACGAGGAAGTGTCCAAGCTCGTGGACAAAAATCACCATCCCCAGGCCTACGGCCACTTTGAGGATGGCAATCGTAATGTCCAGAGTACTCAACAGGAAATCCAACGCGACACCTCCTGGCGGGACCAGCAGTCGAGTTCGATGAGCCGCTCCAGGGTCGGAGCCGGCTCGAAGTGATGGGATTCCAGCACGCCGCGGCAGGCCGGGGCGATGCGGTCGAAGGCGAGCCGCCCCTCGAGGAAGGCAGCCACGGCGGCCTCGTTGGCGCCGTTGAGGACGGCTCCGGCAGTCCCCCCGCGGCGGGCGACCTCCATCCCCAGGGCCAGCGCCGGGAAGCGGTCGAAATCCGCGGGCTCGAAATCCAATCGCACCGCATCCGTCAATTGTAGCTTCTCCGCCACCGACTCGCGCCTCTCCGGCCAGGTGAGTGCGTATTGGATAGGGAGGCGCATGTCCGGGGGACTGAGCTGGGCAATGATCGAACCGTCGACGAACTCGACGAGCGAATGGACGATCGACTGCGGGTGGATGACCACGCCGATCTGTTCGGCATCGAGGTCGAAGAGCCAGCGTGCTTCGACGATCTCCAGGGCTTTGTTCATCATCGTGGCCGAGTCGACGGTGATCTTCGGCCCCATCTCCCAGGTGGGGTGTGCGAGGGCTTCGGGCACGGTAACGTGGGCCAGTTGGGCGGCAGAAAAGGCGCGGAACGGGCCCCCACTGGCAGTAAGTATCACGCGCCGCACCTCTTCGCGGCGCCCCGTCTGCAAGGCTTGGAAGACGGCGCTGTGCTCGCTGTCGACGGGGATGATCGCCACGCCGAGCTCGCGGGCCAAGGGCGCAATCAAACTCCCCGCAACGACGAGGCTCTCCTTATTCGCCAGGGCGATGGTCTTGCCGGCATGCAGCGCGGCCCAGGTCCCCGCCAATCCCGCACTGCCGACGATGCCCGAGAGGACGATGTCCACCCCCTCGGCGGCGACCACCTCCGCAACCGCCTCCGGACCCACGCAGAGCTCCGTTTCGCGCGGCAACCCGTTCCAAGCGTGCCGGCGGGCCGCCTGGGCGTCGGTGACGACGACCCAGCGGGGTTTGAAGCGGCGGGCCTGCTCCTCGATGAGGGCCGTGCGGCGGTGGGCGGCCAGGACCGCGGCGGTGAGCCGCCCGCCGGAAGCGGCGATCACCTCCAGCGCACTGCAGCCGATGCTCCCGGTGGACCCGAGGACGGCAACTCTGCGGGGTTGGGCCGTCACACTAGGTTCATGGGGGGGCATTGCGGAGGACTGCCGGGAGGTGGCAACATGGTGACTCCACCCGAAGCGGGGGTCTCCCTGGCGGCAGACGCCCCGGAACGGCCGGAACGATCGACGGAACCTGTTATTTTATGAGGGGTTTTGCCGGTGACAAGGCGAGTCGGGAACACGGAAATACCCGTGAAAAGGGGAGCGTTTTTGGTATGATGGATAGAGAGCCGTCGGGGGCACCTCACCCCGACGCCCGGGGACAGGCCGTTCGCGGGCGGGATGGTGCGGCGGGGCGGTACAGCGAGGGGGGGCGTTCCGCGACCTCGATTCCCGAACCACAGCCAGGACGATAAACGGATGGACCAGAGGCAATCCGAGCCCCAGAACGAGTCGCCCGAACAGCCCCCCGAAAAGGAGCACCGCGACCGCAAGACCCCGCCGGCCAGCAGCAACCTGATCTGGTTCCTGTTGGCCGTGGTGGTGGGCACCCTTTTTCTCCTCACCCTCTTCAGCCGATCCTCGCAAGTGAAGATCGATTACGGGTCGCTCGTCCGGCTGATCGAGCAAGGCGCCCCGCAGCGCAATCCGGAGGCGGCCATCGAGGTCGAGGAGGGTCCGGAGAATCGCACGCAGAGAGTCCGTTACAGCAAGCTCGACGAGCTGACCATCGGCCCTCACGAGATCACCGGCAAAGTTCTCCGTGAGGTGGTGGCTCCCGAGGAGGCGAAGAGCGAGCCCAAACGGGTCGCCTTCAGCACCGACCGCATGGGGCTCGAGAACGACGCCAACTACCTGTTCCTCCTCCTCAAGGAGCAGGGGTTCGAGAACGTGGCCGCCGAGCAGCGGCCCAGCGGCCTGCAGTATTACATGCCGCTGATCCTCTTCTCGCTCCTCTTCGTGCTGCTGTTTCTCTTCATGATGCGCCGGCTGGGGGGCGCCGGCGGGGCCATGGCCTTCGGCCGCAGCCGGGGCCGCCTCTACGCCCAAGAGGACGTCGGCATCACCTTCACCGACGTGGCGGGCATCGACGAGGCCGTCGAGGAGCTCCGCGAAGTGGTGGACTTCCTCAGAACGCCCGACAAATTCCGCACCTTGGGGGGGCGCATCCCCAAGGGCGTGCTCCTCGTGGGCCCGCCGGGAACGGGGAAGACGCTCCTGGCCAAAGCCATCGCCGGCGAGGCCGGCGTCCCCTTCTTCAGCCTCTCCGGCTCGGACTTCGTGGAGATGTTCGTGGGCGTGGGCGCAGCCCGCGTCCGCGACATGTTCCAACAGGCGCAGTCGAAGGCCCCCTGCATCATCTTCATCGACGAGCTCGACGCCCTGGGGAAGACGCGGGGTACCAGCGTGGTGGGTGGGCACGACGAGCGCGAGCAGACGCTCAATGCCCTGCTGGTGGAAATGGACGGCTTCGGGTCGAACAGCGGGGTCATCGTCATGGCGGCCACGAACCGTCCGGAGACGCTCGATCCGGCACTCCTCCGCCCCGGCCGTTTCGACCGCAACGTCCTCGTCGACCGGCCCGACATCCACGGCCGCGAGGAGATCCTCAAGGTCCACATCGAAAACATCAAGCTGGCCCCTTCGGTCAACCTCCACGACGTGGCGGCGATCACGTCCGGGTTCGTGGGCGCCGACTTGGCCAACCTGGTCAACGAGGCGGCCCTGCTGGCGGCCCGCAAGAACAAGGATGCCGTCACCATGGAGGAGTTCAACGAGGGGGTCGAGCGGGTGACCGCGGGCCTCGAGAAGCGGCAGCGGATCATCCACCAGGACGAGAAGCTCCGCGTCGCCTACCACGAGAGCGCCCACGCCCTGGTGGCCTACAGCCTGCCCAACACGGACCCGGTCCACAAGGTCTCGATCATTCCCCGCGGGCTGGCGGCCCTGGGGTACACGATGCAGCGCCCCGAGGGCGACCGCTACCTGATGACCCAGTCGGAGTTGGAGAGCCGCATCCAAGTGCTCCTGGCCGGCACCGCGGCGGAAGAGATCATCTTCGCGGACGTTTCCACCGGCGCGCAGAACGACCTGGAGCGGGCCACCGAGATCGCGCGGAGCATGGCCATGGATTTCGGCATGAGCCGCCTGGGGCGCGTCACCTTCCGCCGCAGCGGGCGGGCCCTCTTCCTGGGCGGCGAGGACGAGGCGGCCCCGCAGCGTTCCTTCAGCGAGCAGACGGCCCGCGAAATCGACGAGGAGATCCGGCGGATCCTCGACAAGGCCCTCGAACAGGTGCGGCAGATCCTGGAGACGCGGCGGGAGGGCCTCGAGGCGCTCGCCAGGCGGCTCATCGAGCGCGAGGTCATCGACACCGCGGAACTGAAGGACATCATCGAGGCGGCGTCCCCCTCGCCGAAGATCGTTCCCGGAACCGCCGAGACATTGCGGCTGAAGAGGAATCCCCCGCGCGAGGCGGCCGAGCCGGACAGCGGATCGTCATCCGCGGAAGGCAGCTCGGCCTGAGAGCCGTTTCCCCCTCAGAGCATCGCCTCGAGGATCGCCGTCAGCTCCGCATCGGAGAGGTCGCGGGGGTTTCCGCTCATGCTGCTGCCGCGGGAGTCGCGGACGAGGCGGGGGATCTGCTCCGGCCGGACGCCGATGGCGGAGAGGCGTTCGGGAATGCTCACCTCGCGGCACAGGGCCTCGATTCCCTCGATGAAGGCGTCGGCCGCCACTTCCGGCGGATCGGACGGCGTCCGGCCGAAGAGGAGGCAGGCCAGCTCCGCGTACTGCGGCAGGCATACTTCGCGGTTGGCCTTCAGCGCGGCGGGCAGCATGACCGCACAGGCCAGCCCGTGGGGCACCCGGCAGTGGACCCCCAACGCCGCCGCAACGCCGTGGGCCATGCCCAACCCGGAGTTGGCCAGAGCCATCCCGGAGAGAAGCGCCGCATAAGCCATCCCTTCCCGTGCGGGCCGGGATCGGCCGTCGCGATAGGCCTCGGCGAGAGCGGGGACGGCCGCCCGCAGCCCCTCGCGCGCCAGTGCCCGGGGAACCGGCCGGGCCTTTTTCGAGATGAAGCTCTCGATGAGCTGGGTGACGGCGTCCATTCCCGCGGACGCCGTAATCGGCGGGGGCACCGAAACGGTCAGCTCCGGATCGATCAGGGCCAGCCGCGGTATGAGCCACTCGTGGCGAAGGCTTCTCTTGAACGGCGGATCGAGCGATGAGATCACGGCGTTGCGGGTGGCTTCGGCTCCCGTACCCGCGGTGGTGGGCATGGCCAGCAGAGGCAGGGGGCGCTCGGTAAGCGACAGCCCGCGCCCCACGCCTTCCAGATAATCCTGGACGGTGGCGCTCTCCGGGACAACGGCCATCGCCCCCAGAGCCTTGGCCAGATCGATGGCGGCCCCGCCTCCTACGGCGAGCATGAAGTCGCCCGCCGCCACTTCGGCGATGTGGATGAGCGACGAGAGCCGGTCGATGTCGGCGACCAGCGGCTCGTGGCCGATGGTCGCCACCACGACCGACTCGATCTTCTCTTCGTGAAGGGCCGCGGAGACCTCGTCGATGAGGCCCTCCTCGGTAAGGGCTTTCGCCCCGCTGATGATGAAGGCCCGGCGGCCGAGCGTGCGGGCCAAGGCCCCGACCTCGCGGCGGCGGCTCCAACCGAAGACGATCTTGCCCGGCGCGAGGAAGTCGAAGTCCCCATGAGCCTGAGGCGACATCGAGAAATCCCTTCTATGGACGAGACGATGGGAAAACCTGACGGCGCGACCCGCAGCGTCGACTTCCGCCGCTCCCGATGGCGGTCAGCATGGCATGTCCACCGCCCCGATGCAAGCCATGGCGACCGTGGCCGAGCGACGATTCCGCCCTGCGAAAACCACCAATTCGCCCCGCTGAATGTGGTCCTTATGAGTTAAATTCAACTAACCCAGAGTGACCGTTCTCTTCGTGTCCCGCCATCGTGCGTCCGCGCGGGGGGGCAAGATCGCTCCGTGAGCCGCGAATCCTTTTGTAGCCGGTCACGCGCGGCAGACAGAGAGCGGGCTACGGGTGATTTCTGTAGGTGGCGGGGGATTTCCGGGACTGTCCCAAGGTTCGCAGAGCCATCTGGGGAACCTCCGCCCCGCCGACGCCGTCCATTTTTCGAGGGGCCGGCGCGCGGGCGGCGAAAACGCCCAGGCGGGGGCCATTCGCTCGCGGGGGTGGCGGCGTGTATGATAAGGAGGATTGGGCATGCCGAAAATTCGTCACGCATGGGCGGCGAGATCCGTCAGGCGGCACCATGGCCGCCCACGGCCTTGGGATTCCTGCCACGAGGCCGCCGAAAGGCACCCTCCGATGAGTAAAGATTCGTCTCCCTCCAACGCATTGCCGACCTCGTCGATAGCCCCAACGCTCGATGCGGCCCCCGATCAGGTGGCCGGGATCCGGTCGGCCTCCGACATGGCGAGCGACTCGGGCCCGACGGGCAGCGACCGGCCCCCGGTGGCCCTGGTCGAGGGGAGCGGGGTGGAGTTGACGCGCGAGACCGAAGCCCTGCTCCGCCGGCGCTTGCGGTTGGCCGTGACGCTTCTTGCTGCCGGCTTCACGCTCTTTTTGATCAGGCACTTCTTCGACGCGGACTACGGCAGTGCAGCGGAGCGCGCCCTGCTGGGGCTGCACGCCGTGGTGACTGCGGCTCTAGGGGCCCTGGCAGGCGTGATCTGGCACCGCATGTCCATCCCGATCCGCGCGCTCCGCTGGCTGGAGCTGGCGGTGTTCGCCCTCCCTGCGGTCTTCTTCCTCGTGCTCCAGTACTTCAGCACCCTCTACTGGGCCAGCCAGGGTTTCTTCCGGTTCGACGTCGGTCTCTGGCTGATGCTCATCTTCACCTATGCCCTCTTCATCCCCAACACGATCCGCCGGGCGGCGGTGGTGATCGCCGGGCTGGCAGCGGCACCCATCGCCCTCTTGGCGGCCATGGTCCTCTTCCTTCCCGCGCTGACCTCGTGCGCCTGCCCGGACACCATCACCGGCGTAGTCCTGATGCTGGGACTGGCAGGAGTGGGAAGCGTCTTCGGCGTCGATACCATCGGCAGCCTCCGCCAGGAGGCCTTCAAGGCCCGCAAGCTCGGCCAGTACCATCTTCGGCGGCGAATCGGCGCCGGCGGCATGGGCGAGGTCTTCCTCGCCGAGCACCAACTCCTCAAGCGGCCCTGCGTGGTCAAGCTCATCCACCCCGACCGCACCGGCGACGAGCGTGCCCTGGCCCGCTTCCAGCGCGAAGTCCGGGCCATGGCCAAACTCTCCCACTGGAACACCGTCGAGGTCTTCGACTATGGGCGGACCGAGGAGGGAACCTTTTACTACGTCATGGAGTACCTCCCCGGGATGAGTCTCGCCGAACTCGTCGACCGATACGGACCGCTCCCCCCTGAACGAGTAATCCACTTCCTGCGCCAAGCCTGCGATGCCCTTCGCGAGGCCCACAGCATGGGCCTGATCCACCGCGACATCAAACCGGGGAACATCTTCGCCGCCAAGCGCGGGGGGGTCTATGACGTGACCAAGCTCCTCGACTTCGGGCTGGTCAAACCCGTGCTCGACGAGCAACCCGTCGAGCTGACCCGCGAAGGGACCATCACCGGCTCTCCCCTCTACATGGCCCCCGAGCAAGCCACCGGGGAGAGCCCCGCCGACGCGCGCAGCGACATCTACGCCCTCGGTGCCGTAGGGTACTTCCTTCTCACCGGAAGGCCGCCTTTTCAGTCGGATCGGGCGATCAAGGTGATGATCGCCCACGCTCGCGAGGCGGTCGTCCCCCCATCGCAGCACCAACCCCATATACCGCCCGACCTAGAGCAGATCATCCTCCGCTGCCTCGAGAAGCCCCCGGAGGACCGCTTCCCCTCCGCCGAGGCCGTCGCCGATGCTCTGGACGGCTGCGAAGCAGCCGTGCAGTGGAATCGGCAGCGAGCGGAGAGCTGGTGGCAGGGCCAGGAGTCGCCCCTCCCGGTCTAGACGACCTCTCGGTGTGGGCGCAGCGACGCCGGGCCCGCTCGTGCGGTTGGACCAACGGTGCAATGTCGTCTTGGCGGCTGCCCGTCTTCCGCTATACTTGAAATGAAGCATTTTCCTTCCCCTTCGTCCGGCACGGCGCCCTCTGCCGCGTCCCCCGTACCCTGCCTTCTCCTGCGACGCTACGGTCGTATGCATTTGCCCGCCAAAGCCAAGTGCTATTTCGTCTCGGATCTCCACCTTCTGGCTAGGCGCTCGAATGCCCCGCGCTATACCGCGGCCATATGGAGGGCGGCGGCACAGGCCGACGCCTTCGTCCTCGGCGGGGACATCTTCGATTTTCGCTGGGCCCGAGCCCGGTGCCCGCGGGAACCGGTCGACGAGGCCGCCGCCTGGCTCGCCGAGCTGGCGAAGGACTTCCCCCGCTGCGAGTTTCACTTCGTCCTCGGCAACCACGACTTCCACCAGGGCTTCATCGACCGGCTGAACCGGCTCGAAGGTGAGTGGGCCAACCTCTTCTGGCACCCGTATTTCCTGCGGCTGGGAGGAAACGTTTTTCTCCACGGCGACGTGGCCGACGGCCGCGCGACGCCCGAATCGCTCCGCGCCCGCCGCACCCGCGGGCTCGGCCGCCACCACCGCCGGGGCTGGCTGCCGAACCTCTGCTACGATCTGCTCGTCGCCAGCCGTCTCCACAAACCGCTCCCCTTCCTCGTCTACCCGCGGAAGCGCGTGGCCCGCCGCATTCTCGCCTATCTGGATAACATCGGTCACGGCCCCCAGGCGGGGGTTCGTCACGTCTATTTCGGTCACACCCATCGCAGCCTCTCCCACTACCGTTTTGGAGGGCTGGTGTTCCACAACGGCGGCGCCCCGATCAAGGGAGTCCGTTTCCGCATCCTCCAGACCGAGACCCAAAGCGATCTGGCCCAGGTGGGTTGACAAGGCAGGCAAAAGGGACGGGGTGGAACCGAGGTCGGACCCAGTTCGATCACGGAGTTTTCACCGCCCCACGGTCCATCTCGGGAGAACCGGTTCCCCACGTGCCGCACTCTAGCGCCAACCAGCCCCTCGTCCCCGGGGCGTTGCCGCCGCTGCCGAACAGCGCTATACTCGGCGCCTCGTCGGTACCGCGTCCCCCGGTTTTTCTCGCAAGTCGGCCGCCTGCATGACACCTCGCTTCGTCTACTTCGATCTGGGCCGAGTCCTCTTGGACTTCAGCGTGGCGCAGATGTGCGACCAGGTGGCGCAAACCTGCGGGATCGAGCCGGACCGGGTCCACGAGGCCCTCTTCGCGGGCAACCTGTTGCAAGCACTGGAAATGGGGCGGCTCGATGAGGAGGCGTTCTACCGCCAGTTCTGCGGGGTCACGGGGGCCCGGCCGGAGCGGGCTGAGCTGCGGCGGGCAGCCAGCGACATCTTCACAGAGAAAGAAGACGTGCGGGGGATCGTCTCCGCCCTGGCCGGGAGGGGAGTCCGGCTGGGCATCCTTTCGAACACCTGCCACAGCCACTGGGAACACTGCATCGGCCGGTTCGCGTGGCTCGGCGAGGCCTTCCTCGTGCACGCGCTCAGTTTCCGCCTGGGCGTGATGAAGCCCGACGCGGCGATCTTCCACCGCGCCGCCGATTTGGCGGG